>JASJPP010000023.1:0-1594 GCA_031432155.1 Patescibacteria group bacterium | reverse complement strand
CAAGCCTTTTTCGCCAAAAATTTAGTACAATATCTTGCCTCCTCTCCTTTTTATCGCCGATTATCGGCTAGTCGGCATATATTTTTTTGCCTTTTATATAGTGCTAACTATTTGATAAATTTATCTTGACATTTATATCGTGTAATGATATAAATATGTATAGTGCTAATCAGGAGGTACTAAATATGTTTTTAAGGGAAACTATCATTAAAAAGGCGTCTGGCGAATACCGCTATTGGCGGTTAGTAAAAACCTATTGGGATAAGAAACAAAAAAAGGTCAGGCATAAAACCATAGCGCAATTAGGCAGGCTTAAACCGAATGAAGTAGCTTTTTTCAAGAATTCATTAGCCGGCAAAGCCGGAAAAAGGTTTTCCTGGGAAGAATTAACCTGTAAGAAGTCTTTTGAATATTTAGCCGTGGCCATACTCGATGGAATATGGAAATATTGGGGCTTGGACAGCTTAATAGAAGATAAAACAATTGAAGTCTTGGCTATTAACCGCTCTCTATCCCCAGAAAGCGATTATCAAGTCAGCCGCTGGTACGAAGAAACCATCCTTCCGCGGCTTTTAAGCCTAACCCTTAATCCCACTAAGATATACCGGGCATTGGACGGCCTGGCTTTAGTTATCCCAAAAATACAGCAGCATCTATATAGTAAGATCAATACTCTCGGTTTAGATAATTACGAACTGGTATTTTATGATATAACCTCCAGTTATTTTGAACATAGTAACAGCAATTTAGCCGCTTATGGTTTATCCCGAGACCATCGCGGCGATAAAAAACAGATTATTTTCGCCTTAGCCGTAACCAAAAAAGGATTCCCTTTTTATTGGCGGGTTTTTGAAGGAAATACCGCGGATACTAAAACGGTAAAAGGATTCGTCGATGAGCTTAAAAAACTTTTTAATATAAAGCAGGTCTGCTTAATTATGGATAAAGGCATGGTCAGTATAGCCAATATGGAGAAGATACAAGCTGAAGGTTTTGATTATTGCGTTAGCTTACGTAAGAATTCTATAGCCAAGCTTAAAGGAATACCTTGGAATTATTTAACAAGCATAAACGAAAATAATGTCGAAAGCAAAAAGGATTATTTTACCTGCCATTCCAAGAGGGCATACTACAAAGAATTACCGCCTCAAGAAGGCAAAAGGTATATTCTTTGCTTTAATCCCGAGAAATTCCTCACAGAAAGGCTTTGCCGCATGGATAAAATAGCATCTATCGAGAAATACCTGGATCATAAAAACCAGCAATTATCCAAAGCTTTAGGCAGAAGGCACAGAGAGCTGCTGCGCGAAGAACTTAGGCGATACCTGGAAAAACGCTGCGCGTCTAATTTATTCTCCTTTCGTTTAATCGCTAAAGAAAGAACATTCCAGATCAGTTACAAAATTATAAAAAAAGCTGTTGCCGATGCGGCAAAATTAGACGGCGTCTATTGTTTAATGACTAACTTAAAAACCGTTTCCCCTAAAGAACTTATTGACGCTTACCGCAATAGGATGGAGATAGAGAGAAGTTTTCATCAATTAAAAAGCTTCTGTGAAATCAGGCCTATTTATCACCATAATGAAGACAGGAT
>JASJPP010000022.1:0-1441 GCA_031432155.1 Patescibacteria group bacterium | reverse complement strand
TGAGATTATTTTTAAAATAGTAATAGTCATAACTTTTGTGGCATCATAAGTTACGCAATTTCAATGCGTTGCGTCATTTTTTCGCTTGATTTTTTACCATAACTTCTGCTATTCTATAGGCATATATCGCATTACTAACCACCTTAACCAGGAGCAACGCATATGCCTATTTTAAACCCGCGCCTCAATTTTATCGATAAATTCTTAAAACATTTTGATGGCGTATTTTCCACAAAAAACCAAAGAACGTTGTTCCGCGAGTTCATCTACGCAATGTTTAGAGACTACAAACGCCTATCTCTTGCCGCAATTGCTAATAGCACCCATACAAATTATCAAAAACTGCAGTACTTCTTCTCGGAAAGAAACTGGAACATTAAAGAACTAAACGATGTCAGGATTGCCATCCTCCAGAATCAAAGAACTACCCGGGCATACAATAAAGGCGTATTAGCCATAGATGACACTGCCTGCCCTAAACCTTACGCTGAAAAAACTGAAGGTGCCAAGTTTCAATATTGCGGCACCTTGGGCAGAGAAGAAAATTGCAATGTTGCCGTTGCCTCTTGCTTTGTCTCAAATTCAAAGCATTTCCCTGTGGATTTTAAATCCTACCTGCCTATCACCACAGACAATCCTAAGAACTTCAAATCCAAGCTTGACCTGGCCAAAGAGCTTATTGACGACGCCGTAGCCAAAGCCATTCCATTTTCTTCCGTGGTTATTGACAGCTGGTACACCTCAACCGAATTGATTGAGTTTGTATCCTCTAAGAAACTCTCCTTAGTTGCAGAGGTTAAGGTTAATCGCTCTATCCTCTTTACCCACCCTCAAACTAAACAATGGCGCTATCTTAAAGGCAATGAGATTATACCTCTCATCAGGCAATTCTATAAGCATAAGCTTAAACCTGTATCTTTACCTCAGGCTGACGGCAAGGAGAAAACCGTATTGACCTATGCCTTGAGAACCAAGCTCAAAGACTGCTCCACCGAACTTCAGGTTATCTTTGTCTTTGACAAATGGTCGGAGCATGACGATAAGGATGTCCATATCCTTATCGCCTCTGACCAGGCAATCTCCGTGAAAACGGCCATCACCACCTATCTCTTGCGCTGGGGCATTGAAGAGGCTTTTAGAGAGCTTAAGGATTCTTTTTGCTTTGACCAGTATCAAGTCCATCAGCAGGAACAGATCCAAAGACACTGGATTATGGCATTCCTGGCCTGGACTCTTACTTACTGGATTAAGCAAAACGGCTGTCTCTCTAAGATACTCTATTCTCAGCCTCAGTCAATAAGTGAATGCAAGCAGGCGGTGGCCTCTCTTATTATCATAGATTCTGCCTTCTTACTCTCAAAGAACAAGGATCTCGCTGCCTCTTTATACAAAATCCAATCTCAGCGCTTTAAGAAAAAATTGGAAAACTAACAAAGTCCTG
>JASJPP010000021.1:0-3862 GCA_031432155.1 Patescibacteria group bacterium | reverse complement strand
TCTGGCGGAGGCGGGAGGATTCGAACCTCCGAAAGGATTGCTCCTTTAACATCTTAGCAGGATGCTGCTTTCAGCCGCTCAGCCACGCCTCCATTCCGACATTATTTTAAGGATAGACGATTGCGGGGCGTGAATCAAGACATAGCTTGTTTTCTTATTTTTAATATGATATTTTCTACGAATATGTTTAATGAATCTGAAAAAAACGAAAATAACAACAAAAAGGAAATAAGACCGCCGATTGTGGTTATAATTGGCCATGTTGATCATGGGAAAACCAGTCTTTTGGATTATATTCGCAAGACTAATGTCGCGGCCAAGGAAGCCGGAGGTATAACTCAATCCATTGGCGCTTACGAAATAAATCATTCTTCGGCGGGCTCGGGACAAGCGAAAAAAATCACTTTTATAGACACGCCCGGACACGAGGCTTTTTCAAAAATGCGCGCCAGGGGAGCGAAAATCGCCGATTTGGCGATTTTGGTGGTGGCGGCCGACGACGGGGTGAAACCGCAGACCAAAGAATCAATTGAAATTTTAAACGCGACTTCCACGCCATTTATAGTGGCTATCAATAAAATAGACAAGTCAAACATCGATCTTGAAAAGACGAAAAACGATTTGATGCAGGCGGGAGTTTTATTGGAAGGATTTGGCGGAAACATAAGCTGGCAAGCGATTTCGGCGAAAACCGGAGAGGGGATAAACGAGCTTTTGGATTTGGCGTTATTGGCCGCTGAAATCGAAAATTTGACTTATAATCCGGCAACAGGCGGAAAAGGAGTGGTTATTGAGTCCAAAAAAGACAATAGAAAAGGAATAACGGCGGTTGTTATCGTCAAAGACGGCGTTTTGCGGATTGGCGACGATATTGCGACGTCGACAGCCGTCGGAAAGGTGAAAATTTTGGAGAATTTTTTGGGCGAGCGCGTTTCCGAGCTTTCTCCTTCCAGCCCCGCTTTGATTTTGGGATTTGACGATTTGCCTCAAGTCGGGGAGGAATTTTTAAGCGGCAAGGTTGAATTGATGGTTTTTGAACCGGTTATGGAAAAAGAAAAAATCGTTAATTTAACGGACGGCGAATCGGTAAGGCTTAACGTTGTTTTAAAAGCCGATGTTGGCGGATCGCTTGAAACATTAAAAGAAATTATCGGAGACATTAAAGGCGTTAAAATCGTAGACGCTTCTTTGGGGGAGATAACCGACGGCGACGTAAAAATCGCTTCAATTGCCGGAGCGGCGATATTCGGATTTAAGGTGAAAATCGCCAAAGCGGCGGAAGCATTCGTCAAAGCGCAGGGCGTCAAAATAATCGTTTCGGAAATAATTTACGATCTTTTTAAAAAACTGGAAGAAGAAATAACTGTCGGCGGGGAATCGGCCGTAAGCGCCGAACTTGAAATTCTGGCGGTTTTTTCGAATTCTAATCCAAGAAAGCAGGTTGTCGGAGGCAGAGTATCGGCCGGCGAATTAAAAAACCGCGCCGCGGCGGAAATTTTTAGAAATGGCGAAGAAATAGGAAGGGGGAAAATCGTGAATCTTCAGCATCAAAAAAACGACGTCGGCGCGGTGCCTCAAAACAAAGAATGCGGTCTTCTTTTTGAAGCGGACGCGGCCGTTAATGTCGGAGACAAACTGGTAACGCGATTATGATTTATGAATTATCGCCGTCAGCGTTTTGCCAATTTAATCAAGGAAGAATTAAGCAAAATCATCGTCAAAGAAATTGATTTTTTCGGTTCTTTCGTTACGATTACCGATGTTGAGGTTGGTGAAAAGCTTGAAGCGGCGATTGTTTATTTCAGCGTTATTCCGTCAAAAGATTTTGACAAGGTTGAAAAAATTCTTAAAAAAACTTCCCGCCACCTCCAATATCTTTTAATGAAAAAAATTAACGTTAAGCCGATGCCTGAAATTGTTTTTAAACCGGATCACGGACAAGAAAAAGCCGCCGGTGTTGAAAAAATTCTATTGGAAGATAAAATAAAAGAAGAAAGGGCGTCGTAGCCAAGTGGCAAGGCAAGAGTCTGCAAAACTCTTATTCGTGGGTTCGATTCCCACCGACGCCTCAAAAAAAACGCCCGGGTGGTGGAATGGTATACACTCACGACTTAAAATCGTGCGCCGCAAGGCATGGGAGTTCGACTCTCCCCCCGGGCACATTTTTCATCACTACAAAGGCCGATTTAATAAATAACTAAAATTATGGAAAAGAAAATCGGTAAAGTGGTTCATTATTTCGACAAGGCGATGGTGGCGGTGGTCGGGTTGACCGGAAAACTTTCCGTCGGCGATGCCGTTAAATTTTCGCACGGCGGCAAAGAATTCAGCCAAAAAGTCAATTCCATGCAGGTTGAGCATAAACCGGTTAAATCCGGCAAGGCCGGCGAGGAAGTGGCGATTAAAACCGATGAAGCGACCCATGAACACGCGGAAGTTTATAAAATAGAAGAATAAAAAAAGAGCGCCTTCCTTGGCGCTCTCGTAAGTGTCGTCCCTGACGCTTAAAAGATTTCCGCGATCTCTGTGAAACTGATTTCTAAAAATCTTGCTTCGCCGTTTCTGTTGTTGTTGACGTAAACTTCTATCTTGTGTTGCCAATCAGCAAGATTTTTTATTTCTTTCAGGATTTGCCTATGCCCGTTTTTTACAAAAACAATTTTTCCGTTCTTCAATTTTATCCTAACGTCTCTCATTTTCCACCCCCTTTCTTTTTTAGATGACAAAGAACGAAAAAGAGCGACCTTTAAATCGCTCTTTTAATCAATTTTAATTTTCAATTTTTTGGTTTTCTTTTTATTGGCCTTTGGCAGGGTTATTTTCAGCAGGCCATTTTTGATAATCGCTTGACTGCGATCCGGATCGATTTCTTCCGGCAGAATAACGGAGCGGGAAAATCTCCCCCAGTAGCATTCTTGGCAAAGATAATCCTGATCTTTCACCCTTTCTTCTTTTTCTCTTTTCCCTTTGATATTGACCGAATCCGGCGAAATGGAAACATCGATGTCTTCGGGGTTGACGCCGGCGATGGTTGATTCGATTATGAAGGAATTTTGCGTTTGATAAACGTCAACGGCCAGCTGGCCTTCGGCATCTTCAAATATGTTGTCGTCCGAATCGGTTTCAGTGATTTTCGGCTCAAATTCTTCGTCGTCGCGGCTGATGCCGGCCAGTTTTTCAAAAAAGTTTTTTGATTCGTCGTTCATTATTTTATTAATTATATGAATTTTCAATAAAAAACGCAAAATTTACATTATTCATCCTCAAATCCCTGTTCTTGAACGAAATTTTTCGCTTTTTCAAAATCCCAGAATACAAATAAAGCGATAATCATCAAAAAGAGTATCGGATAAATCATCGTTTCCATAAATAATATTATAGAATAATTAAACAACCCATGCAATAGGGTGGCCAAAACAAGACCTTTTAATATCAGCCCTCTTTTTTTTATCAAATTTCTGGCCCAATAATATCCAACAATGCCGGAACTAAGGGCGTGAAGAAGGGTGGCGCCGACAAAGCGAAGAATAATAACGCCGACCGCTTCCGAAATTTGTTTCGCGCCGAACATTATCGCCATATTTTCCACCATTGCGAAACCGAGGGCGGCGGCGATCATATAAATCATCGCGTCAATCGGTTCGTTAAAAAACCGGCTTTTTCTGACTATAAAATAAGCGGCTAAAAATTTCAGTATTTCTTCAATCGCGGCCATTGCCGAAAAAGAAACAAAATCGTATTGATCAACCCCGGCGATTTTCAGCCAATTCTGCGTCAATGATTGAAATAAAACGGCGGGGATAGTGATGGCGGCGCCGGCGAGAAATGCTTTGGCGATCATTGTTTTCGGTTCCGGCTGATC
>JASJPP010000020.1:0-41798 GCA_031432155.1 Patescibacteria group bacterium | reverse complement strand
AAGATGTTAAAGGAGCAATCCTTTCGGAGGTTCGAATCCTCCCGCCTCCGCCAGAAATCGAAATCGCATTTTGAAGCCGAAATGGGGTCGGCACGAAGTGCCGACACAAATGTATTCCCCCCAAAAAATCCAGAATCCAAAAGGGTTTTCCACGCTCCGCGTGGCTCAAAAAGTACGGTTCGATCCTTAATTTGAAAGTTCGAACCGACTTTTTTGAACAAATGAAGTTTTTCTTCATTTGTTCCCTCGTTTGCCAATTCCATATTGTATTTCAAAAACTTTTCGGTAAGTTCGAACCGATTATTCGCTTTTTGCTCAAAAGCCGATAATTTCTCTTTGAGAAGCTGTTTTTCATTCACAAGTTTGTTTTTCATATTTCGATACTCGTCTAGCGAAAGAGCATTTTCGAGATAAGCGTTCATCAGCTTCTCAATTTTAGAATCCAAAAGAGAAATATCGGCTTTTGTTTTATCCGCAAAAAGCGTAGACGATTGGGCTTCCACTGATTTATCTTTTTCGTTTTCCGCCAACATCCAAGAAGCCCAATCGTCTGGCAAAGAAACTTTTTTGATTTCCTTTTGAATTTCGGAAGTGATGATTTCCTCACGAGTATATTTTTGTGAGCAAGGATTTTTCCGTTTGGTACATCGCAAATAGTTATGACCTTTTTGTGTTTCGGTGGTGATAAAACAGCCACATTCTCCACAACGGAAAAATCCTCTATACAAAAATGGCTTTAGTCCTTTGGAGTGAGGTTTAGATTTTCTCATCATCACTTCCTGAACGGAATCAAAAAGTTTCTTTGTGATAATCGGTTCGTGTTTGCCTTCGTGGATTTCGCCGTTATACAACATCAATCCTGTGTAAATCGGGTTTTTCAAAAGTTTTTGATAATTCGACACCGCAAGTTCCTTTCCGCTTTTTCGCTTCAATCCAATTGCATTAAATTTGTCTCGAAGCTGTCGCAAAGTGAAAGACCCAGACGAATATGCCTCAAATGTTTTCTTGATTAAAGGTGCGATATTTTCGTCGGGAATAATCTTTCTATTTTTATTCACATATCCGAGCGGAGCCATTTGAGGCCATATTCCGTCTTTCACTTTGTTGCGATGACCTCGTTTTATATTTTCGCTCAAATTATCCACATAATACTTGGATTGCGAAAAAGCGATTGAGAGCATGAATTTTCCTTGCGGTGTCGGATCAAACCAAAAAGTTGGAAATTTCATTTCTGAAATGACACCAGTATCAACGAGGTAGATAATTTTTCCTCCATCTACCGAGTTGCGAGCAAGTCTATCGGGATGCCACGCCAAAATACCAGACGCCTCACCTTTTTCCATTCTTTCCATCATTTCGTTAAATACTGGGCGACCCGGTATTTTGGCGGTCTGCTTTTCGACAAAGACATCAACAATTTCTAGTTGTTCTTTCAACGCCAAATCTTTCAGTTCCGCTAACTGGTCAGAAATACTGCGGACTTGTCTGTCTTTGTCGTCCGTAGACTTGCGAGTATAAATAAAAAACTTTTTGGTTTGATTTTTCATAATTGTATTGGCAAACGAGGAGCCACGCGGAGCGTGGAAAACCCTTTTGGATTCTGGATTTTTTGGGGGGAATACATTTGTGTCGGCACTTCGTGCCGACCCCATTTCGGCTTCAAAATGCGATTTCGATTTCTGGCGGTGTTTGTTGGACAAAGTTCGAAACTATTTCGAGCAAAATCCAAATGATTAAAACGAATAATGCGGACTCGGCAGGGCGAAACAATTTGTCTGGGGGAAAGGATTCGCCCTGCCTCGACTGATTTCCCGCCCGCAGGAGGGGTCTGGGGAGGAATGCGGGCGGGATTCGGACTGGGGGTTTTCGGAAATTCGGCGGCTACAAAATCAGAAAATACAGATTGATAAAATCCATAATTTTTGCTATCATTGTTTTGTGAGCAAAGAAAGAATCTTCTCATAAGATAATACTATCAAAATTTGGATACTATGGCAACTATATCACAAAACATAAAACGAATACGGACAAAACAAGGATTGACGCAGGACGGCTTGGCGAAGAAAGCGGATATCAAATACTCTACCCTTACAAAAATTGAGGGTGGTGTTGTTACAAAACCAAGCGTTCAAACAATCCAAAAAATCGCCAAGTCATTAGGCGTTCCAATGGAAGAACTTTTGAAATAATTTTATGCTTACCAAACAAGATATTATCAATGCAATTCAAAAAACCGCTAAAGAGAATGGTGGGAAACCTTTGGGTATGGGTAGATTTGAAAAAGAAACGGGAATAAAACCCTATGACTGGCAGAGATATTGGACACAATTTGGTAAAGCACAACAAGAAGCGGGTTTTTCGCCGAATCAACTACAAGTCGCTTATTCAGACGAATTTCTCTTTGAAAAAATTATTTCTCTTGCTCGGAAACTAAATAAATTTCCCACCACCAGAGAAATTCGTATAGAAAAAATAAACAACCAAGAATTTCCTGACAATTCCGCTTTCACTCGCGCTTTTGGCTCTAAGCAACAGTTTTCCCTAAAATTAGCTGAATACTGTGAGGGTAAAAGTGGCTACGAAGATATAATTGAATTATGTGAGGAAGTTTCTGGGAAAACTGGCGAGCAGGAAGAATCTGGTGATAAAAGCAAAGAAATTCTGGGCGCAGTTTATCTTTTCAAGCATGGTAAATATTATAAAATCGGAAAAACAAACGACACTGTTCGTAGAGGGAATGAACTTAAAATTCAGTTGCCTGAAAATTTGGATTTAATCCACGAAATTAAAACCGATGACCCTAGCGGAGTTGAAGCGTATTGGCACAGACGATTTGAGACAAAAAGAATGAATGGAGAATGGTTTGATCTAAATTCTGCCGACATAAAAGCGTTTAAGCGTTGGAGAAAAATAATATAAATTATGAAAATTGCATTTATCCATAGCGACAAAAAAATAGGAACAGGCGCACATTTCATCAATGATCTTATCGCGTGCAAACTGCGCGAAAAAGGCGCGGAGGTAAATAACTTCTATCCGCAATTTTTGCTTTCTGATACGCCCGTCCACTTTAAGGGTATCAATAATATTCTCTTTTTTTATTCTCTGCTGGAAAAACGCAATGAGATATTACGGCACGATATTATTCAGGGAACAACATACACCCCGCTCGCTTTTCTCCGTTTTTCCAAGCCAGTCGTATCGCATTTTGGATCGACTACCGTTGGTTTTTTGCGAGCCGTGCCGAAAACGAACCTTTTGGAAAACGGATGCAGTGAAGTTTTTCTCCGCTTAAAACAAGCTGGCGCAATCCGCGAACTGAACATAAAAACACGCCGTCCACTTAACGACATCGCTTCCATTGAGCAGTATGCGGCAGAGCACGCGGATTATATTATCGCAACATCAGAAATAGTAAAAAGGGATCTTGTTGGAGTTGGTATTGCAACCGAAAAAATCGAAGTTATTCACAATGCTATTGAGGATTATTGGTTTGAGACTTCAAATGTAAATTTTAAAAATGACCCAGCTCTTGTTTTTCTTGGCAGAATCGGAGAAGACCCATTTACGCTGAAACTAAAAGGAGTTGACCGACTTATCTGGCTTTTTGAACGGTTTCCTGGAGTTGAAAAGTTTTCAGTGGTAATGTCACGAAATAAAAAGTTAGTGAAGTGGATGAAAGATAATATTCCAAGTCATTCCATCACAGCGAATGCCGCAAAAGACAGTATCCCAACTTTACTTCAAAAATATGCGGGGGGCATCGCGCTTTTAACTTCGCGTTATGAAGGATTTTCGTTGAGTTTGATTGAAGCAATGTCGCAAGGCTTAGTACCGATTAGTTTTTTTGTCGGTGTAGCCCCTGAAATTATCAGCAACGGAGAGAATGGGTTTATTGTTCATAGCCAGGAAGAAGCTGAGGAGAAAATAAATCTATTACTCAGAGATACTCCGTTGCGACATCGTATGGCCTCATCTGCGAAAGAAACTGCAAAACAATTTAGATCAGATGTGATGATTGAAAAAACTCTTGCATTGTATAGAAAAATTTTGGAAGGTAAAGAAAAGACACGCTAATATATGAACATCTCAAACCTCATTATTTATTTCATCACTGGCGGATTATTCACCACGATTATCGTGGCACTTGAAGAAAGCGGGCAAAGGACACTTTCCGGTCTTGCCACGCTTATTCCCGTATTTACTCTCGTGGCATATTTTTTTATCGGGCAAACACAGGGAAGCGTGGCGGTTAGCCAACATGCCAAATGGGTGCTTGTTGGAACGCTTGTGTCATGGGTTCCGTATATGCTCGCCGTTGCGTATCTTTCGCCAAAGATTGGTTCTCACAATGCAATTCTAGCGGGGCTTGCGATATTTTTTGTGCTTGCCCTAATTTATATCGCAGTGGCAAGTCATTTTGGATTTTTCAGATAGTAGCCGCCGAATTTCCGAAAACCCCCAGTCCGAATCCCGCCCGCATTCCTCCCCAGACCCCTCCTGCGGGCGGGAAATCAGTCGAGGCAGGGCGAATCCTTTCCCCCAGACAAATTGTTTCGCCCTGCCGAGTCCGCATTATTCGTTTTAATCATTTGGATTTTGCTCGAAATAGTTTCGAACTTTGTCCAACAAACACCGCCAGATGTCCAAGTTTGAACCGAAGTAAGAAGAGTTTCTAAAACAGAATTGCGCCATTGGTGATTTTTCGCCAGAGCTAAATATTCGTTGGCATATATTTGGTAATAATTTTGAGGAGGCTGGCGCCCATACTAATTACGCAAAAAAGCCCTCTGCGGGGCTTTTTTGTGAACAAAGTTAATCTTACTTTTTGCGATTGTAGGGCGAACGGTTGTATGGTCGTAAGCTCACATTAAGCTCGCTTGCCTTTGACTGCACTCCTCCAACTGGTCGACCAAGCTTAAGGCCGATTACGCGCGTTGGCGTATTCTGACGAGCCAGTTGCGTCAACTTGTGTTCCTCGGTTGGAGTCCAGTGCTTATTTGCGTTGCGTATGTATCTAGGCATGGTATTTATTCCCTTGATTAATAATATCGACCTTTTATTTTCCTTCCATCAGACTAATTAATTGGTTCAGCTCCGAGACGTTTTTCCGACGCTGATCCAATAGCGATTTAGGGAAAGTTTTTTCATATTCCATAATCTCTGTCCTTTTACGTTTATCGAGATAATGAGATTCAAATTCATCTTTACACCAAGCAGAGGCTTTGTTAGCAAAGGAAGTTCCGTCTCGCAAGATTGCTAATAACACAGCCTCGAGGCATGGAGAGTTTTCTATAAGCTCTATACCCTTCTGGCCTGCTTCAGTTCGAGCTCTTTGCATTTCTTGTTTGTCTTTGTCGTTGTCTAAAATAACGATCCTGCGATCAAAATCTCCAGGCTCTCGGTTAGCATTAGAGACGATATCGGTCGCAGTTCCTCCTTTGCCGTTTCGTATAGTCACCGCCACACCGCTATCATGGGAATATAATCCACGAAGATGTTTTAGGAAGAGTTCCTCGCCGAGCCCTTCACCAAACATAAGAAGTGTTTTATTGGCAGATCGACGTTTTTTCTTACAAGGATTCGTTCGTGACATAGTTCATGGGAGAGATTAGATTTTGGGAACAGCGCCATAAGCCCCGGCAATATATTTGGTAAAGTAATTGTCGTCAGAACGAACGCCTGATACTTCATCCAATCGCCATCCTTCGCTCATTCCGGATTCGTTTTTCTCCACTAATACAATTTGATATTTGTCGAGCTTACTTAAGAGCAAGTGGCTATGAGTGCTCAAAAGTAATTGGGCATTATTGGGGTTGGTTTCCGGGTGTATGAACAAATCAAAAAGAGCTATCACCATTTCCGGGTGTAGATTTACATCGAATTCATCAATAACGGCAATGCCTCCTCCTGCCAATGCCGCTAAGATGCTTTTTAGAAGCACAAAGAGTTGTTTTGTGCCGGACGATTCGTAGATCACCGAAAGGGAATGTTCCTTGCCATTGAACAAATGCTTGGCTTGGACATCTTTTATTGTCAGGCCATCTTTGTCTTTCTGTTCCTTGAAAGTAATTCCGTTTAAGCCCAAATCAAAACGAGACAATAATTTCTCCGCCTCTTCTTTGAGTTCCTTGTTTTTGCTATAGAAGATCAGAGCTTCAAACCATTGAGGGGTTTTAATTGGTAAAAGATTATCTCCAGTCCATCCAGCTTCGACGACATTCGTTTCAATTTTTTGCCAATATTTTGTAATGTTCTGGCTTTCCTGATGATTTAATCGCGCAGCTGAACCTACGACGCTCGCATTAGAGCGTAATAGATTTTCAAACCCCTTAGGTAGTTCAAAGTTTTCTCCTTCAAAGTCGTATCGGTTTTGATCGAAATTCCATTTGCGCGAGAATACTTTTTGAGTACCTTTCTTCTTTTTAACAAGGGTTGTGCGTTCTAGCTTTTCAGACAAAATTCGTTCCTGCACGATCGTAAAACTATAGGTATAAATCTTTCCGTCCATTTCAAACACCACCGACAATTCGGTCGGCTCTTTTTTTGCGTCGCCAAAAGCAAATGGCTGTACAACTACTAGATCCTCCGGTTTTGAATTGAATGAATCAACTATCATCCATTTCAGAAACGGCAGTACCTTAAGTAGATTGGTTTTTCCTGATGCATTAGGACCAATGACGGTTTCGACTTTAGACAGGCGAACACCGGAGCCTGTCTTAAAATACCCATTATTTTGGGGAGCATTTTCGTTCACGACAAAATTAAGAAATCCCAGCTCTCCAAATGAGTAAAAATTCTTGCAAGAAAAGGAGTGAATCATAATGGTTTTTACTTGCTATTATTGGTTTATATATATGCCTATAATTCGACTTTAAAGACATGCTATCATAGTATAGAATATTTTGCAAACTTTCAACAAATTATTGTGGATAACCTATTAAATTAGGATGAAACCAGGCATTTTGTTGATTTGTAAAGAAAAGTAAAGTATTATAGCTATATGCAAGAAAACGAGAGGGATTTTTACTCGGCGTATGAACTCGCTGAAAAGTTGAGCCTGAATGTCATGACCATATATCGGTACATAAAAGCCGGGAAGCTGAAGGCTCATAAAATTGGCAAGGAATTTCGTATTGCAAAAGGTGAGTTCGAGCGTTTTCTAAAGAACACAAGCACAAAATAATTATGGCGAACAATAATTTACAAAAGAAAATGGCAGAGTTGGAAGCTCAAATCAGGAAACTCAAGAAAAACAATCTTGGGCTGGTTTTTGAGGACAAAGCGGAGGATGTCGTTGAACAATCAAAAACTCAAGTACCCGTTCTGAAAGAGGTCATCAAAAACCGCCTTGATCTGGACGGGGCGTATCCGAACAACCTAATGATTGAGGGCGATAACTATCTCGCGCTTTCGGTTCTCAACTACACCCACAAAAAGAACATTGATCTCATCTACATTGATCCGCCGTACAATACACTGGAAATATAACAATGACTATGTAGACAAAGACGACGAATACCGCCACAGCAAGTGGCTCTCGTTTATGCGCCACCGCCTAAATTTGGCGAAAAATCTTTTGAAAGACGACGGTGTTCTAATTTGTGCGATTGATGATAACGAACAGGCACATTTGGGAGTTTTGATTGAGCAATTATTTCCAGCACACGAGCAACATACGATTACGATTGTCCATAATCCTCGTGGAGTACAGGGCACGAACTTTTCTTATACTCACGAATATGCAGTTTTTGTTATACCAAAAAATCTAAAAACAATCGGCGACAGGGTTATTGATGGGGACGATGTTAGCTGGAGAGGATTGCGAGATAATGGCGGCGAGTCATTGCGAACTGACGCTCGCAATTGTTTTTATCCAATAATAATCAAAGATGGAGAAGTTATCGGATTTGGTAATGTTGTGCCGAACGATATTCACCCAGATAGAGAAGAAAACAAAAAAGACGGAATTTACATTTATCCGATAGATAATGAGGGTATTGAGAGAAAATGGCGTTACGCTCGCCAAAGCGTGGAAAAAATAAAACACCTCTTGCGTGTAACGGACGGTAGAAGTGGCAAAGAAATTCAAATCGGTAAGGATTTTGGAAAGTATCGGACGGTTTGGGTTGATAAAAAATACGACGCTAATGAATATGGGGCAAAACTTTTACGCGAGATTGTTCCTAGCTCCGATTTTGATTATCCAAAATCACTCCATACAGTTTACGACTGTTTGTTTGCTGTTGTTGGCGAGCGTCCACACGCAAATGTTTTGGACTTTTTCGCTGGGTCTGGTACAACCGGACACGCCGTTTTGGAAATGAACAAAATTGACGGCGGCAATCGCAAGTTTATTCTCTGCACAAACAACGAAAACAACAATGGCGGAAACGGCGGGATTGCCGAATCGGTTTGCTATCCGCGAATAAAGGCCGTCATTAACGGATACAAGAATAAAAAGAGCGAAAAGGTCGCTGGTATTCCGAGCAATCTTTTCCACTACCAAACCGATCTCGTAGACATTGAGCAAATCCATAAAGTGCCGGACGAGGCGAAAATCCGCATTACTTACCAAGCTGGGGAAATGATTGCCGTCCGCGAGGACGCGCTCAATGAAGTTGAGAAAAATGACTGGTGGCAGATTTTTGAGGGGAAAGGCAAGCTCGTGGCGATTTACTTCAAAGAAGATAAGGCGAAATTAGCAGAGTTGATTGCCAAACTGGAAAAGAAAAATCTGCCGACGGCTTTGTATATTTTCAGTTGGGGCAAGAACGAATATAAAGGCGAGTATTCCAGTGCGAATATCAGGGTCGAGGATATTCCAGAGCCGATTATCGAAGTTTATAAAGAGCTCAACAGGATATAACTATGTTTGCGCTAAAACCATTTCAAGAAACGGCAATATCACAGCTCAAAGACGAATTTTTGAGCTTGTGGAAATTGCCAAATCAAAATGTCCCGCTCGTTTTCAAGTCGCCTACCGGAAGCGGTAAGACGATAATGCTGGCGCAATTTTTGCGCGACATAGTGAGCGACCCGCGCTTTACGGGCAATGATGTGGCGTTTATATGGTTCTCATTCAGCGAGGATTCATACGAGCAAAGCAAGAAAAAACTTTTTGATTATTACGGCGGAGCAAGCGAGCTTGATTTGATTGATCTAAATGACCTGTCCCGCGAGAAGCTCCGCCAAAACGATGTCTTTTTTATAAACTGGCAGAAAATTAAAGGACGAAGTAAAGAAAGCCGAAAATTGCGCCGCGAAAACGAGCAGGGTTTGACTTTTGATAATTTCATCAACGAAACGCACGAAGCAGGACGCAAAATTGTCGTAATTATTGACGAGGAACACATCGGAAGCGACACCGACCTTGCGCTGGAAGTGGTGGAAGGGCTTATCAAGCCGAAGATCACGCTCCGCGTGTCAGCAACGCCGAAATACATCCCTACCCGCGCCGACACCGCCGGATATGTTGAGGTCAAGCGAAGCGATGTCGTTGAGGCAGGGCTGATCAAAGAAAAAATCGTTTTCCAAACAGAGGAAGATTTGGAGCAGAAAGCCGTCAAGAAACTTGACCAAGACGAAATGCTTTTAGAGCTTGCCTACAACAAGCGGCTTGAGTTGATTAAGCTGTACAAAAAGCTCGGCGTTGAAGTCAATCCGCTTGTTTTGATTCAGCTCCCGAACGACGACCAAGCGACAAAGGAAACTGGTGATACGAACAAACAAACGATTGTGCTTGAGTATCTAAAACACAAAGGCATAAAAATCGACGAGATCGCCGTTTGGCTCTCCAAAGAAAAGGAAAATCTTGAGGACTTGGAAAAGAGCAATTCTCCAGTTTCATTTCTCTTGTTCAAGCAAGCCGCCGCAACTGGCTGGGATTGTCCGCGCGCAGGCGTTTTGGTGATGTTCCGCGAAATAAAGAATCCAACTTTTGCGATACAAACAGTCGGCCGCATTTTGCGTATGCCGTTCGGAATACACTTTGCTCATCCCGAACTTAATCTTGGTTATCTCTACACTAACTACAAACGAAATGAGGTTTTGGCAGAGTATGAGAAGTCCAAGACTGAAAATCGTCCCGCGATCAATGGCAGTTATCGCAAAAAGAATGTTGAGCCGATCAAGCTGGAATCCGTCTTTATGACGCGCGCGGACTATAACGACTTGGGCGATTCTTTCCAAATGACATTTAAGCAAGTAGCGGACAAAAAACTGGACACTAAGAAACTCAACCTAAAGCCGAAAGTAACGAACGGCCTGATTGTCGGCGTGGAAATTGACGATTACGACAATTTCACCAAAGAGCTGTTTGAGGAGGGCGGAAGTTATGACGAGGAAATGTCCCGCCACGACCTTGAGCGTCTGTATAACTTACTGTGCTTCAAAATTGTCGCCAAGCAAACCGACGAAAACCGCAAATTCGCGCCGGAGCGTTCATGGGGCAAGCTCAAGACGGCTCTGAACATTTATCTCGTGGAGGAACTCAAAATTTCCCGTGCCGACGCTTACAAAATTATCGTGAATGATTTGGTAAGCGAAGCAGGCGCGCTTGCGCCTATCATAGGCGACGCGCTCTTGGCATATCGTCCTATTCGTGAGCAGGAAGTGAACAAAAAGGCGGCACGCGCGAAGCGCGTGGAGCATATCGAAATACCACGCGAAGCGTTATTCTTTACCGACCAATATGAGGAGCTGAATGTTAAGAAGTCAGCAATGAAGCCGTTTTGGTTTGAAAAAATCCCCGCTGGACTATTCGGAGGTACAAACAATGAAAGAAAATTTATTGACTTCCTCGAATCTCCCAAGAATAAAAGTGTCATTTGGTGGCATAAAAACGGCGACACCGGAAGCGAACATTTTTCAATTTCCTTTTACAATCCCGACGAGAACAAAGAAAAACTGTTTTACCCCGACTGGATCGTGAAGACGAAAAACGGTGTTTTGATTGTTGATACAAAAGCCGGAATTACTGCCGAAAGCAACGACACAAAATACAAAGCAGAAGCTCTACAAGCATGGCTCAAGGGCAGGAAAGGTTTTGGCGGCGGCATTGCCGTTCAAGACGGGCCAAACGGCTGGAAAATCAATCGCAATGCCAAGTATTCGCACGATTCATCGCTTAAGGGTTGGGATGTTCTAGATTTGAAATAATATGACTGAACATATCGAAAGTGAGGAAAACAAAAGACTGAGAGCCAAATTTGATTTTGAAAAATATGGTTTTTATAGCGTTACACCCTATATCGATACCCGATTAGGTTTTGGTTGTAAGAAAAAATTAAATCCTCAGGACACTAAGAATGTGTCGGAAATTGGATTCTACATTTCAAATAAAATACTTGATGACAAAAGCTCGACGAGAAAAGCATTTTATATCAAAGCCACATACGGAGAAGAAGTACTTGAAGGCATAAGAATGCGGACGGGACAAAATTTCCACGAACCACTTGATTTAGAGTTTCGCGACGAGTTTTTCTATGATACCGTCACGGAGAAAATCTATAAAGGAAATAAGGAAATTACTGGGAATGAAGCATTGCTTGAGGTGTATGGAAAACACATAAAAACAACGCGACCAATAAGAGGTTTATTTTTGAGAGCGAAACTCAGATTTTGGAGAATCTGGTTGCCGTGGATACCCAAAATTGTTTCGTATTTTGGACATTATTTGCTTCTGCTCATTTCCGGCGATAAATATACCTACGAGTTTTTATTTCAGGAGGAAAACTTGAACGGACAAATTATTAGCTCAAGAATGGAAGGACGCGTGGGCAGAAACAAAGATTCTGCTAAGGTTAAGGAGGAAGATAAACAAGCAAAGCAAATTGATTTTTTTGGCAACAAAGTACCACAGTGGCCAATAGTATTTTATTCTTCCCTGCATCTGCTTCTTTGGTTTACGATAAAATATCTTGGCATTGATACAAGTAAGCTCGAAAACTTTTTCAATAACAATTTTCTCATCGTCTTGTATGTCATAGTTTCGTTTTGGATTATTGAAACTGTCCTGCCATATTTGTTAAAGAAGTTGATAAAATATTTTTCGACTTTGTCTTTTTTTTCATCGTATAAAGCTGTTAAGGTCTAGGGAGCCGCCCGCGTTAGCGGACGGGCTTATTGCGCGCACTGGGCGTTGCCCCGCGCGAGCTTGTCGAGCGCGGCCGAGGCGCAAGTGTCATTCGTCAAAATCCTGCGGATTTTGTCCAAAATACATTTGAAATTTGTCCAAAAAACACCGCCATTTAAATTTTGCGTCTTCGCAGAAGCATGGCGTTTATGGCGACAATAATCGTACTCGTTGACATGAACACGGCGGCTATGGCCGGGCCAAGAATAATTCCTTTGAATGCGAGCGCGCCGGCGGCGAGAGGCAGCGCAATAATATTGTATCCGGTAGCCCAGAAAAGATTCTGGATCATCTTTGAATACGTCATTCGGGACAGTCTGATTATCTTCGCGATATCCCGAGGATCGTTTTTTACCAAAATGATTCCCGCGGATTCAATCGCGACATTCGTGCCGGCTCCGATGGCGATGCCCAGATCGGCTTGCGTCAGGGCAGGGGCGTCATTTATGCCGTCGCCGACCATTGCAACCTTTAAGCCCCGACTTTGTAATGCCTTCACTTTTTCAGATTTCTGATGAGGAAGCACCCGGGCAAAATATTCATCGATGCCAAGCTCAGAGGCAACCCATTTTGCAACATCTTCGGAATCACCGGTAATCATTGAGACGCGAACTCCCATAGCTTTAAGCGTTTTAATCGCTTCGCGGGATTCTTCGCGGATAACATCGGCAAGAGCAAGCGCGCCCAAAAGCGTCCGGTCTTTAATCACAAAAACGACGGTTTGTCCTTTTTTACCCGCGTCTCGGGCGCGTTCCGAGAGTTCGCCGGGAATACCGACGTTCATACTTTTAAGCAACGCCGGTCCGCCCGCCATAACTTCTCCTTCGTCAATAAACGCTCTCACCCCTTTGCCTTTCAATGTCTCAAACTTTTTTACTTCTTTAAGCGGGATTTCCCGTTTCTTTGCTTCGGCAACAACCGCTTTCGCGATCGGATGCGCGGATAATGCGTCAAGCGAGGCGGCCAATTCTATAATCTCGTCTTTGGAGTAACGGCCGACGCCCCAAATCTCCACCACTCCGAATTCTCCGTTTGTGAGCGTTCCTGTTTTATCAAAAAGCACGGCGTCTATGGTTCGGGCGGCCTCAAGCGCAAGACGCTGTTTTACTAAAAATCCATTTTGCGCCGCTTTGGTCGTGGAGATTGACGCGACAAGAGGCACGGCGAGTCCCAAGGCGTGCGGACACGCGATTACCAGCACCGCCACCAGACGGGCGACCGCAAAGCCGATTTCCGCGCCGGCCGCAAGCCAGGCGGTCAACGTGACGAGGCCTCCCGCAACGGCGATTACGGTCAGGTAAAAAGCGGCTCTGTCGGAAAGCGTTTGAAGACGGGATTTTGACGCCTGCGCTTCGGCCACGAGGCGCATAACGCCGGCCAGGAACGTCTTTTCCCCGATGTTCGCGACTCTGATTTTCAGGGCGCCGTCGCCGTTGATTGTTCCGGCGATGACTGCGTTGCCTTGCTTTTTGGAAACCGGCTTTGATTCACCGGTGACCATGGACTCATCCACGTCTGAGTCGCCGTCAACGATCGTGCCGTCAGCCGGAATTTTCGTACCCGGTTTGACGAGCGCGATATCATTCTCCCGAAGTTCGGACAAAGGAATAATCTCCGTCTTGCCGTCACGAATGATTTCTGCTGTGTCGGGAAGAAGCTTTGACAGTTCTTTAAGCGCGCCTTGCGCTCCGGAGACCGCGCGCATTTCAAGCCAATGACCGAGAAGCATGATTGTAATCAATGTCGTAAGCTCCCAAAACAGAGCTTCCGCGCCGGCAAAGACCGCGTACACGCTCCAAAAATATGCGGCGGAAACAGCAATGCCAATCAAAGTCATCATGCCCGGCAGTCTGCCTTTAATTTCTCTCCGCGCTCCGGCAAGAAATACCCATCCGCCGTAGAAAAACACGATTGAGCCAAACGCTAACTGTAAATACTCCGATCCGGGAAACTCCGGTGGAGACCATTTAAAAATTTTCTCGACAACGTCGGCGTACAAAACTACCGGTATAGTAAGAATCAAACTGATCCAAAATTTTCTGAAAAACCCGCCTATGCCGCGGCTTCGACGAGCAGGCATAACGACGCTGTGGCCGGCGTGCTTATCTCGGGCGTCATGATTTTTGAGATTTTTTTTCTTTTCAGGAACAAGGTTCATGCCGCACTCGGGGCACATGCCGGGCCTGTCCCGCTTAATTTCGGAATGCATCGGACACGCATAAACCTTATCTTGTCCGCTTTGATTATTGCGATTTAAATAAGTCATGTTTTTATTATAAGTTCCACCTAAATAAACCGGAAAGGGGCATAGTCTTAACTTTCAAATTCGGCAAGCGATCGCCTATTTGTTGCAAGTGGACAGGTGAAAAAGAATTTGCTAACGTTTGAACCAGGCATAGTGTTACATATGCGCTTTTCCCCTATTGGAAATTTACCGGGACGTAGTATATCGGCAGTATACATGCTTTGGGAGCATGAGGGCTGGGTTCGACTCCCAGCGTCCCGACAAAAAAACAAAAGAATGTCGCGGGTTTAAAATTCTCCGTCAAATTCTTTCATTGTTTGATTGAATTTTTTATTCAGATCGTTAATCGCCGAAGATTCTTCGTTTATTTTATTGATCAATTCCTGGATTTTATCGCCGCCATTTTTCCCCAAAAACTTTCCACGCAACACCTCCAAAAGCTGATAAAGATAATCGTTGTAAGTAATCAAACGGCTGATCAACGCCGTTTCCGAACTGACGGCCTGCAAAGCCGTTTGCCCGGCTTCAGCCGGAGAAATATCCGCAAGATTTTTCGCCATTGTTTCCAATTTTTTGGACAATTCAACGGCTTTTCCCCTTGATTGCTGATTACGTTCCAGTTCTTGAACAATCAAATTTAACGCTTCGCTGTATTCGCGTTTTTTGTCCAATTCCGCGATTTCGCTTATTTTCTTCGCCGATTCGCCGGAAAGAGAAACAATGCTGTCGGCGATCGATGAAGCCTCTTGTCTGGCTCTTAAAAACTCTTCCGGCACGTTTTTGGGCTCAATCGCCAAAAAACGAATTACAAAATAAGAAACCAGAATTATCAGCAGAAAAACAAGCAATATCCTTATCCGCCAAGGAATTTTAGAGTAAAATCCGCTAATCATTATTTATTTAATTTATCACCAAACATTGAAAAAATCAACGATGAGTGATAAATTTAAAAAATAAGCGGGCGTCGTATAGTGGCAGTATGGGACCCTTCCAAGGTCCAAGCGTGGGTTCGATTCCCATCGCCCGCTCACTCCAAAACCAAACTCAACAGGATTTCTTCGTAATCAAGCTTGCCGGATTTTACCGCGATGTCGTAATCGGCCAATCGGCGGATTAATTCATCAGGCAACCGATCCAAACCGGCCAATATATTAAAAATTTTTGCCGGCTCTTCCGAAGAAATAAAAAGTTTTTCCAGCATAAACATTTTCTGACTGAGGCGATAATTTCTTGAAACGGAATTTATGTAACCGAAAATGTTCGGGGATTGATTGTAATCGCCGGCCGCTTTTAAATCGTCGATGTCCAGTTCTTTTTTGTTTAAAAAACTCAATTTATCAAGTTCGGAAATCAACCCCCAGTTGTCGCCGGCGAAAAAATCCGCAAGAAAATCGGCGGCTCGATCGCTTAAAACGATTCCGCGCCGAGCCGCTTCTTTTTTGACGAAAAATACCATTTTTTCGCGGCTGTAATCTAAAAATTCTTCAACCGAAAAAGCTTTTTTCAAAACCGGTTCAAATTTTTTTAAAGGTTTTTTGTCCCAGGAAACCAAAAGCGTCAGGTCGGGCAATCCGGCGCAAACATCTAAAAACTTCTTTAATTCACCTGTTATTTCTTCTTCCGGATGCCCTTTTACGACCGCCAAACGCTTGCTGTCAAAAATTAAACGCTGAGAAGCAAATTCTTTCAGCCGTTCAAAATCGTCGCCGTTTTCCAGATTAAAATAACCGCAGGAAAAAACGGAATATTTCTTTTTATATTCATCAACAATTACGTTTAATTTTTGTTGCCGCCGATAAGAATCGGGACCGTATAAAAAAATTATCATCAAGATATCGCCGCTTTGATAAATTCTTTAAAAAGCGGATGCGGATCAAGCGGGCGCGACTTAAACTCCGGATGAAACTGAGTGGCGACGAAAAACGGATGGAGATTTCGCTGGAGCTCCAAAATTTCCATTAATTTCCGATCAGGCGAAAAACCGGAAAAAACCAATCCTCTTTTTTCCAGCGCTCCGATATATTCACGATTAACCTCGTAACGATGGCGATGACGCTCAGTGATTAAAAAAGATTTATAGGCGCCGTAAGCGATTGTTCCTTTTTTAATTTCCGCCAGACAGGCGCCAAGCCTCATCGTCCCGCCATAATCGCCTTTGGCAATTTTTTGTTTCTGCTCGGGAAGAATATCAATGACCGGATAAGGAGTTTTCGGATCAATCTCGGCGGTGTTGGCTTTTTTGAGGCCAAGAACCGAACGGCTGAATTCCACGACGGCCAGCTGCATTCCATAACACAGCCCAAAAAAAGGAATTTTGTTTTCCCTGCAATAACGAATGGCGGCGATTTTGCCTTCCACTCCGCGGCTACCGAAACCACCCGGCACTATAATGCCGTCGTAATCATCCAACGTTTTAAGTTTTGATTTTTCTTTCTCAAAAATTTCGGCGTTAAGCCATTCAATTGTCGGTTTGCGCCCGAAAAAATATGAAGCGTGCTTTATCGCTTCAATGACCGAGATATAGGCATCCGACAAAACAAAATCGCCGGTGGCGAAATACTTGCCGACAATGCCGATTTTAACCGTTTTTTTGGCATTTCCGATGATCTTTGCCAGCTTTTGCCAATCGCCAAGATTTCGTTTTCCGGATTTTAATTTAAGTTTTTTAAGAATCACGTCGCTTAACTTGTCTTTTTCAAAATTAAGAGGAACATCGTAAATATTTTCCACGTCCGGCGCCGAAACGACGTTTTCTTCAGCGATATTGCAATTGAAAGCGATTTTGTTTTTACGTTTTTTATCCAAACGAATCCGCGCTCTGGCGATAACAATGTCCGGCTGAAGTCCGGCTGAATTCAAAGTTCTCACCGCGTATTGCGTCGGCTTGGTTTTTAATTCGTTCCCCTCCCCCTGAAGCGGCAAATAACTTACCAAAGCCAGAAGAACGTCGTCCGGTTTTTTTATTTTCAGCATTCGAACGGCCTCCAAAAACAAAATGTTCTGGTACTCGCCAACCGTCCCGCCGATCTCGACAATCACGATTTCGGATTTATTTTTCACAAGCGCCTTGTCAATTCTGTTTAAAACCTCCAGCGGAATGTGAGGCACCACCTCAACGCATTGTCCGTCGTAACCAAGATTTCTTTCCCGATTGATTACCGACCAATAAACGCTGCCGGTAGTCATATAATTGGCGGAGGGCAAGTCGCAGTTCAAAAATCTTTCATAATTTCCCATATCCTGATCGCATTCCATGCCGTCTTCCAGAACAAAAACCTCGCCGTGTTCGGTAGGATTCATCGTGCCGGCGTCAACGTTGACATAGGGATCAATTTTAACGGCCGTAACGTTAAAACCGCGGGATTGGAGAATTTTGGCTATTGAAGAAACCGCCACTCCTTTCCCGACTCCAGACATTACTCCGCCGACGACAAAAATGTATTTTTTTACAATTTTTGGCATTTAGGACAAAAACAAGCGCTTCTTCCCCCAATTTTAACTCTTTTTATTATTATTTTGCAACGCCGACATAATTCGCCTTCGCGCCGATAAACAAATCTTTGCTTGGCGTAAGCGCCCGGTTTGCCGACCGTATCCCGATAATCACTGATTGAAGTTCCGCGCAATTTCACGGCTTTCTTAAGAATCTCTTTTGTCGCCTTATATAAACCATTTAACTCATTAACCGATAACTCGCCGGCTGATTTAAATGGATGAATTTTCGCTTTCCATAAAATTTCATCGCTGTATATATTACCGATGCCGGCGATTACTTCCTGATTCATTAAAACCTGTTTGATTTTCCCTTTTTCCCCGCTTATCAAACCTTTAAACTTTGAGATTTTGAAGTTTTTCCCCAACGGCTCCGGCCCGATTTTAGCCAAATCAGGCAATTTTTCAATTTCGTTTTTATCGCCGAATAAAACCTTGGCAAACTTTCTTAAATCCGAAAGCGCCAACTGCCAGCCGTTGTCAAAATAAAAAATCAGATGGATATAATCGTTCACTTTCTCTTCAAGCGGTCCTTTTATAAAACTTTTAACGATGAACCTTAAACGATGAACCTTCTTAATTCCCCATTTGCCGTAAAGCAAATGTCCGGTCATCTTTTGGTGAATCAAAAGCAAAAACATTTGACATTTGACGCCCGACATTTGACATTTTTTTAAATAAATTAAAATGTTTTTCCCTCTTCGTTTAACATTGATAATTTTTAATCCTTTAATCCGCGTCTCCAGTTCCCGGGCTTTCGGTTTTTTTATCAGTTTAGACGCGTCAAACCAAACACCGGTGATTTTACGGCCGACAATTTTTTTATTCAAATCATCGACTGTCGTTTGAACTTCGGGAAGTTCCGGCATGCCCTATTCTTCTTCGTAAACTATTTCTTTGGACGGGATCAATCTTGAATCCGTCGGGATAGTGAAGAGAAAAGTCGTTCCGCGATTAATTTGCGATTCCGCCCAAATTTCACCGCCGTGCCGCCTGACGATATTTTTGGCGATATAAAGCCCGAGGCCGGAACCGTCGGGAACGAATTTAACCACGTTTTCCGAACGGAAAAACTTGGTGAATAACCGGTTTATATGGTCGGGAGGAATGCCTACGCCGGTGTCTTTAACGCTTATCTGAAAATAAGGTTTGTCTTTAAGACGTTCGACGCCGACGACAACTTCGCCGTTTTTGACGTTATAACGAATGGCGTTATCAAGAAGATTCCACAAAACCATTCCCAGTTTCTGCGGATCAATGGAGGCCGCGAGAGAATTTTCATCCGGCCTTTTTAAATAAACCTTGATATTGTGCTGTTTGGCAAAATCACCGACTTCTTTAATAACGTCTTCAATAAAAGTTACGATATTAACGTTTTCAAACTTATAACCGAAACGCCCTTCTTCGATTTTAGCGGCATCAAGCAAATCATTGACGATCCTTAAAAGCTTGGACGAAGCGTCCAGGGCATTGTTAAGAATTTCTTTTTGTTCGTCTCCGGACGGCTGTTTAATCAATGTTTCCAAACCCCAATGAAGGCCGGTTAGAGGGGTGCGTAATTGATGAGCGGCAACCGTAATAAATTCCGTTTTAGAACGCAAAAGAGCAACTTCCCTGCTTCGATCGCGAACCACCTTGACGAAACCCAGAAGCTTATCGGTCGGATCGCTGATTTTATCGGTGAAAACCCGCAATTCCATCTTGGGATCGCTGAAAGAAATATCGATGACTTGAGGATAAACTCCGGCTTCCGAACGCCTTATAACCAGCGGCGCCAAAGACGGGAAAATCACCTGAGTCAATAATTTAAAACGCGATTCCTGGCCGCGCGCCGGCGAAAAATCCTGACCGATCACCTCTTTGTTTCTTATGTTAAAAATTTGCTCGGCCGCGGGATTAAAAATCAAAATTCTGAAATTCGGATCATAAGCGATTACGCCGTCGCGCAAATTGGAAATAACGCCTTCCAATTCGTTTCTTTCTATTTTAATTTCCAAATTGGAGCGCGCCAAACGAAGATTATTGACAATCAACACGGCGATCAGCGCCAAAAAAATCGCCAAGCTGATCAGAAGCCAGATATCCGGCAAATAAAAAGCGTTAATCGCCAGAAGAAAAACGACGAAAGGGAGAGATAACCAAAAAAGCCGCATTTCCGGCAGTTTGGCGTAAAGCAAAAATTTTTGCCATAACCGCTTCATTGATTATAATTCCAAAGCGTAAAGTTTGTCGTCATATCTGTTGATGAAAAGAAGCCGGTTGCCGGCCAATGACAAATTAAAAGCGTCTATCACCGGCTGATTGGAAGCGAACAACAATTCCGACGAATTGCCGATCATGTCAAACAAATAAAAAGCGTCTTTGAAATAAACGGCTCTTTTGAGATAATCGTCAGGCAATTTCGGATCATTGAAAAAATTATGCCCTTGCGAAACAGCGCAATACATTTTTGACTGGAGAATAAGGCATTTCTCCGGCAAAACGATTGATTCAATTTTCGCCAGCGCCGATCCGTCTTTGTTTATCAAATTCATTTCATAAGAACGCCCGTTGACGCTTTTAAACATCAACCCTCTTTCCCCGTCCGGCGACCAACCGATCATCAAGCCGCGGCCGGAGGCGAACAAATTAAGTTTTTTGGTTTTAACGTCAACTGTCCAAATTTCGCCGGTATATTGATAAGAAGGCTTTGAAACCAAAAAAATTCTGTCTTTCGTCAACCAGGAAAGATCGAGATCGTTTTGATTGATGGAAATAATTTTTGTCGCTTTCTGTTTGGATCCGTTCAAATTTTTAATCATTAAATCGCCGTCGTTCTCCAAATAAACGATTTGCTTGTTGTCCGGCGAAAAATCGGCGGCGGTCGCGCCGTTTAACGGCTCCCAGATATTGTTATCCGTGTCAAAAATGCTGAAATCCGGATTTGTCGAACCGCCGAATTTTATGAGCGCGTACTTGCCGTCTTTGCTTTTTTTGACGGCCTGCAGATTTTTAATCGGTTCGTAAGAAACAATTTCAGGCGCGCCGTTCCGAATTTTTGAAATCAAGCCGTCTTGGTTAATATAAAAAAATTCAGCTTCGCCGGACGTGGAAGACGCTTTTGCCCAATAATCAAAAACCGGCTGGCCGCTGATAATTTTCAGTTTTCCGTTTTTGTTTTCAACGCCTTCCTGAACGCCGTAATCAACGCCGGAATCCGATTTTCCGTTTGACGGCGGCGTTAAAATTTGTTTGGAATTTTTCCAGGCGAAATAAACTCCGGAACCGAGAGCGGCAATCCCCAGAACAACAATGATTATGACGATTGTTTTTTTCATAAAATATCTTTATTTGTTATTTAACTAAAACATCCCAATGATTGCCTTCTTTCGCGTAAATCGCTCCGCCTGGAGATTTATATTGGTCGGCGCCATCATCTCTTTTCCCGATAAACTCGTAGTTTTTAACGATATAATCGTCTAATTGAGAATTGGGCCTGACGTCAAATTTATATCCGTTGCTATGGTTGTAAACACCGTCTTTATGTTTGGCTTCGGTCCCGCCCGTTATAAAAACGTTTTGCGAACCAACTTCTTTACTTAAAGTAACTATTTCAGCCATAGTTTCTTCTTTCATGCCGTTAAAATTAACGCAGTTGCTGGTTTGTCCGCCGGGACAAGGACTTTTGGTTTGTATATTATGATAATCCAATATGCTTCTTGCGTCTTCTTCAGACAAGCTGCCGGAAGCCACCGCCCCTCCTTCGTCTATTTTCTGCCCGCCGCCGTTTGATTTGGGCTGACAATGGCCTTCCCCGCCGGCTCCGGTTATCACAAACATTTCGTCGTCGCCGCATCCACTTCCTTCCCAGCCGCCTTCGCCGCCTTTGCCGCCGAATGTTCCGCCTCCGCCCTGAAACGGCGTTGTTTGAATCGGCTCAACCTTTTTTTCAAGAAAACTTTGTATTTTATTAAGATCAACAATGTCTTTATTAATGGTCCAAAGAATCAAATAAGCGGCAAGGAGCAAAAGAAGCCCCCATATCGCCGCGGTAATCCATTCTTTGGCATCTGCCTGTTTTGACGCGTTGCCGGCCGAAATGGTGTATAAAATCGCGCCGTAAATAATTACGCCGAAAACGGCGATGCCGACCAGCCCCAAAGCGAAACCGTAAAACCAGGACACGAAACTGACGGGGCTTTGACCGACGTCGGAAGGAAGATATTTTAAATCTATTTCCGCCGCGAAAACTCCAAGAAAACCGAAAAAAAGAAAAATAAAAATTAAAAAAACTATGTTTGTTATTAAATTTTTTTTAACCCAATTTTTAACCAAAATTATTATCATAATAAATTAATTATTTATCTTATTTGTAATTTTATATTTTTACCCGCGAATTCAAGCTGGTTTAATACGTTATGAACCTCTACTTTTAAATCAATCTCAAAACCCGATGGAGCTTGTGTGTCAATATTCAAATCAAGCCGCCAAGGATCAACGCCGATATTTTCCGGATTTCTTTCATTGGCTATCCATTTAACGGAAAGATTGCTGATTTTTAAGATATTAAAGAAAAAAGGAATGCCCCTAAAAAAATTTTTTTCTCGACTGATTTTTTGATCATAACGAGGCGAATCAATAACAACTTCAACTTTTTCTATCGGAATCGTTATAAATTTCTCAATCTCCGTTTCTTTATATCCGATAACGACGATTTTTATTTCTATTTCTCCAACCACCTCTTGCGGCGCTTTAAATTTTAATGTTTTTATTCCCAAACCGCTTTCTTCATTTACTGTCAATTCATCGTTTATATACCAACGCACTTTAGTTTTAGAAAGATCGACGATTTTGCCGCCGTCAATAAGATTAAAACTTATTTCAATATTTGATCCGGCGCTCGGCAAAGCTTTCCCGCCGTACCATGAAGGAACATAACTGTCCGCTTTCCAAGAAGCCAAAAATTGAGGCGCCGATTGCGCGTTGCTTAAACTAAAAACCAAAAATGAAAAACTAAAAATAAGAATTGTTGGGAAAATTTTCAATTTTGCGTTGTTGTGCTTCATTTTAGGTTTTAGAGACAGAGCCGGCCGCTCTGCCTTTTGGCGTCAATTTCGCCGCCGCGTCCGCAACCTTCGGATGATTGATCATGTAAATCGTCAAAAGCAAAACCACTGTTCTTATCGGAAGCACGTCGAGCAGTGGAATAAATTCCGCCAAACTGCCGATCAGGGATGTTATCATTATTCGCGCGCCGATCTCTTCTTTTATTATAAGCCAAATCCAGATAATTGCCAAAACAACGATATCCACAAACCAATTAAGGACAATCAGTATTTCTCCCAAAACCGGCACGGCGAGACTGATCGTTGTCACAACGTCAAAAATATCGGCAAAAGCAACCACAAAAAACATTAATATCGCTTCAGGCAAACCGATTTTTTTTTCTCCTTCCATATTATTCCTCTTTTTTTATTTCCAATAATTGCTCCGGATCGGTGGTGATAATCCGATCTTCAAAATAAGAGGGAATGACATGGATCGCCACGTGCTTCAAACCGGCGAAAAACAAACCCTCGCCGATCTCGGCTTCCAGTAAAAGCCCTTTTTCCGCTTCGCTCAAATTAAAAGTTTTGGCGATCAATTCTATCATCGCCGGCGATTGCTTGAGCAAAAACTGCAATGACGAGTTGGTGATGATCGGCCGCCCGTAGGGAGAATTGATGAAATCCTCAACGTCCTGGGTGATCGTCGTCACTCCCAGATAATATTTTCTCGCTCTTTTTGCCAAACTGAAAAGAAAAGCGGCGCTGTCCTGATATTTCATCATGTACCATGCCTCGTCAATGATCAAAATTCTTTTTTTCAACTGCGCTTTTACCAGCGTCCAGACGAAATTCAGCACGATATACATCGCGATCGGCCGAAGCTCTTCCTCAAGATCTCTCACCGAAAAAACGATCAGCCGGTTTTTAATGTCAATGTTGGTCGGCCGGTTGACGAATCCGGCGTAAGTGCCGCGGGTGTATTTTTCCAAACGCTGGGCCAGCCCCTGGCCGTTTTCCATATTCGCCAAAACAGTCTGCAGATCTTCCAAAAGCGGCACGGCCAGATTGGAAAAATCTTTTTTATCCGGCGTAATGTCGCGGGAAGCGTAGGTTTCCAAAATCGCCTTGTCCAACAAAGCGTCTTCTTCGGGCGTCACCTTGCCGCCAAGCATCAATTTAATCAATCCGGTCAAATTCAAAACATGCGATTTGAAAATATCGGCCGGATCCTCGTCTTCGGGAATCACGGGGATGTCAAAAGGATTTATCTGATGTTCCGAACTCAATGAAATCTTGAAGAAACTGCCGCCGACCGAATCCGCCAGCCGCTTGTATTCATTTTCCGGATCAACAATCAAAACATCCGTCCCCATCATCAAAGAACGCAAAATCTCCAGCTTGGCGGCGTAAGATTTGCCCGCTCCGGCTTTGGCGAAAATCACCGAATTGGCGTTTTCCAGCGAAAAACGGTCAAAAATAATCAAAGAATTATTGTGGCGGTTAATGCCGTAAAGAATCCCCTCGTCGGAAGTCAGATCAGTCGCCACGAACGGGAAAAAAGAAGAAATCGGGCCGGAATTAAGCGGGGTGTGAATCAGCAACTTGTCCGCGCAAAGCGGCAAGGTTGAAACAAAACCCTCCATTTGCTGAAAAGTCGCCGGCTTGGTGTAAACCAGCTGCGATTCAAACAGGTGATTGATTTTTTCTTCAAGCTTGTTCAACTCTTCAAGCGAGTCGGCGTAAAGAGCGAGATAAACTCCGGCATTGAACAATCTTTCCTGCGACTGCTGAAGCTGATCGCGGAGATTTTCAATATCCTTGAAAGCCGTTTCCAGAACCGGATCTCTCACCAGCCCCTTTTCCTGATATTCAATCAGTTGAGCTTCTATCTGCGCCGTTTTTTTACGGAGATTGCGAAGCGCCAAAACCGTGTCAACCGGATGGACAAAAATGGAAATGTCCAGCAAATTCGGGAGATTGATTATTGAATTAAACCAGCCGCTCGAAAGATAACGCGGATAAGTAAAAACAAAAATCGTGCGGACGAATTTTCCTCCGACTTTTAAAAAATTCGGATTGATTTCCACGCCTGACGACGCGATAACGTCTTTGACGTCTTTCCGGCTCGCCTTGTAAGGCTGGGTTATTTTAATCTTCTCCATAAGCTATTTTCAATTCTTTTTTCTCCACCGTTTCCGGATTGTAAAGATTGTAAAAAAATTCCGTCAATTCTTCGTCGTTTAAAGCGACAACCCTTAATCCGATTTGATTAAGACCGCTGATAACCTGATCAACGCGCTGATTAAGCTGAACCATTTTTTGTTCCAAAGTTTGATCTTCCAGAGCGGAAGAGCTTATTCGCCCGCCCAATTTCAAAAAATCAAACATTTTTTTGCCGCTTTGCGGCACCGTTATCGGATAATAAGGCACGATCGCAAAAAAATTTTTTGACATAACGGCGTTTGATTCCACGAAAGAACGGATAAATTCGGAATATTCGGCGACCTGATTTTTCAGCAATTCATTGGTTTCCGACTCCTTGCGCCGGCTAATTTCCTCGAGATACCCCTCGATATTTAATTTTCTGGAATGAACAAGAAATTGGACGGGAAAATCAAGACTATTTAGAAAGCCCTGATAAGAGAAAATGACGGCGTTTTGCTCTTCTTCGGATTTCAACTCCAAATTGATCCCCGAAACCATTAAAACGCGGCATATCGAACCGTTTTTCAAAATAATCGTTTCGTTTTTGATATCTTCAACGTCAACTAAATCTTGGGTCGGTTGAGCTTCTTTTTTCATAATGTTATTTACATTTTACAGTAAAAAGTCTTTTTCCGCCATTCGTTATCTGTAATCCATTCTTCTCGCCACGCCTTTTTCTCCGGTTGATTTTCTGAAAAACTGGAAACTTTCTTTCGGTTGCGTTTGCCAGCCCGGTATTCTTAAAATTTTTTCGCGCCGCGGAATCGGAGTTTTGGTCGTCATCAAATCCTGCCAAAGTTTTTTGACGGTCGGCGTCTCCCCGAAAAATTTCTTCAATTTTATTCTCTGCGTTTCCGCCGAAACTATTTGAACCGGAGACGCCTCCGGAATTTGCGGGAATTCGGGTAATTCCGGAATCGTAAAAGTTTTTTTCTCGGCTTTTCTTTCCCAGAGATAAAGCCGCGGCTGCCAAAAATAAAGAAAAGCCCGCGAAACCATAATGGGCAGCGGTTGAGCGCCGATCTTAACGAAAGCGAAGCCGAGAGCGGCAACGCCGACAACCAAACTTATCAAAAACCAGAGCCAGAAATTTAAAATAAAAAAAAACGTGAAACTGACGCCAAAACCGACAGCCAGATAAAAAAACTGCTTTAGGGTAAGCGGGCCGATGATTTTATTTTCCGTTTCAATAAATTGAGGGGTTTGAAATTGCATTGTCAATGTCATTCCGGTTTATCGGATTGTTTTATTTCAAAATTCCTTAAATCAATGACATTGCCTTCGCTTGTTTGTTTTGCCGCCGGCGGAACCGGAATTGAGCTTAAAATTGATGCCGAAGTTGAAGCTGGGGACGGAGTCGGAGTCGGGATTGAAGTTGGAGCCGGAGTTGAAGTTGGAGCCGGCGGCGCCAAAGGAGTTTGAAATTGGCTGTAATGAACCACGCGAATTTTCGGATCTTCGGTTTTCGCGATTCCCGGTTCAAATTTTTCTTTTCTGTCTTTGTCTTCAATTTCAATCCGGGCGGCGACAGGTAAAGACGCCGGCGGAGGCGGAATTTCTTCTTTTTTGAGAAAATTGAACATTCCGCCCAAAGAGCGCTTCAGGGTCGGCACCGGCTTGAATTGCGCTTCTTTGTGAATAATTACGGGAGCGTCCGATCCTCCGGCCGGCTTGCTTTCTTTTTCTTCTTTTGCGCCGCCGGATTTTTCAAATGTCCGCAAATCAACAAGTTCTTCGTCGGTAAAATTTTCCGGTCTCGGCATTGCCGGCAACGGCCCTATCGGCTCCGCTTCTTCCGGCTTGGCCCTTAAGTCGATGACGTGATTTACGGAAATTTCGGCGGGCGCGTTTTCTTCCGTTATTTTTTTCTCCGCCAATGTCTCGGCCGGCGCGTAGATTTTGTCAATCTCATTTCCAATGGGTGTAAAAATTTTACGATCAATTTCTTTGGCTATTGTCTCGGCAATTTCAGAATGAATTCCCGTCGCGTTTTTAATTTCTTTCGCCAAATCTTCCGGATGAATAAAACCCATAATCACGTAACCGCAAAGGCCGGCGATTTTCCCGATTTTCTCATTTGTTAAATGATTGGCTTCGCAAACATCCCAGATTATTTTCCCGTAATCGGGCGAATACAAAATTTCCCGCAAATTAACCGGTAAAATATCCCATCTCGCATCAATTTGTTGTTTAGTGATTTGAATCATAATTTGTTAATCAGCGCTTAAGTCGTCGGAGACGGTGGAGTTGTTCCTGTTGTCGGCGTCTCCGCTGAAAAACCCGTTGCAAAATTGTTCATTGTATTTATCCATGCTTTTTCAGCTTCCTCGGTTTTTTCTACCCGATTATATATGCTTGAAAAATTATCACGTTCTTTGGCGTTCATTGGCGGTATAATTTTAGGCACCATTTGATAATTTGTTTTTGCAAGCGCCTTGGCAAATGCTATCCCTAATTCGTTAGTGGCATCTTTTGATAATCCAAGCTTGGCTTTTCCGCTATACAGATCTTTAATTGCCGATTGTTCAATATCTTTTCCTTTATATGTTTTAACGAATTTTTCAATTGATTCTGCCGACACACTGCCTGTTTCTCTTAATTGTTTTGCCATTTCTACGTCCATCTTTGCCCCGTGCTCAATATCACCCCATGACGCGCCTTGCCTGAATCTTCCAAACAAAGACTGATTTCCCCCGTTAATAAGATCTTTTGCGTTCGTCGTATCGCCAAGCAATTTTCTTTTCTGCAATTCTTTCATCACGGCTATTTTGCGCGGACCGCTAGCCGTTAAAGTGGATGCTTTGAGATCGGCGTCGCTCATGTTTCCGGCCGCCTTTATGTGTTGTTTCAAAACATTTTCTCCGCCAGTAGTTTCTAAACGAGTTATTCCTCTTGCCGCGTATCCAAGAGTATGACGAGTAAGCCAATTTTTATTCGCCCATTCCGCGGATTTTTCCCCAAACGATTTGGTTCTCTTGCCTTCCTCGTCTTTCCAAAGTTTTGCCCTAAGCGGAGCTGTTCCGTATTGTTTAGCCCTTCCTCCCGCCCACGCGCCAAACGCTTTGCCGCCGCCTTGCGCCGCGCCCAAAGCCGCTTTGGCGAAAGAAATGCCCATTTTATCCGCCACGATCAAACCGCCCACCATTAAACCGATCATGATTACCATCTGCCCCAACACAAGCAATGGATCATTAATTAATAAATCTTTTTCCATCGCTTTAATTACTCCTGCTTGCCCTTCCGCAAGTCTTGCCTTTTTAATGGTGTCCATAAAATAAGCGCCTTTCAACTCGTTTGTTTTAATCACCAAATAAAGGAAAAAAAGCATCGCCGGCGCAAAAAAAGTCCAACGCAAAAATTTTTCCCACCACTGATTCCATAAATGCTTGGTGGCCGGAAATATCCAGAAAAGCCAGACGATCGGGGCTAAAATCAAAAGAATTCCCAAAGCCACGAAACGGATCAAAAGCATTATGGCAATGGCAAGAAAAACAAGCGCACCGATAAAAACAAAAGCTGATATAAAAAACATGCTTATTATAAGATTAGCGGCCGCAGAAGTAATACCGGTAGTCCCCATACTCCCCTTAAGTTCATCGCCTCCACTCCCTTCAAAAATACTTTTAACCGCCAATAATTTCTGAGGTTCAATGCTTGCCGTTAAGGCGTTGGCAAAAGACACAACTCCGTTTGTTGAACCACCGACTGTCGGTGTTGCCTGATCAATGAAAAAATTGGCGAAAATATGGGAAAACTCGATAAAACCGCCGGCGATAACCAGGCTGAAATTGACAAGCAAGGCCGCCACTACAAGCTTCCAAAGCGTTTGCTTCATTGCGTACGTTTCCCTTCGGAAAATCGTGGCAAAAGCGATAATGATAATCGCCAGAACAAAACCGAGATTGGCGATATTGAGAATGATTTCCCAGCCAAGTTTAATGGTCGGCAAATCCAATACTTTCATATTTAATTCAAGCAGCCACTCAATCAAAAAACCGCCGAACGAAAAAAGCATTCCGGCAATTAAAGATGTTATATAAATTATTACGAAAGTTATCCAACCTATTGCTCCGCCCAAGACACCGGAGATAACGGAACCAGCCCCGCCGCTGAGAAGCAACCCGAAAGGACCGGCAAGAGAGCCAATCGCATTTTTAACGGTTTGTGCGTTAACTGTTAATGCTTGCGACGAAAAAAACAAAAGCAGCAAAACAAATATTAAAAGAATTTTTCTGTTTTGTTGATTCATTTATATTAATTATTGTAAATATTTATAAACAATTATGTCGATTAACATCGTTTATGTGCAGAAAATAGCCGAAATCATATATTCGCCATTGGATTCACTGCATCCTTCTGTAATTTGATTCCCTTCGCTGGACCATTTATTTTCGCGTTCCTGACATTTAGACAATGATGGACAACTATAAGTACGGATTAATTCCGTGTTTCCATTAGAGCAAGCTCCGCCATCCGAAGAAGAAACCACCGTACATTGCTCACCTCCTCCGCCTCCTCCGCTTGGAACCTCGGAAGGTGTTTTCGGTTCATTAGCCAAAGTTTGCTCATATTCTTTTTGATCTTGAAGAAATTCGTCTAATAACGTCCGGCAGTCATTCTTGTCTTTTTCGTTTTCAAGTTTATCACATTTCTCTTTTTTTAAATTTTCATAACAATTATCTCTTTCTTGACCGCTTAATGAATTGCAATTAGTAATGTCTTCATAAGTTAAACCGTAATTTTCCGGGATATTTTTAACTGTCGGCAAAGTTCCGGTTTTATAATCATATTCGGAATTGGAATAAGAATATTGATAGTCGCCGGAAGCCAATCCCTTTTTCATTACTTTTTGAATCGCGGCGTTAATAAGAGCGTTAACCACGGCGGAAGTCCAGGATTTAATGTTTTCCGCCCACCTGATATCGGTGGTAATCGCTTCGGCGACTGTTTCTCCAACAGCATAACCCGGAGTCACAATACTGCATTTTTCATAACCCTCCGGATTTTCCGCGTTAACCACAAGTCTGCATTTTCTTACTCCCATAAATCCTTGACCGGCGATCGCTTCTTCTTCGGCCGCATTTTTCTCCGCCAATGCCCTGGCTACCGCTTCGTCATGCACCATTATTAAAGTGCCGTAATAATTGTTTTGCGGATACCATAATTGCCGATAAGCGATCCAATTGCCATTACGGAAATCTCCAAAAAAGTTATTGATGTTTTTAACGATACCGTCTAAAGTACACTCCAATCTCTGCTGAAATCTTTTTACCGGCAAAAGCGCTATCTGAACCTGGAGCTTAAACGGCGAACAGAGAAAAGCGGCGCCGGTTTGACTAACCGCTTCTCCGACTCCGGCGTTAACGGCATCTCTTGTGAATTTTTTCCAGTCGGTGACAAACCGCGGCTTGCCGCCGCCCTGGATCCAAATAACTACTTGATCAACGATCCAATCTCCGATAATTTTCGCCACCACATCGCGAATACAATCTTTAGATTTATCAAGAGACGTTCGCGTCTGATCTTTTAAAACCATTGTTCCCGTCATCTGAGGAGGTGCCGATCTGTCAACAACGGGGACATACAAAACAATACTTTCATCTAATAATAATTTTGCTTTCTCTTTTTTCCCTTCTGCTATTGAAAGTGCATCGTCTAATTTTAATGAAAGAACATATTCTTCCGCCTTAAACGCAGCAAAACACGCCGCGCCAGCCGCGGCCGCTTTCCCTAATGCTTCTCCAAAAGTCATTGCGTTGGCCTTCGGAGTAATATCCCCCAAAGGAGAAAAAACCAAAAATAGAATTAAAAAGAAAATGATCGCGCCGGAACCTGTTTTTTTCAATAAAAGAAAATTCATTTCAAATTCTTTTAACTTTTTCTTCTAAAACGATTTGAATTTGTTCAATTTCCGCCGCCAACTTATCAACCATCTCGAGGGCCAAATATCCCTTAACGGGATCGTTCTGGTATTCGCTCATCGCTTTGTAAACAATTTCGGCGTTTTTAAAATAAATAATCGTTCTTTTGTGAATGTCGGCAAAATCCGGCGGAACGCTTAAGCGCAGATAATCGCCGGCTAAATTTTTATAAATACCGGCCAAACGACTTGCTGAAGAAAAATCAAGTTTTTGAAAACTGTCAAGAATCACTTCCGTGTAATTCTTTTTAAAATCGCCGAAATCTTTTTCGGTAATTTCTTCAATGGCTTTCAGATATTGAATTTTGGCCTCTCTTGAATTATCTTGAGAAATTTTTATTCCGCCTTCTTCAATATCAGATATAAGATTAAAATCAGTTTGAGCGTTTTTAAAAATATCGTTTAGTAAATTTTCCGATTTTAATTCCGAAAAAAGCTTTATCGCGTCATTTTTATCCGATATTTCGGACGGCTCAATCCGTTCAAAAACGGAAGCGGTAAATTTTTCAGTAAGATTACCGGATAAAACATTTTCTTCGTTTAATTCCGGCGTTTCTTCTTCAAATTGCGTTGAAATAATATCTTGATTAAATTCTCCGTTATCAAGATTTTTATTGTCTTTATTATTCGTCTCAGTTTGAGAAGCCAAATCAGAAACAGAATCCTTTTGAAACGGATTAATAATTAGATAAGAGCCGGCCAATCCGGCAATCATTACCAAAACAGCAACCATGATTTTAACTGGTTTCATTGTTATTTATTATAACCTCATTCTTTTATTGAAACAATGTTAATAATCAATTTTATGAGTTATAATCACGATTTTTACCGGCAATATTTTTACAACATTGGACAGCCCGGAAGCGAGGAACCGAAATACACAACCGTAGCCATTCCAATAGCGTAATTTACATATCCTTTATTGCACCATCCCGGTCCCCAAACTGCTCTTCCCAAAACGCAGGCCGAAGGAGAAAGATTTTTATAAAGGTAAGGATTGACCGCCCAAGTCCAGTAATAAATCCATAAAAGGCCGCCGCGCGGCGGACCAACGTAAAAAGCGATTCCCGTGGTGCAAACATCACCCCACGATTCCACTTGCCCGCCGAAATGATAAAAAACCGCTTCTGTTTGAGCGTTAACCGTCGGAATTAAATTATTATTTTTTAATCCCAAAGATTGATAAAACTTCGGCGCGTCAATTACCGCTTTTTCCGAATACTGATCGAGTAATTTTTTTATTTCTTTCGCTGATAAATTCCCCGCGCTTAATTTTTTTGCGAATTGCGCGTGATATTCATACCAGGCAATCAGCTTTTGATGAGCGGTTATTAATTTGGGATTAATTATTATTTTTCTTAAAACTTCCAAAAATCTTTCGTCTATCCCCTGCCACGCCTTAAATGAATTTTTTAATTCAACCAAATCAGCTCCGTTAATCGCTAATATAGTCAACTCTTCCACCGATAACGGCTTCCCATTTTCGTCCTTTTTTAAAAATTCAAATTCTTCGTTGGTAAAACCGACTTCTTTCCCGTTTTCTAAAAGCGCCAACAAATATTCCTCAAAATCTTTCGCGCCGGCAGATTGAATATTTAATTTTTCAGGCGGCGCAATTTCGGATTTTTTTAATTCCGATTGAATTTTATCGGCTAAATCATCAATTTTAGCAATTATATTTAAAGAGCCGTCGCCTGCTTTATTTTCGGTTTTTAGTTTATCGGTGTTAAATTGAAACGGCGCAAATGTTGGATTTTTATCGATTTGACTCTCGTCTTCTTTCCCGTTGCTAAACGACGAAAAAGAAATTTTATCGTCTGAAGATTTTTTAAAAACAAAATATATGCTGCTTAAACCAACGATAACGATTAAAAAAAACACAGCGATTTTAACAGAATCCATTATTGTTTATTATACAATTTTTAAGAGCCAAAACAATGGGGATAAATTATTATGCCGCATATTTATTTCAAGCCGTAAAAAAGAATGATGGATAAAATATAAGCGAAATAAACGGCAAATATCGGTATTTTCAAGTTTTTCAATAAAACCGGCTATCATATCTTTTAAATTATATTCTTTTCAAGCGATTCCGCCAGTTTTTTTATATTTTCAACGCTCAAATCTTGCGGCCGAGCATTGGAATCTACGCCCAATAATTCCAGTTTTTCGATTAACGATTTTAAGTCGCCGGCCATTGGTTTTAAATTATTCAATATCGTCTTCCTCGGCTGCTTAAAAAGAATTTTGACAAGTCTATAATAATTTTCCGCGTTAGTCCGCGCTAAATCAACGCCGATCCGCGGCGACAATTTAATTATCGCCGAATCCACTTCCGGCGACGGCTGAAAATCTTTTCTGGAAACATATCCGATGATTTCCGGATCAGCCCAAAACTGAACGCTGGCGGCCAGCAAATTCATTTTCGGTTTATCCTGAGCTCGTCGAAGGACGCAAATCCTCTCCGCCACTTCTTTTTGAACAGTCAAAATGATTAGAGACGGCTTATTTTTCAGCTCGCCCAAAATACGCAAAAGATGGCCCGTAATGTAATAAGGAATGTTGCCGGCGATTTTATAACCCTTGATTTTCGGCTTGAAATTTTCGGTCAGTTCCGGAATAATTTTTAACGCGTTTCCGCGAATAATTTCGATATCCTTATCGCCGAAAAACTTTTTTCGCAGAAATAAAAAAAGGGGTTCGTCTTTTTCTATCGCAATTATTTTTAATTTATTATTCTTTCCGCCAAAGGCGGATCCGCCTCTGGCGGAAATTCTTAATTCATCGGTAAGCTCTCCGTGTCCGGGTCCGATTTCAATAACCGTATCGCCGGATTTCAAATCAAGCGCTTCAACAATATCGCTTAATTTGCTTTTATTGATCAAAAAATGCTGTCCCAGCATCGTTCTTGACATGTTTTTAATATGGTAATATCATATAAAAATTAGTATAGCATTAAGGAAAATTTCATATATTTTACCGATTGTTTTAAGCGCCGTCGCCCTGACGGCCAATTTAATTTTAAGCAATGAACCGGCTTTATCTTTTTCAATCGTCTCGGCCAAACAATCGCTGGGCGGCCCGACCGACGGAGAAGCCGCGCTTTTCAATTCTCCTTCAATAATAAGCGGTAAATCTCAAAATCTCAACGACAACGGCAAATTGATTTTAGTCAATGATTCGGCCGTTTTAAACCCGGCTATTTTGTCCGTCGAACCGATTTCCGACAATATCGAAAAAAACAATTATTTTATCATCCCGGCCGCCGGCTGGAATTGGGGCGGGCTGCACAACAACAACGCCGTTGACATCGCCAACAGCTGCGGCACTCCCGTTTACGCGGCAGCCGAAGGGCTGGTTATTGAAACCGCTTCAAACGGCTGGAACAGCGGCTACGGCGCCTATGTTAAAATTGAACATCCTAACGGCGCGAAAACTGTTTACGCCCACCTCGGCAAAACAGCCGTTTCCGAAGGAAAATACGTCAATCAAGGGAAACTCATCGGCAACATCGGTAACACCGGCAATACTCACGGCCCCACCGGCTGCCATCTCCATTTTGAAGTGCGCGGCGCCGAAAATCCTTTGGCAAAATAAAGAAACAAATTATTCTTTTTCTCTCAACCGATACTGAAACGCCTCGGCCAAATACTCCGTTTTAACCCTTTTCGATTCTTCCAGATCGGCAATGGTTCTGGCGATTTTTAAAATCCTGTAATAACCCCTGGCTGAAATGAAAGATTTCGCCATGGCTTTTTTTAAAAACTCTTGTTCGCTTTTATCAAGAATTATCAATTCATCCGCGGTTTTCGAATCCATTTCCGAATTAAGACCAATCCCCTTGCCGGCAAAACGTTCTTTTTGGATTTTCCTCGCCTTTAAAACCAATTTCTTGATCTCTTCGCTTTCATTTTCACCGCCGTCGTCTTGAAAAGATTTTTCCATCAATTCTTCGGTTTTGACGCGCGGTACTTCAATCTGAATGTCAATTCTGTCAATTAAAGGACCGGAGATTTTTTTCTGGTAACGGAAAACTTCATTGGCGGTACAGCGGCACTCTTTTTCCGGATCGGAAAAATAACCGCAAGGGCATGGATTCATCGCCGCCACCATCAAGAATCTCGCCGGGAAAACCAAACTGTTTTTAACGCGGGAAATTCGAACATCGCCGCTCTCCAGCGGCTGACGCAAGGCCTCCAACAAATCGCGGCGGAATTCCGGCATTTCGTCCAGAAACAAAACGCCGCGATGCGCCAAACTGATTTCCCCGGGCTTCGGATTGCCGCCGCCGCCGATAACGGCGATGGACGAAGCCGTATGATGGGGAGCTCGATACGGACGAAAATTCAAAAAATCGTTTTCTTTAAGCAAGCCGGCAACGCTGTAAATTTTGGTGATTTCAACGGCTTCTTCCAGCGAAGGAGGCGGCAAAATCGAAATCAAAGCCTGAGCCATCATTGTTTTACCGGCGCCGGGCGAACCGCTCATTAAAATATGATGCCCGCCGGCCGCAGCCACCATTAAAGCTCTTTTGACGTTTTTTTGTCCCTTAACGCCGGAAATGTCCGTCCACGACGGATTATATCCGCCGTTAAAAACCGTCGTCGGCCAAACGTCTATTTTTTTTCTTTCTTCCAGATGATCAATCAATTCATTCAAGTCGTTAACGGCGATTATTTTGATTCCGCCAATAACCGCCGCTTCAACGGCATTTTTCTTCGGTAAAAAAAGAAATTTGAATTTTAGCTTCCTGGCCATCTGGGCAATACTCAAAGCTCCGTTAACCGTCCTTAAGCTGCCGTCCAAAGAAAGCTCGCCGATAAAAATTTTGTCGCCGGTTTCAAAATTTTTAATCTGTTTCGTCGCCGACAAATAGCCGACTGCGATAGCCAGATCGTATTGGGAACCGGTCTTTTTTACGTCCGCCGGCGCCAGATTAACCGTAATTTTGCGATTTTCTTTTGTCGGCGGTTTGACGCCGGTATTTTTTAGGGCCGAACTCACGCGTTCTTTGGCTTCGTTTAACGCCTTGTCGGCCAAGCCGACGATATTAAAAGAATGGAGACCGACGTTGATGTCGGTCTCCACCTCAATAAGTCTGGCGTCAATCCCATCCAATTCGGCCGAAAAAACTTTTGCCAAGTTTTTAGCCATTAAATTAATTTAACGCGGAGCGGCTTTTGCAATTTTTACACAATTTTGATTCGGGAATTATTTCGAGAACGTCGTCGGATATCGCATTGCCGCATTTCTCGCATTTGCCGTACGTTCCTTTTTCTATTTTACGCAAAGCCGTCTCGATATCGGCCAATTGGTTCCTCAAATCCTGCGCCACCGCCAATTGATTGCCAAACTGCTCGGATTCACTGCTTTCTTCTTCAAAAGAATCGACATCGCTGCCGAAATCGGTGATTTTTTGAAGTTCCAAAATTTCTTTTTCAATCCTCTCCTTGCTATCTTCCAATTTTGATTTTAATTGTTCTAAGTTCATAATAAAAAACTTTAATTCACCGGCGGCATCTCTTTGGAAAAAAGCCACGGATAAACCACAAAATATCCGATCATCCAGAAAACAGCGGCAGCCGCGATTACGCCGATTACCGTTAAAATAATTTTGTTTTTTGAAATTTCTTCTTCTTTAATAGTAATCGGCGATTTTTCTTCCGCGATTTTTTCTTCCGAAACGGCTATTGACGCGTCGGAAGAAGAAAAAACGGATTTTTCCGGTCCGGTATAGCCGGGGATGTTGCCGAGATTCAACTCCACCCGCGGTTCGTTTTTTTCCTCCGTCGCTTCTTTTTGTCGGAAAATAAACGGTTCGGGCGATAAAAATTCTCCTCCGCTTGTTTCCAAAGATTTAATGTCCGACTCCATAGTTCTGATGGAAATTTTCGGCGCCGGCGGTTCCGGCACAGTCTCGTTTGATGACTGATTGAATTCGCTCATAAAAAAATTATTGTCCCCAAACGGCGTAAATAACGGCGATTGCCAAAATGACCGCCAAAATAATCCATTTCAAATTTCTGGAGCCGCCTTTCAAATTTTGCGCCTGATATTCCACCCGTTCGGCGGTACGTTGCATTCCATCCACTGTGTTTATCGTCCGATCAACCTTTCTAAAAACTTCGAAAATTTTATCGAGCATATTGATATAATACCACCATATATAACAATGGTCAATTCCGACAAAGTTACATTTGGCGCTGTAATTATACACTTTACGCGAACCCTTTTTGAGCGGAAACTGAACGAATTAAGAAAAAAGAATGTTTTGCTCGGCTCTGCTCCTGACAGAGCAGGCGGCGGGGCTACGCTCGGGCGTGGTAGAATTCCCCCCACACCCCCCCCTCCGCCGCGCCCTCGCGGGAGGCCAGAATTTTTTCGCCGCCAATTCAAATAAAGAAACCATACATGGGATTATACCTCCATATTGAGGAGTAGCGCAATAGTTGGTAAAGTGGTAATATAAGTATGGTCCAAATTTCCAAAAAACTAGGAGAGAACATCAAGCGCATACGATTGAAAAAGCGTATGTCGCAGGGCGACATGTGCCGAGCTATTGATATGGACAGAAGCTATATGAGCGCGATTGAGGGTGGCAAGGTAAATGTTACTTTGGTGGTTTTAGAAAAGCTCGCCAATGCGCTGGATGTTTCAGTTGATAAGTTGTTGAAGTAAATCTATGTCCGTGAATAGAAAATATTTTAGATGAAAAAAGCAATTATTGTTTTAATAGTTTTGGGCATCGCCGTAATTTTGCTTTTTGCGTTCGTTGCGCTGAATAGATATGCCGTATTTCCTAAATCTCATGACGGAGTTGCTACCGAGAAGTCAGCCGAGTTTACAAATAAACTTCAAAGTTTCGTAGTAGAAAACTTCGGACAACCGATTGACAGCGGCTTTACCGCGCCGATGTACTTGCAAGCGTTCCCCGGCCTTATGGAATCTGATTTTAACGGAGTGGAAACCAGCGAGGGTAAATATGACTATTCAGACGGCAAACTTACTTTTATTCGTGTGCAAACAGGATATGCAAGTACATTTGAAGAAGCAATTTTGGAGAAAGGCCACAAAACATTGCTCAATAATTTACGCGCTCGGCTCGGCAATGACCTATCGGTTGATGAAATAATCAGTCGCATACAGAACGACGCAAGCCCTGCTTTTGTATCGGTGGGAGATATCCTCGGCGCAATGACTGTCGTGAATGCCGCACCATTTAATACCGGGCAATATTCCAGTGATCCGAAAATGATGAAAATCGGGCCAGAGAACGCACGAATAACTCTACGAGGCCCTATTGAAATAACGGGGGTATATAGTGCTGTGCATTCTGAGATCGGGTTCGACGGGTACTGCATGTTGGTCTCCGACGCCGCTTCGCTCACTCGCTTACCGGCCTTACCGGTGCGTGGTGGTTCGCCTGCTGTCCGTCCTTACTTTTGCTTCCGCAACGCGGATTTTACAAGGCAGAAGCTCGGGGAAGAAAGCCGGACGGTAACCGTAGAAATAGATAACTACGAACTCAATTCGTATCCTGCGGAAGTCGTTGATTGGGCCGACTTGGTCGACGTCGTCAGGGGGTAAGATATAAATGAAAGGCGGCGAAAAAATTCTGGCCTCCCGCGAGGGCGCGGCGGAGGGGGGGGCAGGGGGAATTCCGCCTCGCCCGAGCGAGTCAGATTTGCTCAAAAAAGATTCGGATTTCGTCAAACAAACGCGCCAGAATCCAACTAATAGGTTTTTTATTTTCCAAACAATGGGCTTCCGCAATGGAAGCCCATCAAAAAATATCTGAAAAAGGATTAAGTTTCGTTTTGGTGCTGTAATTATACACTTTGCGCGAACCTTTTTTGAAAAGAATTCTTGACGCTCGGGCGGGCAAAAAGGAAGGAGGTTGGGGGGAAGGAATTTTTGCCCGCCCTCGCTTTCCGCCGCCGCCGAATTTCGTGCCAGTGAAACTGGCGCGCCGCTTAAAATTTCAAGTCGTGCTTGGCTTGCGTTCTAACTTTAGCACGAACACCGAAATTATCATAAATATCCCAACAATCAAATCAATAACACCCCAAGTTTCGCGGTTAAGATGAATAACGATAAACGGATTGAAAAGAACCGCGAGAAATCCAAAAATCCAAATCCATTTTTCTTTTTGCGCCTCATACGCCATCCACGCAATATAAGTTGACGCCACAAAAACAACAAACCGCAAAAGAGTAAAAAATCCATAAGGCCAGCCATTAAATAAAGCAGCGAACAAAAAGAGTGTAGCAATACCGAGAATGATATTTTTCTTTTTGTTCGCTTTCATAATTCTTATATTTTAGAAAAACAACCAAAAAAGAAAAAAGAAAATGAGAATGTAAAACCAATTTTCTTTGAAAAAGAGTATCACATTTTTCTTTTTTATTGCTTCTATAAATGAGCTAATCCCAAAGAAGGCCATACCTACCAAAATCAATATTTTTATAACTAGCCAAATCCCATCCCACACACTGCCAAATGAAACATTAAATCCAAAAATATAAATAATCCCCCAAATTATCAATGCGATAATTGATAGAAATAAGAAAAATATAAAGAAATAACTAGCAAGACCGATTGCTATAGGAGTTCCTATAAAGAGGGCAACCAGTCCCCAAATTATTGAACCTTCGGAAAATAATGAAATTGCCAACCCTATCATTGATAAGCCCGCAAAAGCAACGAACAAAAATTGTAGAATAGTAAACGAGATATAGAGAAACCCACCACCCACAACTAGACCACCGAAACCAACCCCTTTAAAAATTTTCTTAAAGAAGCTTTCTTTTTTAAGTGTTATGGTCTGGGATTCTTCGTTTGTAATAATTTCTTGGTCCATAGTTAGTTAAAATTTTGCTGAAGTTGGATTGTCCTTTCCCAATACCAACAATTTACTGTTGCAAAACGACGCTTCCAACCATCCTCCGGTTTCCCTGTTTTTGCACAACCAACATCAATAACCGTCCTCGTGAAATAAGTTAGTGAGAAAAAGGCAATAGAAATAACAGCGATGATTAGAATAATTTTGAAAAATTTATTTTGCATATTGATTAGTCGTTAAATAGTTCATCATCGCCAATATAAACAACATCCACGCAAATCCCTTTTGCAGTAAATAAGTTAGAGGATTCAATATTGATTTCAACCTCATCTTCAGAAAACGCGGAGCCCTCTAGCGCAAAAATAGGTTTGGTTATTTCCTGTATATTTGCCACGATGGCGTACTCGTCAAAAAATTTCAGAAAGTCTTTACTATCTGGTTTTTGCGCAAAGATTTTATCTACAACCTGTTGCGCACATTCAAGTTCTAGTACATAATCAGCCGAGCTTAAAAACGAAGACGAAAACCGAATAAAGTTTTTTCCATCGCGTTTGAATATGTCATCAACATAACCCCTAAACAGAGTTGGTTTGCTAGTAATCAATCGCTCTTGTGCCTGCAAAGTATAATTCAGATTTTCTTCCCACCCGATAGTTGCTTGGTATGTATCTGCAAGTTCTTTTGCGATAATGTCGGCTTTTGAAACCTTTTCTTGCTTTGTAGTTTGTGTGCTTTCCTCGGTATTTTTATTTGAAAAGAAAAAGTAATATCCACCTGCTATAATTGCGGCGATAATCAGAAATGTAATTATTTTCTTATTGGCTGTCATAAATTAAAGTTTACCAGCGCGAATTTCTTTCCTAACCAACGCGTTGAAAGTTGTTGATTGCTCAATTTCTTTTTTGAACTTTTCAGAATTATTTATAAATTGATTTTCAATATAAATATTGATTCTGTCTTTTAGTTCTTCTGGTAGCGGTCGGTCGTCTCCTTGTGTGTGGGTTGTGTCTTCTGGATTACCAAAAATAGGGTGATGCTTCCTAACTTGTTCCGCCGCCCGTTCAACTGATAAACCATCGTCTTGACGACATTTGATGTGTAAAGCTAAACGATGAAACTCATCAACTTTTAACATCATCATTCTCTCAACATTATCCAAATTCCACCACCATTTTATATCTTCATCGCGTACCCCCTCTCGCCTTTTCTTTTCTAATACCTTGTGTGTGTTTTCATCGGTTTTTTCTTTCTCAAGAATTTTGTCCCCAGCATTTGGTGGGAGAGCAACTTTCTTCGCTTCCTTTATTGCTTCATCAAGCAAGTTTTCCGCCATTTTAGATGATTCGGGGATACCCATTTTTTGAAATTGCTGAACATACAAGTCAAGAAGTGCTTTTTCTTTCTCGTTATATTTTGAAAAGAATCCCATAGTTTTCTAATTTATTAACTCATCAACACTAACCTCAAGGGCTTTCGCCACCTTTTTTAAGGTTTCAAGTGTTGGATTTTTATTTTCTCCCGATTCCATTTTGATAAGCGTGTTGTTGGCAACATCGGCCAATCTCGCCAACCTCTCCTGCGAAAGCCCTTTGGTTTTCCGTAATCGCTCAATGTTTTTTGCTAAATTTTGGTTGTTTGACATATTACCAGCTTGGTATTAACATTATATTGAAGTATCCACTTCTCTGTTGATATTATGATGTTACACCAAAATTTAAGACAAATCAAATTTTCTTGGCGGCGCATTTCGCAAAGCGAAATACGAAATTCGGCGGCGGCGGAAAGCGAGGGCGGGCAAAAATTCCTTCCCCCCAACCCCCTTCCTTTTTGCCCGCCCGAGCATTCAGTTTGGCGCGCGAAGCGCGCCGTCAGTTCCGTTCAAAAAAGGTTCGCGCAAAGTCAAATTCTGGTGCGCGGGAGAGGACTCGAAC
>JASJPP010000019.1:0-10083 GCA_031432155.1 Patescibacteria group bacterium | reverse complement strand
AACCCCCAATAACAGGTTCGAAGCCTGTCGTGATATCCATTTCACCACGAGGACAGCGTTAAAATTTTACTATATAATAAACATTAATGGAGTTCAATGCTTTATGAAAATTAAAACAGATATTCCGGAAGAAATTTTAAATATCGCGGAAAAATTGCGCGAAGCCGGTTTTGCCGCTTATCTTGTAGGCGGTTGCGTGCGCGATCTTTTAATCGGCCGTGAACCAAACGATTGGGACATTGCCGCCGACGCCAAGCCGGAAGAAATCCAGAAAGTTTTTGCCGCCTTCGCCGGAGCTACGGCGGCCAAGCCCGCTACCGTTTATGAAAATGAATTTGGCACGGTCGCCGTGAAAACCGGTTCAGCGGATGAGCGGTTGAAAATCGTTGAAATTACCACTTTTCGTTTGGAGGGGAAATACACCGACAAAAGGCATCCCGACGAGATTAAATTCGCGGAAACGATTGAAGAAGATTTGGCGAGAAGAGATTTCACGATAAACGCCGCGGCGTTGGATTTAAAATCCGAAACCCCGGATTCAAAATTCGTTTTAATCGATCCTTTCGGCGGGCTGGACGATTTGAAAAATAAAATAATCAGAACGGTCGGCAAGCCCGAGGAACGTTTTGACGAAGACGCCTTAAGACTGATGCGAGCCGTTCGTTTTTCTTGCCAATTAAATTTTGTCATCGCGGATGAAACGGCGGAAGCGATTAAAAAAAAAGCGGGATTGCTGGAGGCGATTTCCAAAGAAAGAATTCGCGACGAACTGGAAAAAATTTTGATGACGGAAAACGCTTCTTCCGGAATTCAAATGCTCGAAGATTTCAATTTATTGCGCCATATTATGCCGGAGTTGCGCGAGGGGATTAATGTCGGTCAGAACAAGCATCACACTTACGCGGTTTGGGAACATAATTTGCGGGCGCTGGATTACGCCGCCAAGAAAAATTATTCTTTGGAAATCAGAATGGCGGCTTTGCTTCACGATGTGGGAAAGCCGAAGACCAAGAGCGGCGAAGGGCCTGATTGCACTTTTTACGGCCATGAAGTTGTCGGTGCCAGAATGGCGGCAAAAATTCTGGATAATTTGCGCTTTCCCAAAAGTTTTATAGAGAGCGTTTCTCATCTTGTTCGTTGCCATCTTTTTTATTATAATGTTGGAGAAGTAACGGCTGCCGGCGTCAGACGGTTTTTGTCTCGCGTCGGACCGGAAAACATTGATAATTTGATTAAGGTAAGAGAGGCGGATCGAATCGGTTCTGGCGTGCCGAAAGCCGTGCCGTATAAATTGCGGCATCTGCTTTTTATGATTGAAAAAGTTAAAAAGGACCCGATTTCTCCGAAGATGCTTAAGGTGAGCGGGGAGGATGTAATGAAGATTCTGGGAATTTCTCCGGGACCGAGGGTTGGCTGGATTTTATCTATTTTGCTTGACGAGGTGATCGAAGATCCGCGGAAAAACGAAAGAAACGATTTAGAATTCAGAATCGGCGAATTGGGGAAATTGTCCGATAAAGAATTGGCGGTGTCGTCGAAAAAAGCGCGGGAGAAAAAAGAAGAATTTGAAAGCGGCATAGAAGAAGAAATAAAAAAGAAGTATTATGTAAAATGATTTTCGGGACGTAGTATACCGGCAGTACGCGCGATTCGGGTTCGTGAAGACCGGGTTCGATTCCCGGCGTCCCGACAATTTTTAAGTTTATTAAAAATTTAAAAGGTCGAATGAAAATTATTAATTTAATATCAATAAATTAAAATGTCAGATTTAGTCAAAAAAGCGATTTTAGTCGGCTTGGGCGTTTTTTCTTTGAGCCGCGAAAAAACCGAAAAAGTGATCAAGGAATTGATCAAGAAAGGAGAGGAAGCGGAAGTGGACGAAGCGAAATTCGTGAAAGACGTTTTGAAGATCATAGAAAAAAACAAAGAAGAGCTGGAAGAAAAAATTGAAGAAATCGCGGGGAAAGTATTGGAAAAAATGAATATCCCGACAAAAAAAGAAGTTAACGAATTAAGGGACAAAATCAACAAGTTAAGCAAATAAGCGGGCGATTATGTTTAGAGCAAAAAGCTGGCGCAAGTTTAGGCGAAGCCGCCAAATTATGGCTGTCCTGACCAAATACGGCCTGGATTATTTTATTAAGCCCGCCAAAAGACGTCGTGAATCGGAATCTTCCGATTTGCCGCAAAAAATGCGTTTGGCCTTGGAAGAACTGGGGCCGACGTTCATTAAATTAGGGCAAATTTTGAGCACCAGGCCGGATTTTTTGCCTCCGGCTTTTATCGTGGAGCTGGAAAAACTTCAGGACAGCGTTCTGCCTTTTGATAATTTTCAGGCCCAGGTCATTATTCGAAGAGAATTAAATCAGCCGCTATCCAAGCTTTTCAGAAGTTTTGAAACCGAGCCGGTGGCCGCCGCTTCTTTAAGCCAGGTTTACAAGGCGGTTCTGCCGGACGGGGAAACGGTGGCCGTTAAGGTCCAGCGGCCCCGCATCAAAGAAATCATTGACCTTGATTTGGAGATTTTGAACGATTTAATCGGTTTTTTGGGCGATAATCTTCGCAATGGCTGGGTATATCATCCGCGTTTGATATTGAAGGTGTTCAAAAAAGCGATTGAAAAAGAATTGGATTTTACGATTGAGGCGCAGAATTTTGAAAAACTCCGTTTTAATTTTAAAGACATTGATTACGTTCGGGTGCCGAAAGTTTATTGGCACATGACGACGCCGAAAGTTTTGACGATGGAATACATCGACGGCGTCAAAATCACCGATATCGTTCAGGAAAAATACAAAGGGATTTTTAAGCCCAAAGAAGTGGCAAGGCGCGGAGCCGCGATCACCCTTAAGCAAATTTTTGAAGACGGATTTTTTCACGCCGATCCCCATCCGGCGAATATTTTTGTTCTGCCGCCGGCGACCATCGCGATGCTTGACGCGGGAATGGTCGGTTATCTCGACGATAAAACCGTTAATTACGCGGCGGAGTTTATGCAGGGGATCATGGAAAGAGATCTGGACCAAAGCATCCATGCTCTTGAAAATCTCGGGATTATTATTGATGAATTTGACCAAACCCGCCTTTATCGCGACTTGAAGGAATTATTCGATTATTTTCTCGGCACGCCGTTAAAAAACCTGAAAATCAAAAAAATGAACCAGGATATTTTGGAAATAACGGTGCGGCACAATCTGGTTTTGCCTGAAAATTTGGTTTTAATGATTAAAGCTTTTTCCGTCGTTGAAAATAACGGCCAAAGAATCGATCCGGATTTCAACATTATTTCCGTGGCCAAGCCGTTTATCAACGATCTTTTTTTGAAAAAAGAATTCGGTTTTGAAGAGTTGTTTGAAAAAGGGAAAAAGATTTTTCGCGATAGCGTTAAATTGGCGGAAAAATTCCCGAAAGATTTCTCGGATATTATTCATAAACTGCGTGGCGGGAAGCTGAAATTTAATTTTGAACATCACGGTTTGGAAAAATTGACGCGTGAAATTGACCGCGCCGGCAGCCGCATTTCTTCCGGCTTGATCGTGGCGGCTTTGATAGTCGGCTCTTCTTTGGTTTTGCGCGAACAAATCGGGCCGTTTATTTTCGGTTATCCTCTTCTTGGCATCTTCGGTTATTTGCTTGCCACTTTCATGGGATTGGGAATTTTGATTTCCATTTTTAAATCCGATGACCGTTGATCCGGCAAATATTAAAAATTAGTTTTCGATAAAAAAATAGCCGAGAGATGTTTCAATGAAACATCTCTCGGCGCGTTGTTTTTGTCGCTATTTCTTTTTCCTTTTGTGATTTATAAGAGCAATTCCGCCGGTAATCAGCCCGGCCAACCCGCCGCCGATAGTCAAGAATTTTTTTATTGTTCTCGCTTTTTCCGGAATTTTTTTTCCTTGAATCTGTTCTCTTAGTTTCTCGGCTATTTCTCGGCTGGCCTGATCGTTTTTTTCGTTCCAGCCGACGATGGTTTCGAGCGGTTTCATTACCTCGTTTTTAAAGATTTCTCCTTCGGCTACGGCATTGAACGTTTGCCGGTCAAGATAGCGCAACATCTTGATGATAAAAACCGCCATCTGAAGCTTATCGAGATCCGCGTAATTGAATTGCTGGCAGTCGATTGAGAATTCTCTTAGGGTTTTCAACTTAATCACCTCCTTAATCTGGGGTATGGGATTGTTTTCAGTGCTGTTTTTAGCATATAATAATTGAAAATTTATTTAAAGGGCCCGTAGTAAAACGGCATTACGCGGCATTCGCATTGCTGAAGTAGGGGTTCAATTCCCCTCGGGTCCACACACACCCCCAAACCCCGCCGACTGGCGGGGTTTGGGGGTGTGTGTGGTGTTTGTTGGACGAAATCCGAACTTTCTTTGAACAAAATCCGGACTGCGAATTTTGAACGCTCCGCCCCGCCGCCGCTCGCTTCGCTCGCTGTTCCGCAAAAAAGTTTTGTTCGCAATTTTTTATTTGCGCCCGCCCGATTTTTTCTTCTAAAAGGAACAGAAAACTTTTTTGCTGACCTCTGCTCTGAACGAGCAGGGCGACGGGGCTTCGCTTCGGCTCGGGCGAGGCGGAATTCCCCCCACACCCCCCTTCCGCCTCGCCATCGCTTTGGACGCTGACGGAATTTGTATTTTGCTTCGCAAAATGCGCCGCAAGAAGTTGATTAAATCTTAAAAATCGCATATACTAATAATAACAGATGGAAATAAGTAATGCAATTAAAGTATAGTAAAACTTTACTACAATGTCAAAAGATTTATCAACTATAGCAAAGAATATCAAAAAATATCGAGATAAACTCGGTGTTTCGCAAGACAAGTTATCCAAACTTGCCGGCGTTACTTTGCATACTTTGACTAAAATTGAAACCGGAGCAACGCCCGATCCCCGCATTGAAACATTAAAGAAAATCGCGAAGGGGTTAAATGTAAGCGTTGATGATTTGATCAATGGGAATTAATATTGCGTAAATCATCGGGGGGGGTAAACTATAAGTAAATAAATAACATGAAGACAAAAAAGAAAATAATAAAATCTTCTCCAAGGCGAGTTGCCGTACGCAAGAACAAAAAGGGTTCTAAAAAGAAAAAATCAGTAAAGACAGCCGCACTGGTGAGATCTAAAGAGAATCCGATGATATCGCCAAGCGCTGAAAACGGTTGGGAAGCTTGGCAAACTTTCAACCCCGGTGTGATTTTGCTCAACGACAAAGTATATTTTCTCTACCGAGCCATTGGAGAAGATGGCCTTTCCCGTTTTGGCTACGCGGCCTCAAATGACGGTTTTCATATTGATGAGCGGCTTTCTTATCCGGTTTATGAACATCGAGTTGGGCAACGTCCTTCTTTTAATATTTTTTCCTATTTTTCCGGCGGAAGCTTTGGGGGGAGCGAAGATCCACGCATTGTTCGGGTTGATGACGAAGATACCTTGTATATGACCTATACTGCCTGTGATGAAGGATTGCGAGTAGCGCTCACCTCAATAAAAGTTAATGACTTTTTAAACAAGAGGTGGAAGTGGAAACTGCCGGTACTCATCTCGCCGCCCGGGGAAGTTCATAAAAATTGGGTGATTTTTCCGGAAAAAATTAATGGAAAGTACGCTATTTTGCACAGCATCAGCCCCGAAATTTTAATAGATTACTTTGATGATTTAAATTTTGACGGAGGAACATATATTAAAAGTTGCTATAGCGGCAAAATCAGAAAAAACTGCTGGGATAGTTGGGTTAGGGGCGCGGGCGCTCCGCCCCTGAAAACCAAACATGGTTGGCTGGTATTCTATCAAGCCATGGAGGGGGGCGATTTCAGCAAGTATAAAGTCGGGGTGATGCTCTTAGATCTTAACGACCCAACTAAAATACTTCACCGCTCAAAAGAACCGGTTTTAGAACCGAGTGAATTTTATGAAAATGTTGGTTTTAAATCAGGGGTTGTTTATGTGACCGGTGCGGTAGTAAAAGATGATTTGCTTCTTGTATACTACGGAGGTGCGGACAGTTATGTTTGCGTTGCTTCGGCTCACGCAGAAGAATTTGTGGAAGCGTTGGCAAGAGAAACTAAACCGAAACTTAAAGTTAAAACCTTAAAGAAAAAATAATATGTTCGTTGAACGCTCGGACAAAAATCCAATACTAAAACCACAAAGAATTCATCCTTGGGAAACCGAGGCGGTTTTTAACGGCTGCCCGGTAAAAAAAGGAAGTATTATTTATCTTATTTATCGAGCCCTTTCGTTACCTCGTTATCATAGAGTGGCCAAGATAAAACTTATGGTTTCTGACATAGGCATTGCTGAAAGCAAAGACGGTATTGAATTTTATAATCGGAAGCGTTTTATTATTTCGGAAGAACCATGGGAACGATTTGGCTGCGAGGATCCTCGGGTGACAAAATTTGGCGACAAATATTATATTTTCTATACCGCTCTTTCTGCTTGGCCACCCAAAACAGAAGGAATCAGAGTCGGATTAGCCATAAGCAAAGATTTAAAGACAATTGAGAAAAAACATCTTATTACGCCCTTTAACGCCAAAGCCATGGCGCTTTTCCCAGAAAAGATAGGCGGAAAGATGTGGGCAGTGCTTACCGTTAATACAGACAAACCGCCGGCAAAAATTTGCCTTGCCTCGTTTGAAAAAGAAAGCGATCTTTGGTCAGAAAAGTATTGGCAGAAATGGTATAAAAATTTTGAAAAATATTCATTGCCGCTTCAGCGCCGCCCCCAAGACCATATTGAAGTCGGCGCTCCGCCCATAAAAACAAAATACGGCTGGATTTTGCTTTACTCCTATATTAGAAATTATTTCTCTGGGGAGCGGCTTTTTACCGTTGAGGCGGTTCTCCTTGACCTTAAAAATCCGCTCAAAATTATTGGCCGCACCAAAGCGCCGCTTTTAACCCCGGAAGAATATTATGAGAGAATCGGCCTCGTGCCTAATGTTATTTTCCCTTCGGGCGCTATGTTGGAAGAAAACCTGATTCGTCTGTATTACGGAGCGACTGATACTACCTGTTGCCTCGCCTTTATTGACCTCCCCATCTTAATTGAAAAACTTTTAGGAAGCAGCGATTCAATTAAACTCATTCGCGCTAAAGAAAATCCGATAATTGTCGCAAAGAAAGAGCATTCGTGGGAATTTAAAGCAACATTTAATCCCAGCGCTCTTTATTTGGACAGAAAAATCCACATTGTATATCGAGCAATGTCTGAAGACAACACTTCAGTTTTGGGTTATGCCGCAAGCAAGGACGGCATTCATATTGATTACCGTTCTCCAGAACCGATTTATACCCCCAGAGAACCTTTTGAACAAAAACTTCAGCCGCAAGGAAATTCCGGCTGTGAAGATCCTCGGCTTACTAAGATCGGCAACAAGATCTATATGCTTTACACTGCTTTTGACGGCAAGAATCTTCCGCGAGTAGCCCTGACTTGGATAAAAGTGTCTGAATTTTTGAAGCAAAAATGGAATTGGTCAAGGCCTGTTCTTATTTCACCGCCTGATATAGACAACAAAAACGCTTGCGTTTTTCCGGAAAAAATCAAGGGCAAATATTTTATTATTCACCGCAGCGGCAATAATATTGATTCAGCTTTTAGTTCTAGTTTAAATTTTGACGGTAAAACTTGGATTGGAGAATATAACTGGATTTTTCCCAGAGCCGGGATGTGGGATAGTAAAAAAGTTGGTATAGCCGCGCCGCCAATTAAAACTAAAGAAGGATGGATTCTTTTTTACCACGGCGTTTCTGAAGAAGATAAATTTTATCGGGTTGGTGCGCTTTTGCTTGATCTCAAAGACCCGACAAAAATTATCGCCCGTTCCGATGAGCCGCTTCTGGAACCCGAAATGCAATATGAAAAAGAGGGGCAGGTGCCAAATGTCATTTTTCCCTGCGGCGCGGTTCTTGTCGGAAATAAAATATTTGTTTATTACGGCGGCGGCGATCAAGTAGTCGGCGTTGCGACGACGAATGTTAACCAACTTCTAAAAGTTTTGAAACTGTGCAAATGCTAAAAATTTATGCCCAACAACAAAAAACGGCAAAAACAAACTATGGTTGTGGTAAGCGGTGGATTTGACCCCATTCACATAGGTCATGTCCGCTTATTTAAAGAAGCAAAAAAGCTAGGAGATAAACTTTGCGTTATACTGAATAATGATAACTGGCTTATAAAAAAGAAGGGCTACGTTTTTATGCCGCAGACCGAACGCAAAGAACTTCTGGAAGCGTTGGTGTGCGTAGATCAGGTATTAATAACTTCGCATCCTCAAAATCCAAAAGACATGAGTGTGGGTAACGCATTATCAAAACTGCGACCCGATGTTTTTGCCAATGGTGGCGATCGACACGAGGATAATATTCCCGAAGTGGCAACCTGCCAAGCGATCGGTTGCCAAATGGTCTTCAATGTCGGAAAGGGCGGCAAAATTCAATCCAGTTCTTGGCTGGTGAATAATTGTAAAAAGAAATATGAAATCGATTAAAGAGCTTAAAAAAGAACATCTGAAAAATATCAAACTGATTGTTTTTGATGTTGATGGGGTGCTTGTTCCGCGAGGCACGAAAATAAAACAAATGGGCAATACCACCATCTTGGAAACAAAACTAATTGAGAAAAAACAAATAGAACAGATAAAAGACCTCAATAAAAAAGGATTTTTGATAAATATTAGCTCTGGAAGAGGACTTTACATGCTTCAAGAAATGTTCAGAGAAGTTTTGCCTTTTGTTAGTTTAACTTACGAAAACGGCAGTGCCACTTGGTATAAAGGGAAAATATATCAGCATGTTAATAGTTTCGAATATTTGAAAGATGTGTTCCCGAGGTTAAAACAAGTCATAGGCGGTAGCATAAAAGGATTTGAGCCAAAAGAATTCATCATAACCATACATTGCGTCAAAAGGGTCAAAGAGATCGAAGAAATAGTAAGGAAAGAAAAAAATCTTTATACCGTTTGGAACGGCGAGGCGTATGATATCGGAATAAAAAAAGATCAAACTAAAGCCGTTGGCTTGAGGCGAGTAATGAAAATTTTTAAACTGGTGAAGAAAAATGTCCTAGCCATGGGTGACAACTATAACGATTACGAATTACTAAAGGAGGCTGGAATCGCTGTCTCGGCTGATAGAAGTAGAGTTAAAGGAGACTTCTATGTTCCGTTAAAAGGTAGGTTTTCCCCAGCAGACAAATTAATGCAAAAGATTTTATCCTTATTATCACAATCACAATGACCAAAATTAATATAAAACAACTTCATAGTATTGTGCGCAAGCCCTGGGGTGAATTTCGTGACTTTGCAGAAAGCAAGGGGAAATGGCATCTGAAAGCGTTGGTTATTACAAAGGGGCATCGATTGAGTCTGCAAAAACACGCGAAGAGAAGCGAATTTTGGATTGTTGCCGAAGGCAAAGTAAAGATTCAAAAAAATGGAAGATGGCGCGTACTAAATCCGCAAAAAACCGTCTTTATCAAGAAAGGAGATACCCATCGCATTAGGGCATTAACCAATACCGTTGTTATAGAAGTTTCATTCGGCAAGCATGAGGAAGATGATATTAAACGTATCGCTGACGATTACGATAGGTCTCGAAAAGACCACTACTCCTTGATGAAATGATGAAATATACGAATTAGTGGAAAAATTGAGATTAAAGTTTAGAATAGAATGCGGCGCGCCAGCTAACGCTGGCACAAATTCCGTCAGCGTCCAAAGCGATGGCGAGGCGGAAGGGGGGTGTGGGGGGAATTCCGCCTCGCCCGAGCCGAAGCGAAGCCCCGTCGCCCTGCTCGTTCAGAGCAGAGGTCAGCAAAAAAGTTTTCTGTTCCTTTTAGAAGAAAAAATCGGGCGGGCGCAAATAAAAAATTGCGAACAAAACTTTTTTGCGGAACAGCGAGCGAAGCGAGCGGCGGCGGGGCGGAGCGTTCAAAATTCGCAGTCCGGATTTTGTTCAAAGAAAGTTCGGATTTCGTCCAACAAACACCACACACACCCCCAAACCCCGCCGACTGGCGGGGTTTGGGGTAAAATTTAAACATGGAACAGCCAAAGATTATTTATGAAAG
>JASJPP010000018.1:0-3288 GCA_031432155.1 Patescibacteria group bacterium | reverse complement strand
ATCATCACTTGTCCATTTTTTTTAGTGTTCATAATTTAAAATATTAAAATTAACAATGTTGCTTACGCTCCCCGGCAGGCAATTCGTCCGAAAACACGCTATCAAATTCCCCGGCGAGGAATTTGCGCTCGCTCTCGGCCTCGCTCTTCCTCGCTTCGCTCGGAAACCCTGCCCGCTCGGCCTGCGAGACGGTTTTCTCAACGAATTGCCTGCCGGGAAGTTTATATTCTCGGATAAATTGGCTTGAAGAACATCAAGGTAATTTATCCGAGAATATTGTAAACACCGTTTCGTTTTCTTATATTTAAAATTATACCATTTTTTACTTTTTAAAAACAACGAATTTGTAGCCGCTGAAATTCCAGATCATTGAAATCGCGGTGGCCGCCGCGGCGGCGATATTCGCCCAAACCGGCAAAGAAAGACCGCCGAAAGGAGCGATGAAATTTACTATCAATGAAGCGATTCCGATATTGATGAAAGCGCCGATTACGCTGATAATCAAAAATTTCGCGAATTCGTTGTCGCGGTTCGTTCCCGATTCAAATGTCCAATATTTATTCCACAAATAACTGTTAACGATCGCGATCCCGAAAGAAATTGCTTTAAATCCCGAATAAGCGAGCCCGGCATAAACACCGCTCAAAAACATCAGGATATTTAAAATCCCCCAATCCATCATGGTGTTAAGAACGCCGACAACTCCGAATTTGGCAATCTGATAAAAAACAGCGGAATAACGGCTTAAAAAATTGGCGATCATCAACCCCAAAGGAACTAAAATCATCAAAAGCGGCGCCAAAAATAATTGGAGCTTAAAACCGATCGGCAATCCCAGATTTTTAACAATCGGCAAAACCGATAGACCGATCAACAAACCGATCAAAACACCGATTAGCAGATCTTTTTGAAAAGTCATCTTAATTTCACATTATAACACAATTTTTATATAATTACATCAATGCTTCTGCCAATTATATCGGCATTTTTAGGAATATTGGCTTTTCTACCGTTTAATTTTTGGTTTTTAGCATTTTTCTTTTTAGTCCCGTTTTTTATTTTTATATTGAAAGAAAAAGGGCTTGTTAAACTTGTTTCGGGCGCTTTTGTTTTTAAAATCATTTTTTTAGCCGGCACGGCATATTTTGTTCTTGAACCGCTTCTTTTTCTATTTTCCATTTTAATATTTTTAGGATTTTCAATTTCGATATTTTTAGCCAAAAAAATAACAAAATACAGTAACTTAATCATTGCCGCGATCATTCCTTTCTTATGGGTTTTGTTTGATATTTTGGAAGCAAGGTATTCTTTTTTGCCGTTTTACGTCATTACTCTAGGCAACACCATTGGGAACTCTCCGTTTTTAGGTTTGGCAAATTACGGAGGGATAATTTTTCTTACTTTTTTCGCGGCGTTAATAAATATTTTAATGGCGGCAATAATCCTAAAATTCGATAAAAATCTAGGACTATTAAAAAATCGATTTAGCGCAATTCTGGCGATAATAGCCATTGCTCTCTTTTTGGCAGGATGGCAATTCTCTCAAAGCAATCTTCAAAAAAATTCAAATGATTACAATTCTCGCCAAAAAATTCTAAAAACGGCTGTTCTTTCCAATAACGAAAAATTTGACGAGGAATTTTTAATTTTTAAAGAAAACACATTTAGCGAAGACGAAAAGAAATTAGCCGAAGCAATGATTTTAGACAAATTGAAACTGATTAGAACTGACATTATAGGAAAAAATATAGATATTCTGGTTTTTCCCGAAGATATGATTGACATTGAAATTTGGAACAACGCTGACAAACAAGCTTTTGAAAAATTTAATATTTCTAATGCCGGGATTTTAATTAGTTCTTACGGCTGGCTGGCGAAAGAATTAAATACTTATCTGGCGGCGACAATCACAACCATTAGAAACGGAAAAAGATACAACAGCACGATTTTGTTTGACAGAAACGGCGAATTGATTGATATCTCCGATAAATCCATATTAACTATTACCAGCGAATGGTGGCCGTTTGAAAAGTGGTATCCATTTTATTATAATTGGTTTCTAAAAACGGCGCCGGACATTAACAAAAATATCGCGTTGTTTAACAAAAAATACAACTATGAATGGGGGAGGAAAAAATTGCTTAAGACCGGCGATTTCGAATTCGCTTCTTTAATTTGTATTGAAACTCACTACCCCAATGAATTTAAAAAATCGATGGAATTAGGCGCTGAATTTATCATTAATTCTTCCAATAGTCGCTGGGTTCCTTCTGGATTAAACCATTACCTTTATTTAACCACCAACTTGAGAAAAATAGAATCTGTTTGGCAAAATGTCCCGATTATTATAAACGGCAGAGACGAAAAAGCCGGCATTATTACGCCGGACGGAAAAACTGACTTGATAAATTTTGAAAGCGGAAGCGAGAATTATGGATTGTTTGTGGGGGAGGTTGGGTATTGAACAGCCTCAAATCAGACAATAGACGAATTTATGTATATTATTTTGCCGTCGCCGACGATAAAAACGCTATTAAGCCGAAAATTAAAATTGGCTTAAGGGCTATTTTTTCTAAACGCAAAATTAAAACCAATATTAAAGCCGCCGTCAAATTAATCATCCCCGCGAGAAAAGAAGTTTTTATCAAACCGAAAATCACAAAAAAGATTATCGGTAAAAAAATTGAGGCCGCCAAGGCGCCTAAATAATCCCAGAAAACCTTTCCCGGGGCGTCTTTTAAAATCTCTCTATCGGCTAAAATCCGCGAGAAAAGCGGCAACTCAAAACCGATTAAAACGCCGATAATAAAAATTAAAGCAAAAGCCAAAAAGAGAAATGTCAATTCTGCCAACCCTAATCCAATTAAAAAACCGGAGACGCTGTAAAAATTCGTCTTTCCCAATAATTCAAAAATAATCGCGTAGCTGCCAAAGATAAAAATGATTAACCATCCTCCTAAAAAGATAGAATAATTTCTATGAGAATTAATTTCTCAATTAAATTATTTTTAATTTTGGCCTGAAACCAACCGCCGATTCCCAAAGCGGCCAAAAAAATTCCGATCGTTAAAGAAAAGTAAAAAATAGAAGCGCCTAAAAGATTGGTCAGGGCGCTGGCGCTCAAGATTTCATAAGCAATGGCCGCTACCGCCGCCAAAAACACTGAACAAATAATTAAGAACCTTATTCTTTTCCTCATTTAAAACCCGAAGCTTAAAGAAACCACCATTGAGATGATGACGATTGAAATTACCGCTATCGCGAAAATTTTACCGGCTTTTTTCATAT
>JASJPP010000017.1:0-11163 GCA_031432155.1 Patescibacteria group bacterium | reverse complement strand
TCGGTGACACGGGTGAAGTCGTAACAAGGCACGCGTAGCGGAAGCTGTGCGTGGAACAACTAAACTATACAAGTAGTCGACCTCCGCCGATCGGCGGAAAAGGTGTTGGTCGCGGAACCTTAAGTCGCGATCTTGGGCAACTAAAAAAGTCTTGATTTAATTTAAATTTTTTTTTGAATTTTTGCCTTTTCATTTAAAAATTCATATAATTAATAAATGGAAAAAATTTTAGTGGTGGAAGACGATCAATTTCTGGCTTCTTTGCTGAAAAATCGTCTTCAAAAAGAAGGATTTGACGTGCTTTTGGCCAAAGACGGCGAAGAAGCTTTGAATATTTTGGAGTCAACCCAGCCGGAGCTGGTTCTTTTGGATATTATTTTACCGAAAAAATCCGGTTTTGAAGTAATGGAAGAAGTAAGGGAAAATCCGAAACTGGAAAAATTGGCGGTTGTCATTATTTCCAATCTTGGCCAACCCGAAGATATGGTTCGCGGCCAGCAATTAGGCGCGATTGAATATTTCATCAAAGCGAAAACCCCCCTTGACGAATTGATCAAAAAAATCAAAGAAATAGTTCAAGCGATTTAACGCGGTTATTAACAGTCTTGTTTTGTTTTTTGTTTTGACAATGATATAATTTTGATAAGCAAAAGGTCGGTTAAAATTTTAATGACGCGAAAGAAAAAAGAAGAAAATTTTATGGCAAAAAAAGGATTTACCTTGCTTGAGCTTTTGATCGTTATCGGTATTTTGGCGATTTTAACCGCTGCCGTGGTTGTTGTTCTAAATCCGGCGCAGTTGTTGGCTCAAGCCAGAGACAGTCAAAGATTATCCGACTTGGCCAGCGTGCAGAGCGCCATCAATTTGTTTTTGGCGACCGCCACCAGCACCGATTTGGGAACCGGCCCTTACGCGACCAGTAACGCCACCTGCGGTTTTACCAGCACAACTACTTGCACTGTTTCAACAAGCACGGCGGTTAACGGAACCGGCTGGGTAAGAGTTGATTTATCAAGGGCGTCCGGCGGTTCTCCTCTCGCGGTTTTACCGCTTGATCCGACAAACACCGCCACTTATCAGTACGCTTATATCGCCAATGATAATTATGATACCTTTGAACTTGATGCCCGGCTGGAGAGTGAAAAATATCGCAGCAGAATGACCAATGACGGCGGCAGCGCCAATGTTTGTGGAGCCAATTATACCGATGCCACTTGTTGGTACGAAGTCGGCAACGATCCGGAATTAAATCTTTGAAGAACGATTATTTAATTGACGAGATTTTTAAACGCCCCTTTTTAAGGGGGCGTTTTTTGTTTGGTAACAATTATAAAATTTGTTATAATTAAAAATAATCAATAATTGTTTAATACGGCATGATTAACATTCCCGAGAATAAACTGAAAGATTTTTTAATCAAAGACGGCCTGGTGGCTTCCAAAGCGTTTGACGATTTGTCGGTTGAGGCCAAAAGAATGGGGCAGGGCCTCGGAGACCTTTTAATTTCCAAAGGAATCATCAGCGCCGATTATTTTTATAATTTGCTGGCCCGTTATTTCGGGGTGGAGCGGATTGATTTGGGAATCGGTTCCATTAACGAAAATTTTTTGAGAAAATTATCGGAAGAGCTGGCCAGACAGAAAAGAACCATTATTTTTAACGTTGAAGCGGACGGGACGCTGGACGCGGCGATGGAAGATCCAAGCGATTTGGAAACCATTGAATTTTTAAAAAGACATCTTAAAGCCGCGATCAAGCCGTTTCTGGCGACGTCAAAGGATTTGGAGCGAGGATACGCCCTTTACGGCCGCCGGCTTACCGAGGATTTTAAAAAAATCATCGAGGACAGCATCCGCGCGAGCTTGAGAAGCCGGGCCGGATCGATTGAAGGAGCGGCCAAGGAGCTGCCGATTGTGGAAATTGTTGATAATATTCTTTCTTACGCCGTTTCGCTGAGGGCTTCCGACATTCATGTTGAAATACTTGAAGAAACGATTTTAATCAGATATAGAATAGACGGTATTTTAAAAGAAATCATCAGAATTCCCAAAGAAGTGCATCCGGCTATTATCGCGAGATTGAAATTGCTGGCCGGTTTGAAAATCGACGAACATTTAAAACCGCAGGACGGCCGTTTCCGCCATAACGCTGCCGGCAACCTTATTGATGTCCGCGTTTCAATCATACCCGTTTCTCACGGCGAAAAGGTGGAAATGAGATTATTGCCGTCAAGTCAAAAACCGCTTTCTTTGGAAGAATTGGGGATGCTGGAAGATACTTTGAAAATCGTTAAGGAAAATTTGAAAAAAACTTACGGCATGGTTTTGGTTTGCGGGCCGACCGGTTCGGGGAAAAGCACCACTCTTTATTCCGTTTTAAACATTTTGAATCGGCCGGAGGTGAATATCGTTACCATCGAAGACCCGATCGAATATGACATGAAATACATCAATCAGACCCAGATTAATCCGGCTTCCGGCCTTACTTTCTCCAGCGGCTTGAGGGCATTTTTAAGACAGGACCCCAATGTTATCTTGGTCGGCGAGATTAGAGACGAAGAAACCGCGGAAATTTCCGCTCATGCCGCGTTAACCGGCCATTTATTGCTTTCCACTCTTCATACCAATGACGCTTCCACCGCCGTGCCGCGGCTAATCGACATGAAAATCGTTCCTTTTTTGGTGGCGGCGATATTAAACGTAATCGTTGCCCAACGGCTGGTGAGAAAGGTTTGTCTTGATTGTATTGAATCTTACCCGCCGGAACGCGGTCTAATTGATTTTTTAAAACAACAGTTGAAAGAATTGAATCCTTATAGCAAAATTTTTTCTAAAACCGAAAAGAGCGACGAATTAAGAATGCCGAAATTTCTTTATCGCGGACGCGGCTGTTCGGCCTGTAATTTTAGCGGTTATCGCGGCCGCATCGCCATTTTTGAGGTTTTAAACATTACCGAAGAAATCAGAAAACTTATCGTCAGCCCGGAATTTTCTTTGGATAGTCTGGTGGCAACTGCCAAAAAAGAGGGAATGATTACGATGTTTGAAGACGGTTTAAGAAAGGCCGAAATCGGAATGACGACAATCGAAGAAGTGCTCAGAGTGATACGTGAATAATTCATATGCGTTTTCGCTACACAGCTTCTCAAGCTGACGACAAAATAACCGAAGGAACGATTGAAGCGGCAACGCCGGCTGAGGTTTTGGCGTATTTGGGGAGCCGCGGATTAAAGCCGATTTCCCTGAAAGTGTCCGGCGGCATCGGAGAAAAAAGTTTCGGCAAGGTTTTTAAAAAATCAATCAGCGTGAGCGACAAGATTTTTTTAACCAAGTATCTTTCTTTGATGTTGAGAGTCGGCACCGATCTTTTTAAGGCAATCGGCGTTTTGATAGAAGATTTTGACAAGCCGGCGATTAAAGCGCTTCTTTTGGAAATTCGCTCCAATCTGGAAAAAGGCAATCCTTTTTACACGACTTTCTTGAAATATCCGAAATATTTTTCTCCGGTATTCGTCAATCTGATAAAAGCCGGCGAAGCTTCAGGAAATTTGGAGCGGGTTTTGGGCGAGTTAAGCGTTTCTTTGGAAAAAGAGAACGATTTAAGGCATAAAATCAAATCGGCGTTGATTTACCCGATCATTTTGGTTTTGCTCTCCTTTGTTATTCTTCTTTTGTTGATCAGCGTGGTTTTGCCGAAAATCGCCAATGTTTTTTTGTCCGGCGGCATGGAACCCCCTTTATTTTCAAAAATCGTTTTTACCACCGGCATTTTTATCAATCAATATATCTGGTTTTTCCTGGGAGGATTGATTATTTTCGGGGTCGGCAATTGGTACTTTTTTTCCAATACTTTGGCGGGCAGAAAAATTTTCCATCATTTTATTTCAAAGTTGCCGGTGATCAGCCAGGTTTTGGAAAAAATAGCTCTTCAGCGTTTTGCTTCCACTTTTTCTTCTTTATTAAGAGCCGGCTTGCCGATTTTAGATTCTTTGGAAATTACGGCTCAGGTGGCGGGTTTTGAAGGGTTGAAAGACGCTTTAATCAGGATTTCCCGCGAGGGGGTCGCTAAGGGATTGACGATCGGCGACGCTTTTCGGCGCGAAACGATTTTTCCGCGCGTAGTCGTTAATTTGATAGCGATTTCCGAAAGAGCCGGTCACATGGAAGACATTTTGCTGACTTTGGCCGATTTTTATGAATCGGAAGTGGAATCTTCCGTAAAAACCCTTGTTTCTTTTTTGGAGCCCATTCTGCTTTTGGGAATCGGCGTGATTATCGGGACCATCGCTCTCTCGATTATTATGCCGGTTTACCAATTAGTCGGCGCGGTTTCCCAGTTTTAACATGAAAGGATTTACGATTTTTGAATTATTGATCGTGATAGGCATTCTGGCGGTTGTAAGCGGTTTTACGATATTCAATCTTTTCGGCTACCGCCGCTATCAGGACATTAATTTAACGACGCAGGAAATCGCGGCGGTTTTAAGAAACGCTCAGAATCGCTCTATTGCCCAGGAAGCCGGCGGTTCTTGGGGCGTTCATTTTGAAAATTCCGCAACCGACGACTTTTACGAATTGTTTTTAGGGCAAAGCTACGCCACTTCCACGATCTATTCAAAAATGGTTTTGCGGCCAACGGTTGAATTCAGCGATCCGGTCTCCGGCAGCAGCAAAAACGTTTTTTTTAGGGCGATGAGCGGCGCGGGATTAGGAGGCACTGATCTAATCCGCGTTTCTTTAAAGGGGTCGCTTTCAGCTTCCGGAACGATTTATGTTTACGCCAATGGACGAATTGACTATTAAAATGAAATTATTCAATCGCCGCGGCAATAAAGGTCAATCTTTGATTGAGATAATCGTCGGTTTGGCGATCAGCGCGATTTTAATCACCGCCGCCGCCACCGCCATTGCTTTGACGATTAAAGAAAGTTTTGAGATTAAAATTTCTCAAATCGCCTCGTCTTTGTCCCAGGAATATCTGGACAATATTCAGGTAATGGCCGAATCCGACTGGTTTTCTGTTTATGATATCGCCAACGGGACACCGTATTATTTAACGGCGTCGGGCACGACTTACGCGGCGATCAGCGGGTCAACATCAACGGTTATTATGGGTAAAACTTTTATTCGTGATTTTGCCGTGGGAGACGTCAAAAGAGATTCGTGCGGAGTGGGCAATATTACCGAAAGCGCTTTAACTAATTGCAACATGGAAATCGGCGGCAATTATGTCGCTAACGACCCTTCCACTTTAAAAATTACCGTTACGGTTATAGCTGATTGGGGCAATCGCGATCGGGTTTTTTCACAATCTCAATATCTGACGCGGTATCGCAATCTTGTTTTTCATCAGACCGATTGGTCGGGCGGCAACGGCCAGGAGAGTTTTGCCACGACCAGCGAGGGGGCGATTGTTAACAATAAATTCACCAGTTCCAATAATATAAATTTTAGCGCCACCAGCGGTTCGTTGTTTGTTTCGTCGCCGATAGCGAGCGGCACCCTTGTTTCCAGCATTTATGAGAGCGGGCAGACCAATAGATTGCGAGGAACCCCGCTTAACAGTATTATTTGGCAGGGTCAGGCGGATGCTCAAGGCGTAAGATTTCAAATTGCTTCCAGTGATTGTTTTAACGGAGCCAGTGATGCGCCGGCTTGTATAATTGACGTTGGTTGGGATTATCTCGGGCCTGACGGAACAAGTAATACTTTTTATAACGCGTTTTCGCCGGACGATTCGGTTCAGATAAATTTGGCTCACCATAACAACAAAAGATATTTTCGCTATAAAATATTTATTCAAGACAACGACGCCAACCTTTCAGCTCCGCGAATTGACGATATTTCAATCAATCTCAGCCCGTAATAAAATCAATGATAATGTTTAAAATAACCGGAAATAATTTTTTAATGGCCAGGCAAAAAGGGATGACGGCCTTGCCGACGGTTTTGTTGATCGGCGGGGTAATCATTGAAATCGCCATTGCCGGCGTTTTCATTGTTTATTTTCTCGGCCAGAGCAGTTTCGGCGTTAAATGGTCGGCGGAAGCTTTGGCCGCCGGCCGGACCGGAGTTTATGACGCCGTTTTAAAAATAATCCGGGAAAAAAATTTTTCCACCGGCGCCACGCCGTACACGCTTGCGGTCGGCGGTCATTCCGTTCAAATCTGGGTTTGCCGGAACAGCAAAACAACCGTTTCTTATTGCGACACGGCCGTCGCGGGAAAATATGAAATCACTTCTCTGGGCAACGCCAGAAACAAATACCGCCGGTTAAGGGCGTTTCTCAACGTTAACGACGTAAACGGCGAAGCGAAAGTGGAATCCATATCCGAAATTGCGTTATAATAATAAATAAGTTTTATGTTTAACAAGATATTAAATTTAATAAATCCTCAGCCGCCGATTGGCGGGCTGGAAATCAGCGAATCGGACATACGGTTCATCGGATTTAAAAGAGGAAACGTTTTCCGGTTCGGATTAAAACTGGAGCCGGGAATTATTGAAGACGGGAAAATAAAAAACCGTCAAGGTTTTTTGTCGGCTCTTTCAAAGCTCCGCGCCGAAGCAGCCGGGAAAACAACTAAAAAGATTTACGTCGTCGTTAATGTTTCCGACAGCGATATTTATACGGAAATTTTTAATTTGCCGCTTACCGCTTCGGTTAATATGGATGAAGCGGCCAATCTTAATCTTCAGATGATTTCGCCGATAGACGTCAATGCTTCTTACTACGATTGGCAGTTTTTGGGAGAAAAAGTGATTGACGGCAGCGACCAGTTCGAGTTTTTTGGGGCTTTTATTCCGAAACATATCGTTGACGAATATGAAAGCGCTTTAACCGAAGCGGGTTTCGGAGTGGCGGCCGTTGAATTTCCCGGACTTTCTTTGACGCGTGTTTTGATTGAAGCCGGTGAAGGAATTTTAAAGAATAAAGCGTATCTTTTGCTCTATTTGGGAGGCAACGGCTTGACATTTTGTCTCGTTAAGGACGGCAATTTGTATTTTACCCATTCGGTTTCCTGGTCGTCGGTTTACGGGGAACAAAGGCAAATAGTTTTTGATTCTTTTAAAAAATTGATCATTGATGAAACAAAAAAAGTTTTGAATTTTTACGAAAATCACTGGCAGGGAGACGCCGTTGAAAACTTTTTAATAGTCTCTTCCGGTTTGACCAACGAAATTTCGCGGATTGTTTCCGAAAATTTTCCTTCATTGACCGTCAAAATTCCGGTTCTGAAAAAATTCAAAGAACTGCCGGCGGAATGGTTTGTCGCTTTGGGCGGCGCCGTCAGAGGATTGATTGCGAGATCGGAAGATAAAATTGTCAGTTTGGCCAGCATCGGCACCGAAGAGAAATTTCGCCAATTCCAGATTCTTAATTTCGTAAAAATCTGGCGCAATATCGTTTTTACTTCTTTATTTTTCGTTTTTTTAACTTTCGCGTCGGGAGAATGGTTTTTGATCAAAACCGAAAGAATTCTTGAAGAAAAAACCGTTAACGCAACCGTTATTGCCGAAAACGAAGAAATCGTTCGGCTTGAAAGCGAAGCCGTTGATTTCAATAAAAAAATAGAATCGGTTCTCGCCGCGAAAAAACAATTGGCTGAGTTTTCCCCGTTTTTTGAAAAAATCAGAGAATTGGCCGCTGAAGAGATAATAATTGACAGGATTCTTGTTCAGTCGTCGCAAACACCGGTGTTAATAAGCGGCCGGGCAAAAAATGAAAAAGCCATTATTGATTTTAAAGACGTTTTGGAAAAAACGCCTCAATTTAAAAACATTAATCTTCCGCTTTCCGCTATTGCGCCGGTTGACAATGAAACGCTCGGTTTTTCCATCAGTTTCACGGTGACGAGTTTTAAATTTTAAGTCGCGTCCGATATGGCAAAAAATTTAAATAAAATCGGGGAAAACGGCATTTATAAAGTTAAAGACAAGGTAGCCGGCAAGAAAAATTTTTATCATCTGGTAATGTTTCCGTATCCTTCCGGCGATCTTCATATCGGCCATTGGTATAATTTCGCTCCGGCCGACGTCTATGCCCGTTTTAAAAAAATGAATGGTTTCAACGTTTTATCGCCGATCGGCTTTGACGCTTTCGGTTTGCCGGCGGAGAATGCCGCCATCAAACGCGGTATTCATCCAAAAGACTGGACTTATAAAAACATTAAAACGATGACGCGTCAGCTTAAAAACATCGGCGCGATTTACGATTGGTCAAGAAAAATTATTACCAGCGATCCCGATTATTACAAATGGACGCAGTGGATATTTCTTCAGTTGTTCAAAAGCGGATTGGTTTATCGCCGGAAGGCGCCGGCAAATTGGTGTTTGAAATGCCGCACTGTTTTGGCCAATGAGCAGGTGATTGAGAGTAAATGCGAAAGATGCGGAAGTGAGGTGATTCAAAAAAACATTGAGCAGTGGCTTTTTAAGATTACCGATTACGCGGAAGGATTGCTAAAGGATTTGGACGGTTTGGATTGGCCGGAAAAAACGAAAACTATGCAGCGCAACTGGATCGGGCGCTCGGAAGGAGCGATGATCAAATTTAATGTCAGATGTCAGATGCCAGATGTCAGATGTCCCGATATTGAGGTTTTTACGACGCGCGCCGACACTGTTTTCGGGGCGACTTACGTCGTTGTTGCTCCGGAACACCCATTGATTGGCGTTCTGGGCTTGAAAATCCGGAATTTTGAAGAAGTAAAAAAATACGTCGCGGAAGCGGCGAAAAAATCGGAATTACAGAGAACCGATTTGGCGAAAGAAAAAACCGGCGTAAAGCTCGAAGGAATTGAAGCCGTTAATCCGTTGAGCGGCAAAAAAATATCGGTGTTCTCCGCCGATTATGTTCTCGGTCATTACGGGACAGGAGCGGTGATGGCGGTGCCGGCTCACGATCAGCGAGATTTTGAATTTGCCATGCGTTATAATTTGGCGATAAAACAAGTTATAACGCCGCAGATTAACGCGGATTTACGCGAAAATAAATTAAAGAAAGCGTTTGAAGAAGACGGTTACATGGTCGCTTCCGGAGAGTTTACCGGTTTGAAATCGACGGAAGGAAGAAAAAAAATCGTTGAATGGCTGGAAAAAAGGGGATTGGGGAACGAAAAAGTGAATTACAAATTGCGCGATTGGCTGGTTTCCCGGCAGAGATATTGGGGCGCGCCGATTCCCATTGTTTATTGCGACAAGTGCGGAATTGTTCCGGTTTCCGAAAAAAACTTGCCGATAAAATTGCCTAACGTGAAAAATTATCTGCCAACCGAAGAAGGCAGGTCGCCTTTGGCGAAATCGGAAAAATTCGTCAAAACAAAATGTCCGAAGTGTGGTTTATCGGCTAAAAGGGAAACGGACACGATGGACACATTCGTTTGTTCCAGTTGGTATTATTTGCGCTACGCCGATCCGAAAAATTCCAAGCGTTTCGTCGATCCGAAAAAAATCAAAGCGTGGCTGCCGGTGGATGTTTATATCGGCGGCGCCGAACACAGCGTGCTTCATCTTCTCTACGCGCGTTTTTTTACCAAGGCGCTTTATGACATGGGTTTCTTAAGTTTCAAAGAGCCGTTTTTAAAACTTCGCCATCAGGGAATTATCTTGGGGCCCGACGGCCAGAAAATGTCCAAGTCGCGCGGCAACGTCATTGATCCGGACGAGCTGGTGGAAAAATTCGGTAGCGACTGCGTAAGAATGTATCTTTGTTTTATGGGGCCGTATGACCAAGGCGGGCCGTGGAACCCCACCGGCATTTTGGGAATTAAAAGATTTTTGGAGCGCGTTTATCGATTGACGTTTAACATAAAAAGGTCAAACATTGATATCGGGGCGTCTGAAGCTCAAAAATTAAAGCGAATTTTGCACCAAACCGTTAAAAAAACAACCGAAGACATTGAAAATTTCCGTTTTAATACGGCTGTAAGCAGCTTGATGATTTTATTCAATGAAATGGAAAAAAACTTTGAAATCTTGAAATTTTCAAATTTTGAAATTTTTTTAAAATTATTGTCTCCTTTTGCTCCTTATTTGACCGAAGATTTGTGGCGGCAATTAGGCAATAAAAAATTAATTCATCGGGAAAAATGGCCAATTTACGATCCGAAATTAATCAAAGAAGAAAAATTTGAATTGATTATCCAGATTAACGGTAAAATGCGGGAAAAAATTTCAGTTGATTGCGGCGTTTCTCAAAAAGAAGCGGAAAAATTGGTTTTAGAACAAGAAAAAGTCAAAAACATTCTTGGAGATCGGCGAATCAAAAAAATCATTTTTGTTCCTGATCGTTTGATTAACATCGTTATTTAAATTTAATGGCCAATTTCATCAAATTTTTCATTTTTTTGCTGATTATAGTTTTGATTGTTTTTTATTTTATCGTCAAATCGCCGTTTTTCGCTTCGCAGCCACGCGAAGGCGGTTTTTCTTTTTTTAGTTCGCCGGCAGCGCGAGAAGTTGCGCCGGCGCCGGCCGCCACTTACAGAAGTTATCAGTCGCCGACGGCGGCCTCAACGGCTATATCTGCCATTCACCCTTCAATCCCTTCCTATCTGATTCCCGAAAGTTTAAGGCAAGAGAAATTATCGCCGTATTTTAAAAAAATAAGAATCGGCTCAGTCTCGGTTTCTTCCTGGAAAAATTATCCGTCAGTAATTCGGCTTTATTCTTCTTTGAGCGGTAGCGAAAAAATCAATATTACCGGATGGAAATTAAAAAGTAATCGCGGCGAGATTTCAATAAAACAGGCCGTAGAAATTTATTCGCCCCAGGGATTGAATAACGGAGGCGACATTGTTTTGTCGTCGGCCGGATTCGTCAATATATACGACGGGAAAAGTCCGATCAGCCGCAATCTTCGGCTGAATAAATGCGCCGGCTATCTTCAGAATTTTTATGATTTTAAACCGTCTTTGCCGCAAAATTGTCCGGCGATTCCGCGCTCGAGCTATGTTCATCTTTCCGGCGAATGTCAGACGTATATTATGTCTTTGGGCGGATGCAAATTGCCGTCAACTTCTTTCGTTAATTCTTTGCCCGGCAGCGAACAGGGCAATGCCTGCCGGATGTATTTAAACACCGTCGGTTACGGCACCTGTTTTAAAGAGCATCGTTATGACAACGATTTTTTGTCAAACGAATGGCGCGTTTGGATTGGAGA
>JASJPP010000016.1:0-16861 GCA_031432155.1 Patescibacteria group bacterium | reverse complement strand
TTGGTGCCCTCGGGAGGAATCGAACCCCCATTACGAGATCCGGAATCTCGCGTCCTATCCGTTGAACGACAAGGGCGGTATTTAATGTCTGATGTTTGGCGGTTAATCGCCAAACATTAATTTAATGTATGCCACGTCGCTTGGCGCCGGTGAATAAGTAATTTTTATTTTAGTCTTCTTGAAGACGTCTTTGATTTTTTTGGCTATTTTGACGGCCAATTGGTTTTCTGTGGTGGTGATTTTTATTCCTTCTTTAACGTTTTTGATTTCAATCAGGCGGTCAAGCGGATCGCGTTTATAGGCGCGTTGCCCGAATTTTTCAACCAAGCGGGTAAGGTCGCCGATGATTTTTGGCGGCGCGTTTTGAACGATGATTTCGCCTTCGAACTGTTTGTTTTTAATCATTTCGCAGGCCGGGCAAATTGTAAATCCGATCGCTAAATCTTCCTGAATTTTTTTATGGCTTCTTAAGTTGTGATGCCACGATTTTTTGTAATAAACAATGTTGCATTTGCGGCAAAAAATCAATCCCGATTTGCCTTTCGGTATTTCGTGTTCTTCCCGTCGTCTGGGAGGTTGTTCGATAATTCGATATTTTTGTTGTCTGGGCATTAATATATTATTTCATAAATTATGCCGATAAAAAAGACGAAAAATAAGAAAGCGTTGATAAAATGATGCGGTTTCTTAAAAACGCCGCTGGCGGTCGGCGAGGCCTTAACGGCCCTTTTCCACATTAAGATTATAAGCAATCCTTCTATGCCCACAAAAACGCCGCCCGTGGTTTTTACCATTTCAAGAAAATTTTGCAAACCCGAAAAATACAAAATCATTGGCAAGAAAAAAACGATGGCGGCGGCGAGATAATTGGACAGTTTTACGTCGTGGATAAGGCTTTTTTCAATGTCGCGGCCGACGACGATGTAAGTGCTCCAGATGGCGATAAATCCCAAAACACCGAACAAGGTCATCAGCCAATTTGGAAGATTGCCGGCAAGACCGGAAACGGAATTGATTGAAATGGTATTTGATAAATTAATGACGGCGACGGCAAAGACAAGATAAACGATTGCCGGCAAAATAACGCCCAAAATAACCACCGGTTTGATGTTGATGACATGCTGATTGTTGCTTCGGAAATATCCCAAAATCGTCGGAATGGCGGTTTTACCGGCAAACGCGAAAAGAATGGCTCCGTACGGGAGAAGAAACTGATGCCAGCCGAGGGTTATGAGAGGAGCTGAAAATATTCTTTCGGAATTTTTTAAGCCGTAAAGAAAAGCGACTAAAATAATCGCGACAATGCCGAGAACGGTAAGGAATTCGGAAACCGCCAAACGGTTAATTTTTAAAAGAATCGCCAATGAAGCCACAAACCAAAAAACAGCGGCTTTATAAATATCCGGAATGGTCGGCCAAAAAAAATTGATGAAACTGGCGGAAAGAATCAAGTAAATCGTTAGAATAAAAAACATCCCGACGATGGTTAAAAAAATCGTTGGCCATTTGGCCAATTTCCCCAGGTAAAATTCCGCGTAGCCGGCGAAACGATGATTTTCTTCGGTGCGCAGGATAATGTCGGCGTACATTAAATAAACGAATATGAAAGCGGCGGCCGAGATCGTTAGATAAAACAAACCGGTGATCAGCCCCGCTTGGGCGAAAATAAAGGGGATAACAAAAGTGCCGGCGCCGATAATGGTGGCGGCCAAAATGCCGGCCGGAAGAATAATTGAGCGATACATTTAATTGCCGTTGGCGGCTTTTTCTTTTTTGATTATTTCAACCAATTTGTCCAAAAGCGTTTTCGGATCGGAATCAAACACTATTTTGCCGGTCATTTCTTTGGCGCGATGGGATTTTTCAATGATATTTTTCAGGACTTCGTCGGTTTCCCATTTGCCGACCAAAATGCCGATCGGCTTTTTGTCTTCAAAGGTGATGGTAAATTCATTGAGCGTTCCCATGCGGCCGCAACCGAAAATCACCGCGTCGGACGCTCTTATCAAAAGAAGGTTGCGGCCGGAATAATTGAACCCGGTGTAAATAATCAGGTCCTGGTAATCGGTCGGCAGTTTGTAGCCGAAAATATGTTCTTTTTCATCGACGGCCGGCGAAATTCCGAGAACTATGCCGCCTTCTTCTTTGGCGCCTTTGGCCGCCCAAAAAGGAAAACCGGTGGTGGCGCCGTTAACCAGAACGGCATCGTGGCGGATGATTTCGCGGCCGAGTTCTTCGGCGGAGGCAAAAGCGTCGGGGCCGCAGTGATCCGTTTCAGCTGCTCCGGAAACGCAAATTTTATATTTATAAGTGGTGTGGCAGACGTTGTTGTTCATATTATTCGTATAAATTATAACACGACAGTTTCCCTTGTTAAGGGAGCCGTTGCCTCAATCGCCAGCTCATCCCGGATTTTGCGCGCCAGGCCGAGCGCTTGGTCTTCTTCTCCCTGAACCACAAAAACTTTTTTCAATTTCAACCTCATCGGCTTTAACCAATTCGCCAATTTTTCCGAGTCGGCATGGGCGGAATAGCCGTCAATCACCGTTGTCTTGCATCGGACCGGGATTTCTTCGCCGAACATTTTAACGCTTTTCGCGCCTTTTAAGATTTGCCTTCCCAGAGATCCTTCTACCTGATAACCGATGAAAAGAATCATGCTTTTTGTGTCGGGCAAATAACGGCGTTCATGATGAAGTATCCGGCCGCCTTGCGACATTCCGGATCCGGCGATGATGATTTTCGGGGGCGGCGCATCGTTTATCGTTTTTGATTCTTCCGTGGTTTGGGTGAATTTCAGTCCGGGAAAGTCAAAAATTTTGTCTCCTTTTTCGATAAGCGCCAATGTTTCTCCGTTGGCGTAAGAGGGGTCGCGGAAATATTTTTTGTATATTTCGGTGATTTTGATCGCCAATGGACTGTCTACAAAAATCGTGACTTCGGGAACGCGGCCGTTTTCCGCCAGTTCGTTTATTTCAAACAAAAGATCCTGCGTTCGTTCCATGGCGAAAGCAGGTATCATTAGCGTCCCGCCGGCCCTGACCGTGTCTTCAATTGCGTCTTCAAGGCGGTCTTTGCGGTTTTCAAGAGTTTTATGGATTCTGTTGCCGTAGGCGGATTCAATTATTGCGTAATCGGCTTCGGGGATCGGATCAGCTTCGTTTATAAGCGGAGCCGTGACGTTGCCGAGGTCTCCGGAAAAAACGATTTTTTTGCCGGCAACCGATATTTTGATAATGGCCGAGCCGAGAATGTGGCCGGCGTTGAAGAATTCAATTTCAAAATCTTTGATTTTGAATTTTTGACGGTACTCAATGGTTTCCCAAATCTCCATTGTTTTTTTGACGTCGTTTGAGTCGTAAAGCAACGGCATTTTTCTCTCCTCGGCTTCTTTCGCCATAAGCCCGCCCGAATCGATCAAAAGCGGTTCCGCGAAATCTTTGGTCGGCGGAGTAGAAAAAATTTCGCCGCGAAAACCGGCTTTAACGAGCTGGGGCAGGCGGCCGGTGTGGTCAATGTGGGCGTGGGTGACCAAAACCGCGTCAATGGTTTTGGGATCGTAAGCAAACGGCTCAAAATTGTGTTTTTCGCAATACCTCGACCCCTGGTGCAGGCCGCAGTCAACAAGAATTTTTGTTTTATCGGTTTCCAGCAAATAATTGGCGCCGGTAACCGATCGCGCGCCTCCGTAAAAAGTAAGCTTGAGCATATTATAGCGGATTATACTAAATTAGCGTTGGTTTAAGCAATAACGGCGCCGCAAATTTTCGGTTCGGCCTTGACAAAATAGAAAAATATAATATAATTTAAAAAAACTGGACGTTAAAAATTTAACCTGGAGGTACCATGAGAGAAGAAAGTTGGGGGGAAGCGGTTGTCGGAGCAACGGTATTGTTGCTCCTGGGCTATGTGGTTATCAGCGGGATGTCGCTGGCAGCTGTGGCTGCCGGCGAGAAAAACATCCCGTATATAGAGTTTTGGCACGCGCCGTGGCGTGCCCTCATCCTCTGGTGGCTGCCATGAAATGGCAGCCACCAGAGGACTGGGTGTGCCCGCATTGCGGCACGCCCAACCCGGATCGCGGTTCTCGTTGCGGAAATTGCGACGAGAACCCGTTTATTATCCCGACGGATGAGTTGATCGGCGTGGAGCGGTTAAAAACGCTTCAGGCCGTGATCCGCCGGAAAAACAAAAAATAGCGGCTTGTTTTTCAAGCCGCGCCCAACACTGGAGGCTTTTCGGAGTCTCCTTTTTTTGTTTGCGATAAAAAAGCAGCGTCCGAGGACGCTGCGCGATTGACGTAATAAAAAGTTAGTTCAAGAATTCCCTGACAGCCAAGCTGTTGACTCTTTGTTCGAGCGTAAAGATCGCGCCTTCTTCCGTTTTCAGCCGATAATAATTTGAAAACCCATCTTTGCCGATCAAGCATAATTGAGAACCGGCCGGCGGGACCCATTGAATATAATCCGAATCAACCACCACCAATCCTTTCAGTTTTGAAGTTTTTTCGCACAGAAAAATTTCGCCCACATCCATCCAGCACAAGCATTGCGTGTCCATTTGTCGCCTCCTTTGTCGCGGGTTGGCGTCAAAAACTCAAGCTGCTTTTTTAAAAATAAAACATTCACCGTTAAATATCAAGCAAAAATTCTTCAACGATTTTTCTTTCGTCCCACGGAATTTTTTTATTGTTTTTCGCGCATATCCAGGATTCGCCTCCTTTGCCGGTAAGGATCACGGCGTCGTTTTTTCGGGCCAAAGAAAGCGCTTTTTTAATCGCTTCTTTGCGGTCAATGACTTTGAAAATCTCGGGTTTGGAATTCGAAACCCGCGAACAACCCGCGGCAATGTCGTTGACGATGTTTTCCGGAGATTCGTCGTACGGGTCTTCGTTGGTCAGAATAATTTTATCGCAGTATTGCCCCGCGATTTTGCCCATCATCGGCCGTTTCCACTTGTCGCGGCCGCCGCCCTGGGCGCCCAGTAAGCAGATTAGTTTTGAGCCCCGAGTTTTGAGTTTCAAATTTTTGGCTGTTTTGTACGTTGCTTCCAAACTGGCCGGTTCATGGGCATAATCGACAATAACGGAAAAATTTTGCCCTTTTTCAATGATTTCAAACCGGCCCGCCGGCGCTTTGGCTTTGGCCAGCGCGCTTTTGATTTTTTCCGTTGAAATGCTTTGCGACAAAGCGGCGCAGATCGCCGCGCCGGCGTTGTAAACGTTAAATTCGCCGATAAGCGGCATTTCAAATTTTTCGCCGTTGAATTCAAATTCGGTTTTGTCCGGAGACAATTTAACGTTTGAAATCCGGAATTTGTTTGAAAGTCGGAAATCCGCCGGGAAATTAACGCCGTATCCGTATTTGTTTTTTACCGCCGGCTTCAAAAAATACTCGGCGTTTTCGTCGTCAAGATTGTAAACGCCGACGCCGTTTTGCTTTCCGGCGACTTTTTCAAACAGTTTTATTTTGGCGTCGCGGTAGTTTTTGAAACCGCCGTGCCGTTCGATGTGTTCCGGCGATAAATTGGTGAAAACCGCCGCGTCGTAATCGACAAAACGATGGCGAAACTGGAGGATTCCCTCGGAAGAGGTTTCAACAACGGCATAGCGGCATTTTTCTTTCGTCATTTGGGCGAGCGTTTTTTGGAGCTGGAACCGTCCGAGCATCGTTTGTTTGGTTTCGTTTTTTCGTTCTTTGCCGCCGATAATTAAATTGGCGGTCGTGATCATGCCCGTTTTTAAACCGGCTGAATTGAAAATTTGGGCAATGAGATTGCAGGTGGTGGTTTTGCCTTTGGTGCCGGTGACGCCGACAACAAACATTTTTTTTGAAGGAAAGCCGTAAATCAAAGCGCCGCAAAAACTTAAAACATAATGGTAAGTCGGCTGACTTATGCGGTAGAGCGGACGCGGAATAACGTATTTCTCAAAAAATCTTAAAATTTTTTCAAGCATTTTTCGCCAAAATTTTTAAAGCCGTCTTTATTCTTTCTTCTTTTTTGAGAATATCGGAAGGAATTTGTTTTATGGCGTTCGCGATCTTTTCTTTTTTGTAGCCGAGATTTTTGAGCGCGCTTTCGGTTTCTATGTCGTTTTCCATCAGTTTTAGATTTTCTTTGTTCTGTTTTGTTTGAATTTTGCCGCGCATTTCCAGGATAACGCGTTCGGCTTTTTTTGTCCCCACGCCGGCGGCTTTAGCGAGAAGATCGCCGCGGCCTTCGTTAATCGCCGCCAATAGGCCGTTGACGTCGTCAACTCCAAGAATTTTTAGGGCGGCTTTCGGTCCGATGCCGGCTATCGAGAGAAACAATCCAAAAATTTCTAGTTCTTTTTCATTGAGAAAACCGTATAAATCCAGGCCTTCGCGATGGGGAATGAGCGAACAAAAAAATCTGACTTTCCCGTTTTTGGGGAGATTTTTGCCGGTACGGGGAGAAATAAAAATTTTGAATCCGATGCCACCGGTTTCTATCACCGCGAAATTCGGATTTTTAACGATTAATTTTCCGGACAGCGAATAAATCATTACGTAGCATTATAAATTAAAACCATTGACATTAAAAGCTCTGTTTTGTATTCTGAATTCTGTATTTAAATATCCATGCCTAATATCCAGTCAGCCAAAAAAGCTTTGCGCCAAAACGTCCGGCGGCGGGCGAAAAATTTGAAAAAAAAATCCGAGCTGAAATCGGTTATTAAGCAATATAAAAAATTAATTGCTGCCGGCAACAAAGAAGAAGCCAAAAAACACCTTTCGCAAGTTTATAAAAAACTTGATAAATCAGCCAAAGTAAATCTTATTAAAAAAAATAAATCTTCGCGTTTGAAGTCGCGATTGGCGAAATTAATCGCCGCCTAAACTCTTTTTAAGGAAGTTTGTCAGATCGTCAATCTCGATTCTTTCCTGCTTAGCCGTGTCTCTATCCCGGACGGTAACGGTGTTATTTTCCAAGCTCTCAAAATCAACCGTCAAACAATAAGGCGTGCCGATTTCGTCTTGCGAATAATAGCGCTTGCCGATGTTGCCGCGGTCGTCGAAAGCGACCATGAATTCTTTGCGTAAATCGTCATGGATTTTTTTGGCCAATTTTATCAATTCCTGCTTATTCGCCAAAAGCGGAAAAATCGCTGCTTTATAGGGCGCCAGTTTTGTCGGCAATTTCAAGACAATTCGTTCTTTTTCTTCGCGATACGATTCAAGCAAAACCGTTAAAACGGAGCGGTCAACGCCCCAGGTCGGTTCAATGACGTGGGGCCAGAACTCTTCTCCTCCGGCCGGCGGATTGGGATCGCGGTACTTTAGATTTTGGCCGGAAAATTTTTCGTGATTTTTTAAATCAAAGTCGGTTCGGTAAGCCAGTCCGTAGAGCTCTTTTCGGCCGAAAGGAAATTCATATTCAAAATCCATCGTTCGTTTAGAGTAGTGCGCTCGTTCGCCTTCGGGGATTTCCGCTTCGTGGATTTTTTTTACGTCAATTCCCAATTCTTTGATCCACGCGATCATTTGATTTTTCCAATATTCAAATTGCGTTTCCCATTCGTTTTCGCGTATAAAATACTCGATTTCCATTTGTTCAAATTCACGCGTTCGGAAAATGAAATTGCCCGGGGTGATTTCGTTTCGAAAGGCCTTGCCGATTTGGGCGATGCCAAACGGCAGTTTCTTTCTTGTCGTGTCCAAAACGTTTTTGAAATTAACAAACATCGCCTGGGCGGTTTCGGGGCGGAAATAAGCGACATCTGCTTTTTCTTCAGTCGGGCCGATGAATGTTTTAAACATTAAATTAAATTGTTTGGATTCGGAAAGTTCTTTGTTTCCGCAGTCCGGACATTTATTTTTTTCCGCCTGGTCGGCCCTGAAGCGACTGTGGCATTTTTTACATTCCACTAAGGGATCGGTAAATTCTTTCAAATGCCCGCTTGCCTCCCAGACTTTCGGATTCATTATCAGGGCGGCGTCAATACCGACGACGTCGTCGCGCTCTTGGACAAAACGTTTCCACCAAAGCTGTTTGATGTTGTTTTTCAGTTCAACGCCTAGAGGGCCGTAGTCCCATGAATTGGCCAGGCCACCGTAAATTTCGCTGCCGGGATAAATAAAACCGCGGCGCTTACACAAGCTGACAATTTTATCCGTTAAATCGTTCATAAATTTTAAGGTTTTACAAATCCTTGATCGTATTTAACCGTTGAGTCGTCGCTTAGCCATGTTGTCAATTCTTTGTCGGAATTGGTCAAAACGGCGCCGGTGAAATCGTCAACTGCCCTGATGCTGGTTTCGCCCAAAAGGGGCATGAATTTGTTGATTTGGGTAATGTCCGGCGTCGCCTCAACCTGAAAAACCACCTCTATCGCTTTGTTAACCACTCCTTTGTTCGCGGGCAGTTTGTCAATGCCCCAGCTTACTTCATTGGTTCTTTCATTGTAAATCGGCGGCGGATTAGTCCCGCTTTCCGTTTTATCCAGCCAGCGAACCCCCGATTTTAGATTGGCTTTTATTTCAACATTGCTTACGTCGTTGGCGTAATTATAAATCACCCATCGGAGGATGAATTTGGTCGGTTTGTTCGCTTTCGGCGGCAGCGAGCCTTTGTAGCCCTCGAAACTGAGAATGGTTCTGTAATAACGGTAAAAAGCCTGCGCGTCGCCGACGATTTTGCCGACCACTTTCATTTCGGCGGTTGTTGAAGAGTGAGTTTGATCAGCCGCCACGTAATAAGGAACGGTCGGCGAAATAATTTCCGCCTCTGTTTTTAAAACAAAATTTTTATCGGTTGTTTTTTTAACGGGATAATTCTTTTTGGTTCTGATTTCAAATTCAACCATTCCTTCGGCGGCCGGCGGAAGAAGCCGCAAAGCCGGAGTATTGGCGGCGTTCCATGTGATGACGTTATCTATGGAATTAAAAAAACCAACGGTTTTTAAGCTGGCGAAATCATACATCGCGCCGATAAGTTTTGTTTTAATGACGATATCGTTAAGGGCGACGTCCGAATTGTTTTTGTAATAAACGGAATATTTAACCGCTTCGTCGCTGGCAACCAGATTGTTTGGGCGGTCGTTAGTGACGGCGATGTGAATAGGCGGCGAAGCGACCAAAATATCGCTTGTTTTTTCGTTTATCGCATCACCCCCGCTTTTTAAAGTCGTTTTGATTTTTAAAAACGTTTCGTTTTGCGCTGAAACGCTGCCTATCGCCGTGAAAACCCCTTTTTTGCCCGCGGCCAAATCGCCGATTTTTACCAGTTCTTTGTTTCCGCCCGTTTTTTGCGTCGCTTCTTTAACCGTAAATGAAGGCGGGTAAATTATTTCCAATTCGACGTTGTCAAAGTCGATATCGGAGATGTTTTCGTAATTGACATCGATCTTAAAATCTTCGCCATTGAGGACTTTTTGCGGGACATTAAGGTCAAGTTTAATTCCCGATTCGCCGGTCCCGACCGCGACGGTTTTTGTTTTTTCAAATCTGACGCGCGAACCGAGCGAAGGGAAAAAATAAGAAGCGGTAATTTCAAAATTTTTAACCGATTGTTCGTTTTGAAAAATCACAACCGGAATTTTTTCGCCTTTAATTTCTTTTTTGGCTTCCAGGTCGCCGAGATTTTCAACAATCACTCTTTTTTCTTTATTTTCAAGAGAAAAAGCGTTTTCCGGCAGAATAACGGATAATTTAACGTCTTTTATCGGCTTTTCGGAATTATTGGCAAGATCGATTTCAATGTCAAAAGGAACGCCCAGTAAAATATTTTTCGGCGCCCCTATGGCAAGTTCGGCTTCTTTCTCGGCGGTGAGATATTGGTAAATAAAAAAACCGCCGACGCCGACAGTCGTGACGGCGAAAACAATCAACAGCCGAAAAACCCAATAACCCGCTTTTTCTATTATCGGGAAACGGAATTTTTCCCATAAATCCGATGATTTTTTTTCGCTTGGTTTTTCCGGCTCCCAGTTTATTCGCGAGGGAGGGGCTCCATTTTGTTTTTGGGGTTCCGGAGGAGCGTTTCTTCCGTCGGGTTGTTTGCCTTCCAGATAAAATTCTTTTTCCAGTTCTTTGAAATCCATAACTTGATTACAATAATATTAATTCATTTTTCGGCGCTTTGAAAGCGCAGCGGCGGCAAAGGAACGTTGTTTCGTTTTTAACGAAATACGCCACGTGTTTGCCGTTGCATATTCCGCAGTCCGCGAATTTCGGATCAAATCCCAAAATTTTCAAAAGCGGCGCGTAAGGAGCTTCTTTTTTCTTGTCCAGCTCCTGAAAGCTTTTTTTAATTGCCAGCCAGAGTTTTTTGTCGCTTGCCAGCTCAAAAGTCATTTCTTTGATAAAGCCGGCCAAAGCCAGGGCCTCAAAAGATCTTTTTATTTTACGCAAGGCGATGGCGTCGGCGATTTTAAAACCGCCGTTTTTTTGAATTAAACGGATTTTTACGATATTGAGCGGTTCAAGGTGGCCTGCCAGCTTTGAGGTGATTTTTCTGGCGCTGACGGCTTTGGCCGCCACTTTGCCCAATTCTTGGGTGTAGAGAAAAATTATTTTATCAAATTCGCCGCTTTCCCGGCAATCAAGGACGATGGCCTCCGCAGATAATTCATTCATGGAATGTTTTAATATTAACACGAGATTGGCGTCGGCGCGAAGATTTTTCCCGCGGGGTTGACGATTTTTTAAATATAGGAAATAATTTTTTTACGGGATTAAACAAAGGTCGTTTAGTTTTAAAATTTCGTTTGAGATGAAACATCTTGGCTGGGCGCAATTGGTTTTAGGATTATGGATTTTGTCCTCCCCCTGGATATTGGGTTTTTCAGCCGTCACATTGGGGAGATGGAGCAATGTCGTTGTCGGCGTTTCAGTGGCGATTTTGGCTTTGTGGCAGTTGTTTGGGAACGAATACAATATAAAAAAATGATTAAAATTTACACAACTTCAAGTTGCCCCTATTGTCAGATGGCAAAGGATTTTTTCAAGCAAAAAAGGGTGGAGTATGAAGAGTTTAACGTCGCCGAAAACGAAGCGGCGAGAGAAGAAATGATGAACAAATCGCATCAGTTGGGGGTTCCGGTAATTGACATCAACGGCGCGATTATCGTCGGTTTTAACCCTTCCGAAGTGGAAAAAGCGCTTGCCGGTTGACTTTTTTGCCGGCTGCTTTATTATCAATTATCAATTAATTTATAATAATGACGCGCGGTCATAGTCGTAACCGCCAAAAATACAAAATTGATCATGCCTTACAAATGCCCTCATTGCGATTACGCTGCTGAACAGCCTGGCAATTGCCCGACTTGCGACGCGCCTTTGGCTGCCGAAGAAGAAGGGTCGGAAGATAAAGATAACGTTGATGATACGGTGGAAAAGGGAGACGGGGAAGAGACTGAATAAATTTCGGAATATATTTTAAAAATTCGCCCCGTTTCGCCGGGGCGAATTTTTTGTTATAATGATTTTATGATGTACGAAATGATAATTATCGGAGGCGGGCCGGCCGGCATGGCAGCCGGAATTTATGCCGCCAGAAAAAAAATAAAAACATTGTTAATCGCCGAAAATTTCGGCGGCCAGTTCGTGATCGCCGCGAAAATAGAAAACTTCATTGGATTTAAAACTATCAGCGGCATTGAGTTGAAAAATCGGATAGAAGAACATTTGCGCAGTCAGGAAGGCGTTGAAATCAAAGAAGGGCGGAAAATTTTGAAAATAGAAAAAAAGGGTGAAGGGTTTTCGGTAAAAACCGACAAAGAAGAAGCTTTTAATACAAAAACTGTTTTGGTGGCGTTGGGCAGCGGGCCGCGCCGGCTTAACGTTCCGGGCGAAGAAAAATTCGGCGGCAAAGGAGTTTTTTATTGTTCAATCTGCGACGCGCCGCTGATGAAAAACAGAACGGCGGTGGTGGTCGGCGGCGGCAATTCCGGAATGTACGCCGCTTTGGATCTTCTCCCTTACGCCGAAAAAATTTACATTTTGGAGTATTCCGAGAATTTAAAAGGCGATCCGGTGTATGTTGAAAAAATCAAGGCGTCCGGCAAGGCGGAGATCATTACGATGGCGGCGGTAAAAGAAATTATCGGCGATGATTTTGTTTCATCTATCAAATATGAAGATCGTAAAACCGGCGAGATTAAAGATTTGCCGGCAGCCGGCGTTTTTGTCAGTATCGGCTATCAGGCAAACAGCGCTGTTGTTAAAGATTTGGTTAAGCTTAACGATTTCGGCAAAATAATAACGGATTGTAAAACTCAGGCGACTTCTTGCGAAGGTATTTGGGCGGCCGGCGATATCACCGATGTTTTGTACGGTCAAATCAACATCGCCATCGGAGATGCCGTCAAAGCGGCGTTAAACATCAACGACTATTTGAAGGAGAAATAAGCAAGAAATCATGGGAAATCAACTCCCTCAAAAATATTGGAAGTTTATAATTGGATTTTTAGGAATTATCGCTATTGTTAGCGGTAGTTTTTTTGTTCAAGAGAAGTATTTTTCTCAAGAGCATAAAGAAAAATCGTTTATTGCCCGGGCAATTGAAACGGCAAAAAACTTTGCCAATCAGGCCGCCGATCTTTCCGGATTTTTTGGAAGAGATGATGATTCTCAATCAGGCGGCGGAATTGTTGTTTCGGATCAATCTTCTCTAAGCCAACAAGCTCAATTATTGCCCATTAAACAATGTTCGTTCGCGGTTTCGCAATCGCCTTCGCGTTCGCGGATTATCATCAATGAAGTCGCCTGGATGGGCGGCGCCAATGGCGCCGATGATGAATGGATTGAATTGAAAAACATTTCCAGCAGCGAAATAAATTTGAACGGCTATCAGTTAATTGACCGGGCCGAACAAATTAAAATCGTTTTTAACGGCAATAATAAAATTTCCGCCAATGGTTTTTATCTTTTGGAAAGAACGGACGACGATTCCGCGCCGGACGCAAAAGCCGATAAAATTTATTCCGGAGCGCTTGCTAATACCAATGAAGGCCTGCGGCTTTTTAATCCAGATTGCGAATTGATTGATGAAGTTTTGGCTAATTCAAATTGGCCGGCCGGAAGCAATGAAAACAAAAAAACAATGGAGAGAGGAGATAATTTTAATTGGCATGCTTCAAGCTTGGCCGGCGGCACGCCGAAAAAAGAAAATTCGCGATTGATTGTTCAAGAAACAAAACAACAAATTCAAATAATGGAAGAAGCGGACAATGAAGTTGCGCCGCAAATTTCGTTCGGAACAAGCGCAATACAGCAAGCGGCCAACAGCCCGCAACAAACGCAACAGGCGCAGCAAACAGCGAGTTTTAAACAATGCGCGTTTCAGACAAGTCAATTTCCATCCCGCCAAAAAATTATTATTAACGAGGTTGCTTGGATGGGTGGTTCAAGCGATTTCAGCTTGGCCGCCGTCGACGAATGGCTTGAATTAAAAAACATCTCCGACGATGAAATCAATTTAAGCGGCTGGCAAATTTTGGATAAATCGGAAAACATAAAAATAGTTTTTGACGGTTCGGCAAAAATTCTCCCCCAAAGTTTTTATCTTTTGGAGCGGACCGACGACAATTCCGTTCCAGGCGTTTCCGCGAATTTAATTTATTCCGGAACATTGAACAACGGCGACGAAGGCCTGCGCCTTTTTAGCAGTCAATGCGATTTAATTGACGAAGTTTTAGCAAGCCCCGACTGGCCGGCCGGCGACAATGTTCAAAAACGGACAATGGAGCGTTCGCCGGACTTGTCTTGGCATACTTACAATGGCATTGCTCAAAATAATATTTTCGGCACGCCGAGAAAGGAAAATTCTCAACCAATGTCGGCGCAAGAGCAAATTATTGCCCCCGCCGCTTCCGCTCCGGATACCCAATCAAGCTCCGCCAATCACGTTTTGGTTAGCGAGATTATGGTCGGGGTTGACGGCAATGCCGATTACGAATTCATCGAGATTTTCAATTCGGCGCCGAACCCGATTGATTTAACCGGCTGGTCGATAAAAAAGCGAAGCTCAAGCGGTGGCGAATCAACGCTCGTGTCGCCCAAGTATTTTAAAGACAAAATAATTCCGGCCAATAAATATCTTCTTTTGGTCAACGAAGGCGGATATGGTTCGGCAGGCTCGCCGCAAGCTGATGTTTCTTGGCCGAAATCATACACTCTGGCGTATTCCAATAATGCGATTGTCGTTTACAACGCGAACAGCGAGCTTGTTGAAGACGTCGGCTGGGCGGAAATCCCGAAAGGTCAAAGTTTTGAGCGGGAATCATTTAGCGGCAAGCAGTTCAAAATCCAACCAAACCCCAATCCGCAGAATTCTCAATAAAATAATAGAAATTTAATATGCTTAAGAAATTATTATTTTCTTTAATCATATTCATTGTTTTATTTTTTAATTATTCAAATAACAATTCTTTCGCTTACGACGACCAAACAACCCATCCGGCCATAACAGACGAAATAGTTGATTTTTATAATTTATCTTTTCCTGAATGAACAGCTGCAGTCGCAATACGGATTTTATAAGGGCGCGAAAACCCGGGAGCAGGGAATCTTGGAAATGATTAAAGGCGATGAAAAAGAAGCTTATCAGATTTTGGGATATGTTTTGCATCTTATTGAAAATTAAGTAGAATGATAATTAGGATAAATTCTCTTTTATGAAAAAGCAATTTGGACAATTTTTTACCACAAATTCTGATTATATCATGCAGGGATTTGAGGGATTTGTGAAAAATAAAGAAGTTACTGACCCTTTTGCGGGCAACCAAGATTTAATAAAGTGGGTTCGCAAAAACGATTGTAGAAAAATTGTCGGTTTTGATTGCGATAAAAAATACGTTGATGATAAAAATGTTCTCGACAACGATTCCTTAAATTTTCCCCAGAAATATAAATTTGTTTGTACTAATCCGCCGTATTTACATAAAAATAAAGCGGATCAGAAAACCAAAGAAAGATTTTTTCCGGCGTACATTCAAGTTTTGAGGATTTATATCAAATTTCCGTATTTTCAATTTTGAATTGCGATGAAGGAATTTTGATTGTTCCTTTGAATTTTCTTTGCGCGGAAAATTCTCAAAAAATCAGAAATTTATTTTTTGATAAATTTGAGATTGTAAAATTAAATATCTTTTCCGAGCAAGTTTTTGAAGATACGACTTATAATGTAATATCTTTTTATTTCAGAAGAAAAAAAGATAATTCGCAAAAGATTGAAATTCCCGCCACTATTTTTCCGGAAAAGAAACAAATTAATTTTATAATTGAAAGAAAATATAACTGGCAATTTGGAGGTGATTTTATCAACAGAATTAAAAATACTGAAAATCATTTAGGAATTTTCCGCTTAACCGAAGATTACTTGAAATCTGGCGAATATGAAGTTGAGTTGGCGTTTCAAAATATCAAAGATAAAAAACCGCTTCGTATCAGCAAGGATATAAAAAAGCTGATAGAAAAAAACATTTTATTTTTAAGGGCTATAGACAGTAAAAATGGAAAGAAAATTCAGCTTGAAGATATAAGAAAATATGGCGTTGCCGGTCTTGTGGGCAAAAATACTTCCCGCAATATGGCCCATTTAATTTTTAAGGAAGAAATATCAATAAATGACCAAATAGAACTGATGAAGCGGTTTAACGAGGAATTGAATCGCGGAAGAAGCAAATATCTTTCATTTTTCTTGACTAATTTTAGAGATAACAACAGGAAAAGAATTTCTTTTGAATTGGCCTACAAGTTTTTAAATTACATTTATGATGAAAAAAATTCAAAACAACCTGTATTATTTTAAAATATCCCAACGAAATCCGGAAAAGATTTTGGATAGTTTTTATATTTTTGACGAAAAACATCCTCAATTAGAAAAGTACATTGCCAACACAAAAGAAATTAAAAATATTCTGATTACGATTAGAACGCTGCAAAAGAAAAACGAGGATAAAAAAGTTATAAGAAAGTATCTCTTAGAACTTTCAAAAACACTGGGAAAATTCTCTAATTGTTCAGAATTCGCTTGTTTTATAAACGCTTGCGATAGCTTTTTAGATTTAGCCAAGCAAGACATTATTTTGCTTGAAAAAATTGCCCAGAGATATTTTGACAAAAGAATTTTGAATGAAGCTGTTCCCGAAGAATGGATACAAGCAATTTTAGATTCAAATTCCGGCCGCAAAAAAGGGAAATGCGGCGAAAAGAAACTTTTGCGCATTTTGGCAAAATACGGTTTTCACGAAGTAAAAACTTGGAAAGATTTTTTTGAAAAGCGAAAATGCGTAGCTAAATTTTCAAAGATTTTTAACGTAAAAAATGTCCGCAAAAATTTAGGTATTAGATTGGCCGCCAAAAAACAAAATAAAAATATCTCCTATCTCGCTTTTTTAGACGGCAGTTATCCCAATGTTCTTTTGGACAATGAAGATGGCGGCGATAAATTGACAACGCAAAGAAAAGAGATTAAAAAATATCTATTGCATAACCCTAATAATTTTTGGGTAAATACCATTGGTTTTGAAACATTATTTAAAAACTAATTTTTAAAAAATTTGACATTGTCATAAATTATGGAAATTCAAAATAATCAAATTAATAATCTTAATAAACAAAAAAGCAGATTTCGGAAATTTATACTGGCGTTTTTTGTGGTGATTATCGGTGCTTTTGTTTTGTTTATTATGGTGGCGTGGGGTTGGCAAAAGTATAGATATTGGCAGGATGAAAAAATAGCTCAAAAAGCCGAGGAGGGAATCAGAAAATGGCAACAAGAAGATTATGAACGCGCAATGGCCGACACCTACGGAGGCAAGACCCCGCAGGAAACTTTACAGATGTACATTGACGCGGTGGAAAAGGGGGATTACGAATTGGCGAGTAAGTATTTT
>JASJPP010000015.1:0-32421 GCA_031432155.1 Patescibacteria group bacterium | reverse complement strand
CCGGAAAGGAAAAACTGATAGATACCGCCGGCCGCGTGGAAAAATTCAAAGCCCGAAAAGAAAAAGCGTCCGACAAACCCGTCAGGAAAAAATCGGAAAAGAAAGCGCGGAAGAAAACAAAAAGAGCGGAAAAATAATAAATCAAATATGAAGACTATTTTAATAATTGACGACAATAAAGACCTTTTAAAAATCTATTCCACCCGGCTAAAAGCCGAAGGCTTTAATATCGTTACCGCTTCCTCCGCGGAAGAAGGACTTGGACAGATTGAAAAATCAAAACCAGATTTAATTCTTCTGGACATAATAATGTCCGGGATGAAAGGAACGGAATTATTTTCAAAACTCAAAGAAAATCCCGAAACCAAAGATATAAAAGTGGTGTTTATGACCGCTTATGCCAGCACCGTCACTCCCTGGGGCGAAATAGCCACTGAAAATTACGCCAAAAAACTCGGCGCTCAAGGATATTTAAGAAAAGAAATGCCTCTTGAGTCATTTGTAAAAACCATTAAACAAGCCATTACTCTTTAACCGCCGGAAGCAAAACGAAAAATTTTGAACCTTTTCCTTCTCCTTCGGATTCCGCCCAAATTCTACCTTTGTGATCTTCCACAATTTTTCTGCTTATATAAAGCCCCAGTCCGGAGCCCAAAATACGCTCATCCTCTATTCTTCGGAAAAATTTCTGAAATAGATTAGTTATTGACTCTTTTGACATTCCTCTCCCGGAATCGCTGACGGTGATTAACGCGGTTGCGGGTTGCAGGTCGTTAGTCGTTAGTTTGATTTTGACCCATCCTTTTTCGGTATATTTAATCGCGTTATCTATTAAATTTCTGAAAACCTGACTTAATTTAAAATCGTCCCCTTTTATTTTTATTCCCTTTTGTTCCGATTCAAAAATTAAGGCCAAGTTTTTTTGCTTGGCGACAAATTGAAAATCGTCGATTATCTCCTTTAAAAATTTAGCCGCTTCAAACTCGCGGAAATCGTAATGCATTCTGCCATCCTCCAAGTGGTCGAGGTCAAGAAGATTATTCAATAAATCAATCAGTTCGCCGCTGACAATTTTAATTTTCATAAAAAAATCTCTCAGTTCGTTTTTGTTTTTTATGACCCCGCTTTCCGCCAAAGAAATATAGCCTTTAATCACTATTAAAGGATTCTTGATTTGATGCGCGACAATCGATAATAATTCCGATTTATATACGCTTAATTTTTCAATCTGCTCTCTTTGCGCCACTTCTTTTATAACGCTTCTTATCAGTAAAATTCCGGCGATAACCATAAAAATCAACGACCCTCCGGCAAGCAAATGCCCGCGAAACGAATCCTGTATAATAAAATTAATCAAGGCCCCTACCCAAATAACAAAAACCAAAAATTGAGCAGCTATGATTTTTATGTTTAAAAAGCGATATTTAAAAATAGCCATTGCCGTTAGAACAACCCAAACAAACGAAGCGTACGCGGTGATGTCGTAATAAGGAGACTCTCCGATGACGAGAGGAATAATCGCGGTAGTAATAATTCCCGTTATAAAAAAAATTACTGCGCCTAAAATAAAATATTGCAATTGCAGCTTTTTAAAGCCACTGCTTCTAAAATATTCTTTTAAGAGATTGATTAAAATTAACGCGACGCAAATCGAAATATATAATCTTCCCAAAAAATCCAATTCACCCGCCGAACTTGAAATATTCGGGTATCTAAAATACACGGATTTGACAATAAGATTTGTGGTTAAAGCAAAATAACTTATTATTACGGCCCCTGAATACAATAAAAACGCTTTTATTTTGAGATATTTAAGATTCTGGACAAAATAATAAGTGAATATTATAAAAGACGGCAATAAAAAAACGCCCAACCAAGTTGTCCTGTACCAATAAACCGACGCCATTGAATCTGCCTGCCAAAAAAAATAAGTTCCTCCGCAAAAAAAGCGTAAAGAGCCGTGAAAAAAGCGGAAAAGCCAAGCCAAATCTTAACCTTGTCTTTTTCAGCCCTTTGCCAAATAACCAAAGCCAAAATTAAAAGACAAAAAGCGACGACAAATAAAGATATTCCCCTTAATTTTAAAATGTCCATTATATTAGATTTTACATCTTTGATTTAAAAATAAAAAGGGCTTGTTCTCAAAAATAAGAACAAGCCCCGAATTCAAGTCAATTTTTTAATAATCACTTTCTTGTCGTCAGAGTTCCAGGCCGCGCAGCACGGAATACCTCCCTGATAGGCCTGGGTAAACCGAGGAAAAGCGGTCGCTTCAACTCCGACGATATGAAAGCAATCGCAATTAAATGATTTTATCGCGCTTATAATCTCGGAAGACGGGGCGGGGGTACGCCTCGTTAATAATGATATCTTCTTCCCGCAATACATTCAAATAAAATCCGATTGTATTATGTCTCGCCACATTAATTATTATTTTTCTTATTTCTCTTTTCGGCCATTTATTGTGTCCGGCTATATCAACGACATAAATATCGGATTTCTGAACGGATTTTAATTTATCAACCACCGCCTTCCCGATAAACCCTCTGCCTCCCAAAACCACAATTGGAATTTCTTCATCAACTCCGATTCTTTTCTTTACCAACTTAACCGCCTCAACAACAATTAAAGCGGTTAAGTCCGCTTCCGGACTTTTATCTATCATCTTTCTCTTCAACAATAACCCCGGCAAAATTCCGGCAAATGCTTTATTATCCGCATGAACTAATTGGCGAATTTTTTCTATATGTCGAACAATTTCTTCAAGCCTTTTTTTATTCTTTTTTTCCAACAAATCGCTTTCCAATACAAAAACAGTAAACATCAAAATGATTTTCCCGTTCTGCTTGAGAAGACCAGTTAACCGAATACCCCATCTTCCCATCCTAAATTTGTACGCGTACTCTTTTGCGTACATTTCATTTGCCGGATAAGATAAAAAAACTGATTTTATCCACCCTCGTAAATTAAATCTCCCGATCAACCAAAAAAACCAATTACGATTAATTAAAAAATTTAATATTTCAAACAACAACAAAAATCTTGGAGAATTATTTCCTGTCATTTATTTTACCTCCTTTTTAAATTATAAATGAGCCGTGAATTTAAAAATTAATTTTAATTGTGATATTATATAATACAAATTAAAATATATCATCTTGTTGCGGTTAAATAAAACAAACAAGTTGACGGGCAAGTGATAATTTTGACTATGAATAAAATAATTTTGGAAATCCGCGCCGGCGCCGGCGGGGACGAAGCCGCCATTTTCGCCGCCGATCTGGCAAAAATGTATCAAAAATACGCCGCCAAAAACGGATGGGGATTTAACATTATTGATTTCAGCCAAACTTCGCTTAACGGATATAAAACGTTAATCGCCGAAATTTTCGCTTCCGGCGAAAAAGGCGAAAATCTATATGAAATTTTTAAAAATGAAGCCGGCGTTCACCGCGTCCAAAGAATACCCAGGACGGAAAAAGCCGGCAGAGTTCACACGTCAACCGCTTCAGTGGCGGTGATTCCCGAAGTGGCGGAAAAAGAAATTCAGATTAATTCTCAAGACTTGGAAATTTCATTTTTTCGATCGTCCGGCCCGGGCGGACAAAACGTCAATAAAGTTGAAACGGCCGTAAGAATTCTTCACAAACCGAGCGGCATCGTTGTTTCTTCTCAAGTCGGCCGGTCGCAACACGCCAACCGCGAAACAGCGATGAATGTTTTACGGGCAAAACTTTACGAACAGAAACAAATTGAAGAACAAATAAAATTGGGGGCGATCCGACGAGAACAAATCGGCGCCGCCGAACGGGCGGAAAAAATCAGAACGTATAATTTTCCACAGGATAGAATTACCGATCACAGAATCGGGAAAAAATTTCACAATATTGAAAGTATTTTAGACGGAGGATTAGAGCCGATCGTCAAAGCGTTTGCCAAACAAAACAATTAATTGAAATTTGCGCTGACTCCCAATTGGTCCCTTAAAACCTCTATGTCCTGCTGAAAGCGATTGGCTCTGTCAACCACCGGCTCGCCGTAAGCCCAGCGAAAATAATACCACCGCTTTCCGGCGTAATACTGAGCGGCCGCGCAGCGCTCTTGAAGCATTTGCGCTTGATCAGGAATTTCTTTCGCGTATTCGCGGCATGAACTTGAATTGTAGGCGTCTTTCAGATACAGGGCGGTGGCGACAAAAGCGTCCGCGTTGCGCCACGGCGAAGGCGGATTGTTGCCGGCAATCGCCGCCACTTTGTCTTTATAAAGCATCCAGGTTGACGGAATGAATTGCGCCGGACCCATCGCGCCTCCGTAGGCGCCGTCGCTGTTAGCGCAAGAAACCTTGACTATGCCGCTTTCCAAGTCTTTTTCGAGGCCCAACTCTTTTATGATTTCCAAAAACGACGGCAAATCCCTTGTCGGATGCATCGCTTTTTCATAACTGCATCTGCCGACGTTTTGCCCAAGCGCCGATTCTCTGTCTAAAACCGCCAAAATGAAAGCCGCCCGAATGCCGGTGGCGGATTCGGCGAATTTCGCCAGCTCGTAAGCTTTTTCAAACGTCAGCTCGCCGCCTCCCAACAAGTGAAAAATTTGTTTTCTGATTTCAGCCGCCGTCTTTTTTCTCTCAGTTAAAATTTTTTGGTATTCCGATTCTTTGCCTTTCGTAATTTTTAATAAGCTGTTTTTTTCTGATTTAATTTTTAAAATGCTTTCTTTCTGGGCGTCCTGATAACTTTTCAAAGCCATCACGTCGGCTCTTTGAACGGCCAGGGCTTCTTTTTCGTCAATTAATTGCTGGCGAGATTCAACGATTTTCTCCAAAACAATTCTTAAATTGTCCTGAACGGAAAGCAAATTGTTCAAATCGCCGAAAAAATCGGAAAGCTGGGGATTTTTCAAAAGCACTTCCATTAAATTATTGCGGTCATTTTCATAAACGGTTTGAAGAATAAAAGAAAGATTTTTTTTGTTAACGTCGATGTCGCTTTCTAAAACATTGATTTGGTTTCTGGTGGAAGTGATTTCAAAATCAAGTTTTTCCAGATTCAAGGTGATGGCTTTTATTTGAAGGGATAATTTAGAAATTTTCGCTTCAATTTTTTTGATTTCCGATTTAAGACTGTCGCCTTGTTTTTTATATTCGCTTATTTTTATTTCATTGTCGGCGATTTCTTTTTCCAATTCGGCCAATTGCAATTCCAAAGCCCTTCTTTCGTCGCCGACGCTTTGAGCGGCTTTGGCGCCGTTTTCAATCGGCGCCGCCGCGTAACCAAAAACAAAAAAAATGGCCACCGCTCCAATAACGGCCAAACGAAGAAAGGTTTTAGCGGGAAAACGAATCAATCGCCGCCGCCTAAAATCAATTCTTTCCCTTATTTTATTAAGATTTTTTAAATCTCTGCCCCCTATTACTTCAATAAGGATGCGAGGCTTCATAAATTAAATGATGAATTTAATTATTCGACGCGCCCTTCTTGTTCTCCTTTTTCCTTCTCTTTCTTTTTTTCTTCTCCTTCAACCTTCACGTCCTCAATTTTTACTTCCGGCGCCGTTTCTTCTTCAGCGGCTTGTCCAATAATGGAAGCGATAACCGTTTCCGAATCAACAAGCAATTTAATGTTGGAACCGATTTTTAAATCGCCGACGCGTATAACGGAACCGATGTCGGAAAGCGAAGCAATATCAACCGCGATACTGTGCGGCAAATCGGCCGGCAAGGTTTCCACCTCAATCTCTTTCATCGCCTTAATCAAAACGCCGCTTTTTTCTTTAACCGCCGGCGCCTCGCCGACAAACTCCAAAGGAACGGTAGCCGTAATTTTTTCGTCCATCCTGACGGCGTAAAAATCAATGTGATCGATTTTGTCGTTTAAAGAATCAAATCCGACGTCATGGACGAGAACCGGAAATTTATCGCTTCCGACGATCAAATTTATGATCGTGCTTTCCCCGGCTTCTTTAAATACTTTAGAAAAATCCTTGGCCGACACGCTCAAATGAACGTTTTTAAAACCGTGGCCGTAAAGCTCGGCCGGGATCAAGCCGTCGCGGCGCAATGATTTGATTTTTCTGCCCAATATTTCGCGTTTTTGAACCGTTAATTCCATATCCGCGAATTATAGCACAGCCCAAAATAATTTCAATCTTTTCTTTTCAAAGTTCCCAACCTCACGCAAAATCTGCTTCCCCTGTCTTCTCCTTCCGATTCCGCCCAGATTTCCCCATGATGAGCCGAAACAATCTGCTTGGCGATATACAATCCCAAACCGGTGCCTTGAATGTTTTTGACGGCTTGTAAACGCTTGAATAAACGCTTGAATTGGTCAAAAATAATTGCAATTATTGATGATTAATTTAATTATAATAATTCTTTTAGTTGATCGATGCTAATATTAACGTCCCTTAAAATGCTTTTCAAAACTTTTGGGTGTAAAATTTTACCGCTATGAAAAGGGATTGTCGTTCGCGGTTATTTTTGGCAATTCATTTGCCATAATAAATTAAACAACTACTTCTACCGTCGATAAACTAATAGATTTTGCTTCTGTTAATTTTTCATGCGCGGCCGATCTGTCTTCCAAATGAAGTTTAATAGCGTCCTTAATATTTTCTACGGCTTCTTCGTATGTGTTGCCCTGACTATAACAACCTTGTAATTCCGGGCAAAAAACGAAATATCCGTTTTCATCCTGCTCGATAACTATTGAAAAATGATATTGTTTCATATTTGTTATATTATCAAAAATAAATTTAAAATCAAACAACCAATACTTTTACACAAATATTTTCACCAAAAAATCTACTATTTTATCCTCAATTTTTAATTAACCGTATCAATTCTTTTTCGGCTTCAACTGAATCAATAAAAGTTTTAAATCCATATTTTTCGGCTTCACTTTTATATCTCGGCCTTTCACAATTAAAAAATATCTCTGCTTCTTTTCTCTGTAAAAATTCTACCTTGCTCCATCGTAATGTAGTTTAATAGCGATAATTAAGAATTTTTTCGTCAAGAAAAATTCAAGTCAAAGCTCTACTGCCTGACCTGCTGCTTAATTTATATTCATCGGCAACCTAACATAAAAAGCAGAACCCTTATTCTCGCCTTCGCTTTCCGCCCAGATTTCCCCATGATGAGCTGAAACAATTTGCTTGGCGATATACAATCCCAAACCGGTGCCTTGAATTCTTTTCCCGGCCTTCGGATCGCGATGAAATTCTTCAAATAAATGCGGCAGAAGCTCCTTGGAAACGCCGATGCCTGAATCGCTTACGCCGATTAAAACGCTTTCTTTTTTGTCGTCGCCGTAATCAAGAACGACTTTTACAAACCCCCGCGAAGTATATTTGACGGCGTTATCAATTAAATTTTGGATAACCTGCCTCATCTTTTGTTTGTCGGCTTTAATTTCCGCTTCTTTGATTTTCGCCACGAAAGTCAAATTAAGTTTCTTCTCGGCCGCCAACAATTTCATTTCTTCAACAATTTCCCTAATAAACCGCCTTGCGTCTATTTCTTCAAAATCATATTCCATTTTACCTTCTTCTATCTTTCTTAAATCCAGAAAATCGTCGACCAAAGCAATCATCCGGTCGGCGGAATTTTTGATTTTTTTCGCGGTTTCTCTGATTTTCGGCGATACTTTGCCGTAAGTGCCGTCGTAAATCAAAGTCGCGTAATCCTTAACCACGGTCATCGGCGATTTTACCTGATGAGAAGCAAAAGAAAGGAATTGCGATTTGAGCCGATCCAATTCTTTCAATTTTTCGTTGGCTTCTTTGATTTGCTCAAATAAAGAAGCGTTTTTAATAACTATTCCAATCTGATTGGCCAGTGTTTTCATTATTTCTATTTCATCCGAACTAATCTCTTCTTTGGGTTTATTTAAAAGAATATCAATGACCCCAATCGCCTTTTCATCGGTTTTAACAGGCACGGCCGCAATCGATCCGAAACCGATTGCTTCCTGAACCAAATCGCAGATATCGCGGGGAACCACGATAAAATCCGCCAATCTGTCTCCCGTCTTAACCGAATCCGATAAAATCGCCTGAACGGAAATGTTGTCGCGATCCTGCTCTAAGCTGGCGTAATATTCGGTAACGGGTTTCGGCAAAATTTTAAGAGCGATATCGGTGGCGGGATTTGAAGAAATATCCGCCAAAGACATGCGTTTTCCGTCCGGCAAAATCAAAATCAAAAAAGCGACAATATAACCCAGCTTTTCGGGAATTTCATCGACGATTTTTCCGATCGTCGTCTTAAAGTCCAAATTCCGGCTTATGTCGGCCGTAAAACCCTGAAGAGCGGTGAGATAATTGGTCTTGATTTCAAGTTCTTTGTTTAATTTCTCAAACCGCTCTCTTTGGCCAACCTCCTTAATAACGCTGCGGATAATAAAAACGCCAAATACAACGACAAAAACAAACAGAGCTAAATCCATAATCTGCTTTTGGCGAGTTTCAGCCAGCAACACCTCAACAAAAATCATTATCCAGATCGCGTACACCAACAGTTCCGTCGCGATTATTTTAATGTTGAATAATTTGTGTTTTAAAATCGCGTAAGCGAGTATGATCGCGACGACAAAACCAGAAAAATAAACAATGGGGTGAACCGATATTTTATACGCCGGCAAAAACGCCAAAGAACCGATTGTCGCCAAAATGAAAAACGCGATAAAAATATACAAGGTTTGTATTTTTTTCGTTTTATCGTCGGTGGAATAATAAAATTTATACAAGATAACAAACATTGAAATCAGCGCGGCGCCGAAAAAAACGATAAAAAAATCATGCAATGGGCCGGCCAACGCGTGGCACCCGTATTTATAAACAAACAGCTTATCAAGAAACAAATCGCTTCTGCTCAATCCCAAAAAAATAAAAGACAAGGCGTAATTTAAAATCACATAAGAGTTTTTATCTTTTCTTTCGGTAAAAACAACGACAAAATGATAAACGGCCGATGGGATAAAAACGACGAAAATATAAATCAATCTGTCCCAAAAAATCGTATCGCCCGCCGTCCCGCAGCTTAAAAACAAAAAATAACTTCCCGTCAGCCAGCCCATCACGAGAAAAGTAAAAAAAGAAAAAAACAGGTTTATTTTCACCTTATAACCGGTAAACAGAATAAAAACGGTGAGAAAAAAAATTGAAACGGCGCTGATTAACGGCAACAACGATATAACGTTCATATTTATAAAAACAATTAAAAATTAATTTGCTTGCCGCAAGACGTAAACGGAGCGTGAACAAAATTATGTTTTTTCGCTCTTTCTTTAATCAGTTTTACGCTACCCGCGTCAACGTAGCCGATATAATCTTTATCGTCATTTTCCAAAGCGTGTAAAATCGTTTCCGCGAGACAGGCAAAAGTCGTTCCCCTTGGCGTCCCCATGTTAAATTTTAAATTAATCCCGGGGATGCTGACATGCCCGCCGTCCAGACTGACAATGTCCGGCCGTTCTTTTATGACGTCCGGCAAAACATTGGACGGCTGAGCTATGTCGTAAACCACGGCGTTTCGTTTTAAATGCTCGCTTTTAACGAAAGAATCGTGATGATTGGTGGCGGTTATTATGATGTCGGCGTCAATCGCGTCCGATAATCTGCCGCTTAAAACAACCCTGCTTGTTTCCGTCAAATCGGGGAATGACTGTTTCAAACGTTCCGGATTCCTGCCGATTAAAATCAATTTATGGCTGATCAACAATCGCGATAAAGCTTGCCCTATAATTCCGGTGGCGCCGACAATCGCGATAACGGGATCTCGCAGCGCCTTTTTTTTAATTATTTCGTCTATCGCTTCAAGAGCCACGGCCGTCGTAAGCGCGTCGCCGTTTGTTATCTTGGCGCGCACTTTTTCGTTGTTTGCCAACCATCGCCCCCCTTCCGTTACCGATTTGGTAAGAGCGCCGAGTCCGATCAATTCAACTCCCAATTTATTTTGAGCGTATAACAAAGCGTCTAAAATTCTCTTTCTCGCGTTTTCCCGATCCGTCATTATCTGTTTAGCCGTAAGCAAAACGGCGATCAAATATCCTTCCGCCTGCCCGTAAATGTCAAATTTGGAACAAATCGTAAAACCGATTCTTTTGGGAAATCTTAAATTTTTTAATACCGCCTCGTTAAAATCATCCCCCAAAATTTTCAAAAAAGGAAATCTTCTGTATAAATCATGAACGTCGCGGGGATGAATAAGAAATGCTATTCGTTTCATACAAAAATTATACCACAAAAGCAGGAAATTATAATTTCTACACAATTTATTTAAATTTTATTTAATAGCTTTTGGTCCCAATGCAACAATTAAAAGATTAGTCGGCGACAAATATTTCCTTGATGCTTTTATTAATTGATCCTTTGTGATACTTTTAATAATAGAAACATGATCTTCGGTTGTAAAAAGATTATCTCTTAAAATAAATCCCCTCCCCAAATCTCGGATATAAAAAGGATTAATGTCTTGTAATTTATAAAGATTAATTGTTTTTGCCTTCATTTCATTTAGATTTTGCTTTGTTAAATATTTATCTATTTGTTCCATAATCTTTTTGAACAGATTAATTACTTTTTCGGGATCTTTTGTTGAAGTTCCAATGCTAAATATGCCCGCATCAGAAAAAATTTGAAACTGTGAAGAAATACTATAAACAAGTTTTTTCATTTCCCTTAGTTCTTGGCTTAAAAGAGAACTCATGCCATATCCTAAATAATCAGCTATTATTTCAAGAGCAGCATTATCATTATCATGTTCAACACCTGATAATAAATAATTAAAACGAATATGAGTTTCTTTAATTTCTCGTTTTTCAAAAAAAGAACTTTCTTTTCCCCTTAACAATAATGGAATATTGATTTCCGGCTGAATAGTATTTTCACCTTGCCATTTTCTAAAATATTTTTCTGCCAGTTTTTCGATATTGTGATGATTTAATCCCCCAGTAACAATAAGCGCCGCTTTTTTTGGAATAAAAGCCTCTTTATAATAATTTTTCAATCTTTTAATATCCGTTCCCGATACAACATCTTCTAATCCAAGAGGATCATTAGCAAGAGAATGGCCTTCAAAATTTTTCACATATGCCAAGCGCGATGCCCACATTGTATGATTATCTTTACTGCGATAAATTTCTCTTATAACAATTTTTTTATCTTTTTCTAAATCTTTTTTTCTAAGTAATGGATTCAAAATAAGATTTGATAAAACATCAAAAGCGTTTTCCGCATATTCAATAACGCTTTCAATATCAAAAAACATATAATCTCGGCCTGTTGCGCCATTTATTTTCGCCCCATTTCCTTCAACTGCGCTTGCTATTTCAAAATTATTTTTATATTTATTATTTCCGGAAAATAAGAGATGTTCAAAAAGATGACTGAATCCTCGCTCATCGCTATTTTCATAGCGCGATCCCGTCTTCAACCATAAAGATATATGTACTCCATTTAATCGAGGCGTATAACTTGTAATAATTTTTAAACCATTATCTAAAATTGTAATTTTGTTTATTTTTGTGTTCATTGATATAAAATATTATAAATAAAAAGGGCGCGAAAACCTATCCGCCTCGTAATCTTTTGAATCATTGTCAACGATTATTTTTATGTTATTAGAAAGATTCTCCATTAATTATATTATACCACAAAAATTCTACTTCGATTATTTTACGATTTTTATCGCTTTTTCTAGAAATTTATCAAAATCCTTTTCTTTCTCCCATAATTTTTCTAATCGGGCTCTTATTTTTTGATGCGCTGAATAACCGACATCTAAGGACAACTTCCTTTGTTTTAAAATTGGATTAAGAAGCGCCGTTAACGATTCTTTGAGAATATGGATTTTTTCATTATTAAGTCCCGCATCTTTACAAGTATCCCAATAATATTTATGAAATAAAAAATGCATTAACTCATGATAAATGTTTGTTTCAGATTTTTTTAAATCTTTTTTTTGTGGACGATAACGAAGATAAAAATAATTATCAACAACACTATAAGGGGCCCGAGAAAAAGTAGTGATAAAAATATTAATTATTTTATTGGGAAATTTTTTTCTAACCAAAGATTCTAAATCTTTTTTAATTTCTGGAATATTTAATTTCTTTTGTAATGCCTTTATATACAAATCAATTTCGCCGGAATTATAATATCTATTTTTTAAATAGTCAGTGATACACTTTTCATCATGAACACAATCAATAGACAAATCGCTTGGAATATAATCTTTCCATTTAAGGCCATAACTTTTTATTGTTATGCCATTCTGCCAATTTTGAACATCCTTTTTGATATTTTGAATTAATTTCAGCCTCATTATTATTTATACATTATAAAAAACGGGGTTGAATTTATCAAATTCAACCCCAACCCCGCTATCATCAATGATAGCAAAACGCCGAAAGTGAAGTTTTACCCCCCTGCCAATCACACTGGTAACTAATATTTCCATACCCAAATTATGCCATAATTCAACGGAAAAAATCCAAACAAAAAAGCAGTCCAAAAATAGCCAAAATCAAGGAAATTTAGTAGGATTGAAATATGAAAATAATAACGATTATATATGAATTATGAAAAATTATTTACCCCGAATTAAAAAAATTAAAAAGCAATTCTCCATCCCAAAAGAAGAAAATTTTATAGCCGCCCCTAGCGGTACCAATTATAAAGTTTTTCTTTCAAATAATTATGTCTTTCGTTTTCGAGATGATAATCCCAAACTCTTATTAAGAGAGGTAAATTTTTTAAAACAATTTAATCATAAATTAATACCAAAAGTTTTATGGTTTGGAGAAATTAATCAATCATCTTTTATGATTGAAAATCGACTTCCCGGACAAACATTAGATTTAATTTGGAAAAATCTTTCAGCAAGCAATAAAAAGAATATCATTGAGCAGGTTGTTAAATTTCTTCAATATCAAAGAACTATAACAAAAGATAATGTTTATTCAGTAAAGACAGGTAAGAAATATAAAAGATTTTTAGATTATCTTACGAACGGAGTAAAACAAAAAGTTGTTAATATTAAAAAATTCCAACAAACAAATAAGATTTTAAAAGATTTATTATCGATTATTAAAAAAACTGAAGTCAAAAAATTGTTTTTTTATAGAGAAAAAATAACTCTCGTTCATGGCGATCTCATTATTCACAACTTACTTACGGATGGCAGAAATTTAACCGGAATTCTTGATTGGGAACTAGCATTATTTGGCGATCCTGATTACGATCTTCTCCGCCTTTTTTATTATCAGGAATGCGCCAAAGCTTATCAGGAACAAGGTATCGATGAAACATTTGAAGCTGATTACATGGATAAACTAATTGCGGCGATTTTGAAATCAAATCTTATAAAAGATAAAAAAGTATTTTACAAAAAATACCAATTTGTGCGCGCTATCTTTTTTCTTAATGCTCTTTATTGGGCGGTAAATTCAGATAATTCTAAAAAAAACATTAATGAACTCACGGTGCAATGGAATAAAAAGCGGGGTTAAGTACTTATGTACTTAACCCCGCGAACCGCAATTACTTGCAGCCGGTTCGTTTGCCGGAAAAAAATGCCCCAGCCGGCAGAGGCGTTACTTTGGTAATCTTAATTTTTTTGATATTGATATTTTTCATCTATTCTCACCTCCTTCTTTTATAAATTTTCATAGGGTACAATTCTGATCTGACGATTACCTATCACCGCAGTTTTATTTGACCGAAGATATTCTACGGCAAGTGCTTTTGTGATCCCGCGGTAGAAGTCGCATAAGTCGGTAAAAAGTTTTTGTCGCTCCTCGCTTGCCGAACAAGAAACAACCTCTCTAGTAACATGACATTGTCCACCGCAAGGCCCTTCAATCTCGCAACCAGAACAATATACATCTGTTCCAGGAAAACGACTGGCAACTATTTGCATTAAGCCGCCTTTATTCTCAAATATTTCATTAAAACTATTTATGTGACCAACTGACGCAGTGCTGTGACTGCATATCTTGATACTGCCATCCACGTTAAATTCAAGAGATTTTCCTTGAACGGCGGCGCAAAACGCATGATCTCCAAATAAAAGACTTTCTGATGTTAGATTACGAAACGGAGAATCCCACGTTCCAAAAAAATCGATGCCGTGTTCATTGGCGTACTTTTTAAGCCGCATGAGTTTTGCAACTCGCTTCTCAACTGAAATATGAGCAAGCCCAATGAGATCGTAATCAAAAGCGATTGAAGTCATTCCCCTTTCAATCGCCAAGTTTAGAATGTCAGTATCTACAAGTTCAAAGTTGTCTTTTATAACTGTAATACTAAATCCGTCAAGTGGATAGCCAATCTCTGCCAAGAGATCGAATTTTTGAAGAATGCGAGCAAATGTTCCTTCCCCGCTCTTTGTAATGCGGATAGCATCGTTAGCTTTCTGAACACCATCGAGCGAAGTCGCTATGCGAATTTTATATTTCTTGCATACTTCGGCAATTCGTCTGGTCATAAGCGTCAAATTTGTATTGATGGCAAACTCGAATGAAAAATCGTCTATCTTATTACAGTATTCGAGCACTTGCTCAATGACGGGCCAGTTGACTAACGGTTCCGCGTTCCCAAAATGGATCTTACCATGAGTTTTCCCTTGCTCTCTCATTAACATACTATACTGATCTACGCATCGCTTTGCGACCTCCCTATGTCATATTGAGTTGTGAAGTCGTTTGTTGATAAATCGACAGTGCCTGACCAAAATTGGTTGCGGGCTGGAAATGAATGCAGTGCGCGCATCCGAAATTACACGAATCGCTGATTGCGAGACCCATGCGGTCAATCGTCTTCCGTTTTTGCACTTGAATGAGTTGCTGTTCTTTTTTCTCTCGCAGAAACTTTTTCTCGTCGAAGCCTGGTTTAATAAGAAAAAATATTCCAGCGAATTCTTGAATAATGTCTCTTGGGTTTCCATCGCAGATTGTAGAAATTTCCTTTGCGACAGATGGTTGTTTGAAAGCATTTAAAAATCGTAAGCCTTCGTCATTGACAATCCTGGGGTTGCCATACAGCGCGTGATAAACCATCGCCATTTCCGATTTAGGATCAGATATAATACGAACATTCGGAGATAATTGATATTTTTGCTTTTTCATATTTTCACCTCCTTTCTGATTTTCTTTTATATAAACGGCTTTTGCCGTTGTTTTTCAAAGTTTTTTTGACTAAACTATTTTAGCCAAATGCTGGTTTTATGATACTAAATTAAACTAATTTGTCAAGCCGCCTATTTTCAAATATATCATTTCTGAAAATAAAAATGAATAAGAAATGCTATTCGTTTCATACAAAAATTATACCACAAACACCGTAAAAATGAAGAAATATCGTTTCTTTTATTTATGTTTACATAAACAAAAAACAGCTGAGTTATTCACTCAACCGTCTTTGTGTTTAAGATAAATTGTCTACGTCTTCAAAAACTCAATATTCAAAAAGTTCAGCTTAGGAAGTATTTCTTTAAGCCTGGGCATGAAACCGACGTTGACGGTGGTATCGTAAAAACGGGAGCCGTCAAGGCCGGAGCAGGTTAGGTCGTAGACAGTGGTTTGTTTGGGCCTTACAGGAGTAAGGTCAGCGGAACATTCGGTTTCAGTGGCGCAGACAGAACCGATTCCCTGATTAATGGAGCAGGAATCGGCGTATTGGCAGGTCCATCGAAGATTGGAAACTTGAGGAATGATAATGTTGGCGGGATCGGCCCAGAAAGTGCATTGCGGCACTTGAATAACTTGAATGGTAACGCTATCAGAAGATGAGCCGCCGGGGCCGGAACAAGAAAGAGTAAAAGTATAAGTTCCCCTTCCCAGGGCAATTGTTTCAGAACCGCTGGTCGGCTTACTGCCGCTCCAGTCGCCGGAAGCGGAGCAAGAATCAGTATTGGAAGAATTCCAGGAAAGAATAACTGGATTGGGAACTTCAACAATGGCCGGACCAAGCAAGTCAACGCTGGGTGGCGGTGGAGGCGGGGGGCCGCCGCCTCCGCCTTCACAAATACAACCGGTATCTTCCCAAGTAGAATCATTAACACAATCATATGTTGCTCTTATCGCACATAATCCAGGATTAACACAACTAGTACTTGGGGGTCTTACCCATCCACACCCTTCAGGAGCCGGGTCTTCGTAATAAAGAGTGCAATCGCCGCAACCCGCTTCTCCACCTCCGCTTCCACCTTCCGGGCACTGCTGAACAATTTCGAAGTCGAACCTGTCACGCTCGTATTCCCATTCCCCAGAAAGACAAACATACTTATAAACAGCATATACCGTCACATAAGCTTCGTTTCTTTTCTCTGGGCACGGACAAACACCCCCCAAATCTTCAGCTTCGCAGGTAGTTTCGTAAAATTCTTCAAAAAACCTTATCTCAGGACCAGGAGGGGGTGATGCGCAAGAACCTTGAGCATAACTAAATTCAATTCCTAAACCATTAATAACTAAAATGCCAATAAATACAATAATTAAGAGCCAAAGATTAATAGATATTAAATTTTTTGAGCTGATTTTCATTTATTTTTAATTGCTGATTCTAAAGACAATGGGACAATGACGTCCTGTGTTGTATCAAAAATATTTTCTTTGGTTATAATCTTAAAAAGATAACCGTTTTTAAGATCGCCAAGATTAATATTGATTAACTTAACAGTCTTGTTTATTTCTAAAAAAACAATTCTTTTTAAAAAAACCTTAAAATTGGCGGGTTTTGGATTTGGGATTATCGGCGCCGGAATTATAAGCTCTGCTTTTATTTTAATAATATCTTTCTTATTTTCAATATCAATAATTTTACCAATAGCTTCGTATTTTAAATTTTTCTGATGTTCGTCTTTATTTAATTTATAAGATAAATCTCCACCCAAATAATAAATCAAAATAACGACTATCCCGGTAAAAAATAAAAACACAATAATTAGAAATAAAAACCACCTATTTTTGAACATATCTTATAATTTAATTATAACATAATTAAATTATATATTCTGTGGATAACTAAAAGGGCATCATTAACTGATGCCCCGTGCCTAAATCAAACTAAAACTTTCCTGTAAATCAACAAGTGGCCAACGCTATCAGTATTACGCAGCCCCATCTTTTCTTGAGTTATAGATTCGATAGTCCTTATCATGTGCATCGTAGGACCACGAACGATAAGCGTATTCCCTTCAATCTTCCAATTACAGCTTGGATCGTATTTCACGTTTGGCGGAGGAGTAACACCATTAATCTCGCAGGTGTAATCAGAACGATAAGTTTCTGTTATCTTTTTACTCACTGACAACTTCCATGTCCCGACTATCAAACTTTCATATTCACTGGGACCGGTTGGATTCCCGCCGCCTTTGCAAGCGAAAATCGGAACGACCAAAACGAAAACCATCAAGACAATCCAGGCGATTCTTTTCATGACATGCCTCCTTTTTATTGGCCGCCTTTATTTAAAAAGACGGACGATGGTGTGATGAACAACGCCAAATTTCTTATTTTAAGATATTATAAATTTGTCTATATGTCAATCAAATAAAAAATTTATTAAAGATTAGTAGTTTCTGGATATAAACTATTCAGTAGGGGGGGGTTCATAAATTTTCTAAACCAATTTTCCGAGGCTTTGAAAAGTTTCTCCCGCATTTTCTCTTGATCATTAAAATAATGCGTTGCTCCTTTTATAATCAGCAAATCTTTTTCTACCTTCGTATTATTTAGATATTTTTTTGCGTTTTTAAGCGCGCCTTCTCCGGCAATAATTATTCTGAAAGGCGTTTTGAAATTTTTTGTAATCGAATCCCACGGGAAAGAATCCATTTCTTTAGCCATTGCTTTTCCAATAACAATATTTATTCCCCATTTCATAAGATAACCATTTATTGCTTTTACATATTTCCCGTTGGGAAAACCATTTGTCGCCTTTGTAAATGAAATTTTACAAGAAGGATCCCAAAGCACCGCTCCATCAAAATCCTGATCGCGAGAACAAAAAATTGTTAATCCGCCAAAACTATGTCCAGCAACAAACACCTTCTTTACTCCTTGTTTTCTAAAATAACGAACAATTATATCTAAATCAGCGCTGTGCGTTTTAAGACTACAATTCATAAGTTGCCGGGCATCTTTTTGATGACCATAGAGATTAAAACGAAATGTTGCAAATCCATGTTTCCCAAACCAACGAGTGGCCGAATGATAAAATTCTTCATCCATATTCCCTAACAGTCCATGTACAATAATAAATAAGGGTTGATTAAAAGAGCCGCTAAATTTTCCGTATAATGAAAATTTCTTCGAGAGTTTTATCTTAATATTTTTTTCCATGTAATATTTTATTATTTTAACATAAAAAAGAGGGTAACGGAATTCCGTTACCCTCGGTTTGCTCCCTGCGAGTTTGATATTACAGATCAAACTCGCCGGCCTTAACGCCTTTGATAAAGACGTCCCATTCTCTTTCGTTGAAAATGAGCGTTTTCTTCGATGCGTCTTTCGAATCGCGCACCGCGATAGCTCCGTCTTTATGCGCCACCATGACGCAGATTCTCCGCATCAAAGTGCCGCTGGCTTTACGGAAATCGCTATCGTCAAACTTAATTTTCCGAAGTTCTTTCTTGTCGTCTGCTTGAACAGTCATTTCTTTCACCTCCCTTCTTTGTTAATTTTTGAATTCAGACAATTTAACACCTCTCTTCTTGCTCTCTTAAATAAATTTTAACATTATAATCTCATCTACAAACCGTCCATTAGATTCAAACCGATTAGGTATGCGAGATACTATATCAAAACCATATTTCTGATATAAAGCGATTGCATGTTCATTATTGCTGAAAACACTCAATTTAATTATCGTTGGTTTTGGCTTTAAATTCTTTTCAGCTATATCTGTAATTCTTGACAATAGATACGATCCCAAACCATAGCTACGATAATCTTTTATAATTGAAATGTTAAATTCGGCAATGTGTTCTTCGCACTCAGAACAAAAACTAATTTCTGCCCCTCCTACAATCCGATCATTAAATTCTGCGATAAGCATTGCCATTCTTGAATTTCTTATTGCCGACAACATATCCATAAACCACTCTTTTTCCTGCTCTGTAGTTTTTCTAACTCTTAGAGTGATCATCGCATCAGAATCATCTATCATATTATCAATAAATGATAGAAGCTTCTTTGGCTTATATATATCATCTTCGTAAAAATTACGAATAATAAATTCCTTATCTTTCAAAATCAATCTTTCCATTTTATTTACCCCCTTATAAACGACTTCGCCGTTGTTTTTCAAAGTTCTTTGGCTAAACCATTATAGCCAAATGCTGATTTTACAATAGTAAACTAAGCAGATTTGTCAAATATCAATGGTAGTGTCCACGCGCATTCGGCGGTTTTTCTCACGACAAAGACACGAGATCGCCGATCTGCCGCATCACTTCCGAAACCGCTTCTTCCGGCGTTTCGGCGATTAACGATCTAATCGGCCGGCCGATTTTTATTTTAACGCTGTTTTTTCTCAAAAGCGTTTTAAACGATAAAATCCCGAAATTTCCAATTATTCCGACGGGCACGATCGGCGCTCCGGTTTTTTGATGAAGATAAACAATTCCTTTTTTTCCTTTTTGTATGTTTCCGTCTTTTGAAACGCGTCCTTCCGGATAAATCCAGATCTTGTCCCCGTTTTTCACGGCTTCAACCGCTTTAGCCAAATTTTGCTCGATATTATTCAATCCTCTTATCACCGGAATGCTGGCGTTCAACCGCACATAAGCGGCGACGATAATTGAAAACGGGAAAAAAGCCGGGTTTTTGAACCAGCGAAAAAATTCGTAGGCCGCCAAAAATCTCACCGGAAAAAATTTTTGGGGCGTCAAACTTTCCCGCGGCATCGCCATCCCGCAAATTTGAGGATCAATAAAACTGGCGTGATTGGAAGCGAAAATCACTCCGCCGTTCTCCAGTCCTTTTAAATTTTCCTGGCCTTCTATTTTATAACGCGCAAAAAACTTTAAGGCCGAATAAATAGGCCAATAAGTAACCGACTGAAACGCCTTGGCAATCATTTTAAACCACGTGCGATCTTATGATATCCACTATCCTGTCCACGTCCTCGCTTTTTTTGATAAAATCGGCGGCGCCGACTTCTCTGGCGATTTTTTCGTCATACCATGTTTCTCCTTCTCTCGGCTCGCCGTAATTGGTTAAAAACACGATTTTAAGATCGGCCAGATTTTTGTCTTCTTTGATTTTTGAAAAAGCGTCGATACCGCCCAAAACCGGCATCTCCAAATCCAAAACCACCAAATCGGGTTTTATCTTTTTCAGTTTCAACAAGCCCTCTTCTCCGTTTAAAGCGGTTTCAATTTTAAAACCGGACAAAGTCAATTTAGTGGATAAAATTTCCAAAAAATCCTTGTTGTCGTCAACCAATAAAATAAGTTTTTTGTTTTCCATGATTTTATTATACATTATATCATTTTATTGAACAATCTCATCCTCGCCGCCGTTATTTCTTTCATTTTTTCAACGACCGCCGGCAAAATTTTGTAGGGCACAATTTCATTTGGCCGGGATTTTAACGATTCTTCCATGGCCGTTCTCCAAGCCAGCCGAAGCTCGGTGTTAATGTGAATAATTGAAATTCCCGCGTTAATGGCCGCCAGAAATTCCTCGTCCGAAACGCCTGATCCGCCGTGAAGAACTATCGGGATGCCGGCCGCTTCCCTGATCGCCTTGATCCTTTCAATGTTTAAATTCGGCTGGGGCGCGTTTTTCAAAATGCCGTGGAGATTGCCGACTGCCGGCGCCAGCAAATCAATGCCGGTTTCTTTGACTAATCGCGCCGCTTCTTCAATCGTCGTCAAATCTTTTTCGTTTATCTGCGCTCCTTCGGGAATGTTTTCCAAAAGAGAAGAACTGCCGCCGATATAACCAAGTTCTCCTTCAATCAAAATTTCCGTTCCCCGGCCAACGGCAACGCTTCTAACATATTCAACAACCTCTTTGGTTTGTTTTATGTTTTCTTCCAGCGGCAACTTCCCGCCATCAAACAAGACCGCGTCAAATCCGGCCTCAACCGCTTCTTTAATTTTTTCAAAAGAATGAGTGTGGTCGGCGTTAAGGTAGATCGGGTAATCAAATTCCTCTCTGATGCTTTTAACGGTGGACGCTATCCGTTTTACTCCGATAAAATCCCGTTCGCCCTCCGAAACGCCGATGATCACCGGCAAATTAAGCGCTTGCGCCGCGCCAAAAATCGCTTTCACCCCGACGCAATCGGAAACGTTAAAATGACCGACTGCGACTTTTCCGTCTTCGGCCTCCTTTATTATTTCTTTCAATGTTTTCATGTTTTAATTATATTATCTTTTTTATTTTATTCCAAATGAATTTCTTTGCCGAAGCTTTCCAGTCGTTTTTGAAGCAGCGGGTAATTTTTCAATTCAGGGTCTTTTCCGATTATTCCGACGGCCTCGTCTCTGGCAGTTTTGACAAGTTCGGGATTTTTAATGGCTTTCATCGCCAAATCCGGCACGCCGGTCTGAGCGGCGCCTAAAATTTCTCCCGGTCCCCTGATTTCCAGATCTTTCTCGGCCAATTCAAAACCGTTTTTCGCTTCTATTAAAGAACGCAGGCGCTGTTGCGTGGTTTTGGAAAAAGAATCGGTAAAAAGAAAACAAAAAGATTGGTGCTGTCCCCGTCCGACGCGACCGCGAAACTGATAAAGCTGGGCCAAACCGAAACACTCCGTTCCTTCAATCATCATTATTGTCGCGTTAGGAATGTCAACGCCGACCTCAATCACCGAAGTGGAAACTAAAATATCTGTTTTCCCCTCGCTGAATTCTTTCATTGTCAACGCTTTTTCTTTTGATTTCATTTTCCCGTGAAGCATCGCCACTTTCAAATCCGGAAAAATTTTTTGCGATAATTTTTCGTATTCTTCTTTAACCGCTTTGGTTTCCGGAATAAACAAATTGCCGTTTATTTCAGCCGGATCGATTCGCGGACAGATCACAAACGTCTGCCTTCCTTTTTTGATTTGTTCGCGGATAAAAACATAAGCTTTGTCGCGATTGGACGGCGAAACTGCTTTGGTAATGATTTTTTTGCGGTTTTTCGGCAATTCATCGATTATAGATAAATCAAGATCGCCGAAAAGCGTTAAAGAAAGCGTACGAGGAATCGGGGTGGCGGACATCGACAAAAAATGCGGCAATGTTAGCGCGGATTTAATATCCGCGCTTGTCCGCGTATTTACCTGTCTTGATCCGCGCAAAAGCTCCGCTCTTTGCTTGACGCCGAATCTGTGCTGTTCGTCCACCACTACAAACGCCAAATCGCCGAATTTAAAGTTCTTTTGAATCAAGCTGTGAGTTCCGATAACGATTTTTATTTCGTTATCGGCGATTTTTTTAATCAATTCCTGTTTTTTTACTTTGGTTTCCAAATTGTCGCCGTAAAAAACAATCGCTTCGCCGCCGGTAATAAGGCCGACTCCCTTGTCAAAATCACTGAAAAATTTTTTAAAAGTTGCGTAATGCTGCCGCGCCAAAACTTCGGTCGGCGCCATAAAAGCGTTTTGCTTGTTTTCTTTGGCGATCGCCAAAGCGGCCAAAGCGGCCACAATCGTTTTACCGCTTCCGACGTCTCCCTGAAGCAGACGGTTCATCGGATGAGGTTTTTTAAAATCTTTTAAAATTTCCCAGAGCGCTTTTTTTTGGGCTTGCGTCAGCTCAAAAGGAAGACGGGAAAATTCTTTTTTCAAAAATTCAAGATCGGCGTCAAAAGAAAAAGATTTTTTCTCGGCCAGCCACAAACGTTGTTTCAAATTGGCAAGCTGCAACAGAAAAAGATCCTCAAAAGCGAATCTTTTTTGGGCGATTTTCCATTCTTCCGGATTGTCAGGAAAATGAAGCTGGCGCAAAGCGGGGTTGATTTCGGGAAAACGGAGGCGGTTTAAAATTTCTTCCGGCAAAAATTCCGCGATTTTTTCCAGATTTTCCAAAACCGGCTTTATCAAAAACCTTATCGCTCTGGATGTTAATCCTTTCGTTTCCGAATAAACCGGCGTCAACCGGCCCGTATGCTTGGTTTCTTCGTTTCCGCTTATCGTTTTCTGATTAAGAACCTCATAAACCGGATGAGACATACAAACGCTGTTTTTTGACGATTCGGTCACTTTGCCGGCCAAATTAACTATCCTCCCTTTTTTCAAAACGGAAAGCAAAAATCTTTGGTTAAACCAAACAGCTTTAACGCTACCGGTGTCGTCTGAAATCAACGCCTCAACTATAAACATTCTGCGCTTCCAGGTGCGATAAAGTTTAACCGCCGAAATGACTCCCTGAACAGTCGCGTGCTCGCCGATTTTGAGATCAGCGATTTTGGAAAAACCGGAAAAATCTTCGTAGCGAAAAGGAAAATGCCAAAGCAAATCCTTGATGGTTTCAATGTTGAGTTTTTTAAGCTTGTCAACGAAATTTTTCCTGAAGCCCTTTAATTCGGAAAGCTGATCGGACAATTTAATCATTTTCTGGTGCCCTCGCGAGGAATCGAACCTCGATTACGGGATCCGCAATCCCGTGTCCTGTCCGTTGAACGACGAGGGCTGATTAAAATCTTATCAATTTTGAAAAAACGTCCGTCAGCGATTGATGATATTCTTCGCGAACAAGAAACCGGCTCAAAAATTTTTCAATTTTTTTTTCATCGGCGGTTAAAGCGTTGATTTTTAAATAAGGGCGTAATTTTGTTTTCATTTTCAACACTAATTCGCAATATTCTTCGTCTTTTTTATGAATGTCAAATCCTTCCATATCGGCATAAGGATAAAACTTTTCTTTTCCGACGGCAATCCCCTTTTCATCAATCCGAAATTCCCAAACCGGCGGAAATTTTCCCGCCAAATTATTTATCAAAATCCAAGCGACAACGATAAAAAAAACAAAAAGGAAGTTCTCCATCCATACAAAAAAAATGATCAAGGCGCCGGCAACAACCAAGCTCATCCAATGCCAAGAAACGCCCTTAGGATGATATTCGTATTCAGGCGCTTCCCAGAAAATAAAATTCTCTTGCTTCCCGCTTTTTTTTGCCATAATATAATTATGAATTATACACCATTGTCCCCGTAGTTCAACGGATAGAATGGCTCCCTTCTAAGGAGCAGATCGAGGTTCGATTCCTCGCGGGGACGCTAAAACGCCAAGGTATTGTATTTATTTTAATGTTTGATAAAATTTTTTATTATAAATTATAAAAAACAATTTTTTAATATTAAAACAGTCGAAAAACAATTAAAGCTGAATACTAATCAAATCGCGCAAAACAAATCCCTATTGTTTGACGCGCGACACGAAAACTTAATAAAGCAAAAACGGGGAAATGAAAAAAACCTGGGGTAAGCATCTTATGGTAGACGCTTATGGAATTAAAGAAAAAAAATTAAAAGACGGCAAAGCGATCAAAAATTTACTCAGGGGTTTGCCGAAAAAATTTAAAATGCGGCCGCTAAGCAGCGTCGTTGTCAAAAAAGTCGCGACCGATCATTATCCCAACTGGGGCATTTCGGGTTTTATCATGCTTTACGAAAGTCATATTTCCCTTCATACTTGGCCGGAAGAAGAATACGTAGCGATGGATTTATATTCCTGTAAAGATTTTAACGATAAAGCCATTGTTGAATATCTGAAAAAATTTTGGGACGCGAAAAAAATGAAAGTGAAAATAATAATTCGCGGATAATCCCGTCAAACATAATTGAAAAAAGAATTATTTTTTGTTATTTTAATAAATTGAACAAATGCCGCGGTAGCTCAGTGGCAGAGCGTATGCCTGAAGAGCATAGCGTCGGGTGTTCGATTCACCCCCGCGGCACAAATCAATAAACAGATGGTGCCTATGGTGTAATGGTCAACACAGGAGTTTGTGGAGCTCCTGATACGGGTTCGATTCCCGTTAGGCACCCATTTTTATTCTCTATTGTTTTTGCCGAATAATTCCTATTGACAACTAATTTTCATTGCTTATAATAAATGACGCAAATGAAGAAAATCTTGAAAACGACAAGCGGGTGAAAATCGGCGGTTTTAATGTTGTCGATTTAAGCCCCGCCCGACGGGGATTTTTATTTTCTTGATTGATTGTCTGGATGACTCACCGACGAACTTGATCGTTGAAAATTTAATAAGTGCCAAAAAAATAATAAAATAATAATGTTATCCGTTTATTTAAATCTCGAACTGCAATTAAAAAGCGGTTAAATAAGAGCGTATGGCGGATGCCTTGACATTAGAAGACGATGAAGGACGTGGCGTAGCTGCGATAAGCTTCGGGGAGGTGCCTAGCAACCTGCGATCCGGAGATCTCCGAATGGGGAAACCCAATTGCGTAAACCGCAATTATCCCGAAAGCAATTGAGGGAAGCAAACCCGCTGAATTGAAACATCTTAGTAAGCGGAGGAAAATAAAACAATGTCGCAAGACAAACATTCCCCGAGTAGCGGCGAGTGAAAAGGGAAAAGCCCAAACCTGTTAAAATTTTCGCAAGAAAATTTTGACGGGGGTTGTAAGACGAAAAACTTTTTAGCCGTTAGCTGTTAACGATTAAAATCGCCGACAGCTAACGACTAAATGATCGGTTACAAATTGTTTTGTTAGTCGAAAGATCTGGAAAGGTCTGTCAAAGAGGGTGATAACCCCGTAGACAAAAACAAAACAACCGATTTTTTCTGTTCTTGAGTACTTCGATGACGGAATGCTTCGAAGGAACCCGCCGGCACTATCCGGCAAGGCTAAATACTTCTAATGATCGATAGCGAACAAGTACCGTGAGGGAAAGGTGAAAAGCAGGCCGGTGAGGCCGATGAAATAGAACCTGAAACCATATGCTTACAAGGACTCGGAGCCCGATGTCCTGTATTTCACATATAGCATCAATTTGGCGGAGCGAATTTTAGACAGATTCGCGACGCGAGGAGCGATGCGTGTCTTTAGACACGTGAGCGACGAGCAACAAAGAAGCTGGCGGAAAATTCGCCCGCTTCAAGGAAGAAGTTCCAAATTGACGATATATGTGAAATACGGGACTGGGTGACGAGGTGCCTATTGAAGAATGAGCCAACGAGTTTATGCAAATCGTTCGTCTAAGCTCCACGGAGCGGAGGCAAAGGGAAACCGAGTGTTAAAAGCGCGTTCCGACTTCGGTCGGAAAACGGTTTGTGTAAGACCCGAAACCAGGCGAGCTTGCCCTGGCCAGGATGAAGTTCCGCGAAGGCGGGATGAAGGTCCGAACCGGTAGGTTGTGCAACACCTTCGGATGAGCTGGGGTAAGAAGTGAAAAGCTAATCGAGCTTGGTAATAGCTGGTTCTCTCCGAAATAGTTTTAGGACTAGCGTTTGGCAAAAACATGCTCGGGGTAGAGCTACTGGTTAAGAAGTAAAGGGCGAAAGCTCGACTTCTCAGTCAAACTCCGAATACGGGCATGATCGGCCAAGCAGTTAGAACGTGGGGGCTAAGCTCCATGTTCAAAAGGGAAACAGCCCAAATCGTCGTCTAAGGTCCCTAAATATTTGCTAAGTGTAAAAGGTGGTGATTCGCCGCAGACAGATAGGAGGTTGGCTTAGAGGTAGCCATCCTTTAAAGAGTGTGTAACAACTCACTATTCGATTTATCCCGCTCTGCGGGATGGCGGATTGCGCCGAAAATTTATCGGGGCTAAGCAAATTACCGAAGACACGAATGCCGGTGCTTCGCACTGGAATGACGAATTTTGAATTTCAAATTTTAATTAAATTTTTGAATGTTTTAATTTTCAAATTGATTCATTGAGATTTGATTGAAAATTGTTAATTGAAAATTGGAAATTCCAATGCGCAGCATTGGCGTGGTAGGAGAGCATTTCAAACAGCTGCGAAGGCCGACCCGCGAGGGCGGCTGGAGCGTTTGGAAGAGAGAATGTTGGCATGAGTAACCGCAATCCCGATGAGAATTCGGGACCCCGCAAATCCAAGGTTTCCTCCGCAATGGAAGTCAACGGAGGGTTAGGCGGTCCTAAGGCAATGGCGAAAGCCGCAGTCGATGGACAGCCGGTTAATATTCCGGCCCCCGAACGTTTTTCGACGGGAGTACAAAGCTTAGTAAATGAAGCGCCTTAATGGTTTGGCGTCCTTGATCGAAAATTTCCGACAAGAAAATCTGTCGGGATGCCTTCAATGGCAAATTTCAGAGTAGAGGCGATGTTTGGTTTTTATCAAACAAAGTTTGTTGAGCAAGCTTTCAAGAAATTTCTCTAAGATTAAAAACGTCCGGTCCGTACCGTAAACCGACACAGGTGGATGAGGCGAGCAGCCTCAGGGGAACGAGTGATTTCTCCTTAAGGAACTCGGCAAAAAAGCGGCCGTAAGTTCGCAATAAGGCCTACCTGTCTTGTACTTCGCACAAGAACCATAAACTTTGAACTATAAACTATGAACGCATTTTCGTTCATAGTTCGTTGTCTATTGTTTATTGTTCTCGCGCGGAGCGCGAGATAGGTCGCAGCGAAAGTATCTCTGGCGACTGTTTACCAAAAACACAGCTCCCTGCGAACTCGCAAGAGGATGTATAGGGGGTGACGCCTGACCGATGCGAGAAGGTCAAGCTTGGGGGTGTTCTGTAGCAATATGGACTGCTCACTGAGTTAAGCCCTCGTCAATGTCAGCGGTAACTATAACCGTTCTAAGGTAGCGCAATTCCTTTCCGGGTAAGTTCCGGAGCGCACGAAAGGCGTAACGACTGGAGAACTGTCTCAAGGAGAAGCTCGGTGAAAATGCGATTCCCGTGAAGACGCGGGATACCTGCAGCGGGACGAAAAGACCCCGGGAGCTTTACTGCAGCTTGATATTGTTTTTAAAATTTGAATGCGTAGCGTAGTGGGTAGGCTTTGAAGCCCCGCCTTCGGACGGGGTGGAGCCGCCAATGAAACACCCATCTTTCACGTTTTAAAATCTAACCCGAACGGCAAAAACGCTTGGGGACAGTGTCTGGCGGGCAGTTTTTCTGGGGCGGAATCCTCATAAAAAGTAACTGAGGAGTTTATAAGGTCGGCTAAGGTCGGATGGAAATCGACTGCGTCGTGTAAAGGCAAAAGCCGGCTTAACGGCAAGGCTCACAAGCCGCGCCGATGCGAAAGCAGAACTTAGTGACCCGACGGTCCTTTATAGAAAGGCCGGAGACAACGGACAAAAGCTACCCCGGGGATAACAGGCTGGTGAGATCCGAGAGTTCCCATCGACGATCTCGCTCGGCACCTCGATGTCGGCTCGCCCTAGCGCGGGGCTGAAGAAGGTCCCAAGCGTTTGGCTGTTCGCCAATTAAAAGGGCACGCGAGCTGGGTTCAAACCGTCGTGAGACAGGTTGGTCTCTATCTGTTGCAGGCGTTGACGCTTGAGGGAAGTTGGCCCTTGTACGAGAGGATCGGGCTGAACAAACCTCTGGTCTACCGGCTTTACCACCAGGTGAAGCGCCGGGTAGCTATGTTTGGAAGGGATAAGCGCTGAAAGCATCTAAGCGCGAAGCCCCTCCCAAGATTAGGCGTCTCAGGTTCCTGGAAGACTACCAGGTGATAGGCTTTAGGTGTAAGGTCCGTAAGGATTTTAGCCGAGAAGTACTAATAAACCAAAACGCTTTTCAATTGCTTCGGGATTTAAATAAACGGATAAAAATAAAATTGGTTGCCGATTATCTTTGATGATTCCTCGGTAATTTAGCTTAATATGCCCTACCCTACTCCATTCCGAACTGGGAAGTAAAAATATTAAGCGCCGATGATAGTCCCTTTTGGGGCGAAAGTAGGTTTTGCCGGGGGTTCAACAAAGATAATCATTCCCCGTCCTCCGGGGATTTTTATTTTTAATTCAGAAAGTATATAATGACGTTATGGATAAAAGATTCGGCAAGCAAATTCTTTACCTTATAGGTTATTTAACGGTTATATTTCTAATTTTTCTGTCTATTTATTTAATCTGGTTCAAACCGGCGCCGACCTGCAACGACAATAGCCAAAATCAAGGAGAAACCGGGGTTGACTGCGGCGGACCATGCGAACCGTGTGAAATTAAAACTCTTTTTCTTATTGAAGTTTCTTTCGTGAAATATTTTCCCGCCGGAGAAAAAACGATTTTGCTGGCTGAAATAAAAAATTCCAATTCCGATTACGGCGCCGACCGATTTAATTTTTATTTCGACGTTTACGCGGATACGGGCGAAAAAATAAAAAGAATCGACGGAAAATCTTTTATTTACGCCGGCGAAATCAAATATCTCTTTGAAACAACGGAGATTGATTACGCCAAAATCGGCAAAACCGAACTGACGATCGCCGATCCCCAATGGAAATCAACGGAAAAATTTCCGAAACCTCAAATTCAAGTCAGAGACGTTAAAACCGACACGGACCGAGAAAATTCGCGGGTTTTTGTCAGCGGTATAATAAAAAATAACAACGCCTTTCTTTTAAGAAACGCGAAAATTTTGGGCGTCTTTGCCAATCCCGAAAATATCCAAATCAGCGCCTCCAAAACCGAACTGGAAAACATCGGCGCTTTTGAAGAAAAACGGTTTAAAATCGTTCTTCCGGCCAACATTTCTTTAAGCCGGTCGTCTTCTCCGATTGTCAAGGGAGACATTTTCACCCGCGATTTGGCTTTTGATTATCGGGGCGAGGACGTTAAAAAACTTCAGGAATTTTTGAGAGTCAGAAAATTTTTTGATCATCGCACCACCACTTATTTCGGCCATATCACTCAAAAAGCCTTGGCCGACTATCAAAAAAGCGTCGGCATCTCGCCCGCCGTCGGCTATTTCGGCCCGAAAACCAGAGCGCGCGTCAACGCCGAGATAAAAAATCTGCCGCCGACTACCCTGCTCCCCTATCAATTCACCGAAGCCGACGCGGATAAGACCAAAATTTATGTTGAAGCAATCAGATAAACTGAATAAACCGTATGACCCCAAACTCGTTGAAGAAAAAATTTACGAATTATGGGAAAAATCCGGCTGTTTTAATCCGGATTCCGCCTCCGCCAACCGGCGGGCGACGAAGGCGGATAAAATTCAAAATTTTTGTATAATAATGCCTCCTCCGAACGCCAACGGTTCCCTGCATTTGGGACATGCTTTAATGATTGCGCTCGAAGACGCAATGATTCGCTATCATCGCATGAACGGCTATAAAACTTTGTGGCTTCCGGGAGCGGACCACGCCGGTTTTGAAACGCAAGTTGTTTATGAAAAAAAGCTGGAAAAAGAAGGTTCCAGCCGTTTTGAAATTTTAAAACAAGAAGGAGGCAGAGACAAGCTTTACAAGATGATATGGGATTTTACGCAAGAAAATAAATCATATATGGAGGATCAAATAAAACAAATGGGCGCTTCTTGCGACTGGTCAAGAAAAAAATTTACCCTTGACCAAGAAATAGTTAAAAGCGTTTATCGCGCGTTTAAAAAACTTTACGACGACAAATTGGCGTATCGGGAAAGCGCCGGAGTGAATTGGTGCGCAAAACATCAGACGACTCTTTCCGACCTTGAAATTAAACACGCGGAACGAAAAGACGCTCTTTATTATATTGATTACGGTCCGCTTGCCGTGGCCACCGTTCGTCCGGAGACTATTTTTGCCGACGCGGCCGTGGCGGTTAATCCGAAAGATAAAAGATATAAACACTTAATAGGAAAAACCGCGAAAATACCCCTGATCGGCAAGGAGATTAAAATTATCGGCGATGATTCAATAGACATTAAATTCGGCACGGGCGCGGTTAAAATAACCCCGGCTCACGACCATAACGACTTTGAAATCGCAAAAAGGCACGGATTGGCGTTTATAAAAACAATAGATGAATTCGGCAGGCTTGTATCGCCGGCGCCGGAAAAATACGTCAATATGAAAATCGGCCAGGCGCGGGAAAGCGTGGTCGCGGATTTAAAAATTCACAATTTGATAAAAAAAACAGATGAAAATTATATCCACGCCGTCGCCACTTGCTACAAATGCGGAACTGTTCTTGAACCGGCGGTAAAAACACAATGGTTTATTAAAATGACGGAAAGGCCGAAAAACGGCGGCTTGTCTTTGCGCGACGCGGCGGTCAAAGCGGTAAAATCAGGGAAAATAAAATTTATTCCTAAGCGATTCGAAAAAATATTTTTTTATTGGATGAAAAACTTGCGCGACTGGAATATTTCACGCCAGATTGTCTGGGGCATCAGAATTCCCGCGTGGTATTGCGTAAAGCCGAACATTAAAAACGCGAAAGAAGCTTTAACACACTCGGCTAATACAATCATTATCGCTGAAAACGGCGAAATTCCGGAAAAATGTCCTGATTGCGGAAGCGAGCATCTGGAACAAGACAGGGATGTTTTTGACACGTGGTTTTCTTCCGGACAATGGCCGTTTCTCGTTTTGGGATATCCGGATAAAAAAGATTTTAAAAATTTTTATCCGACAACCGTGATGGAAACGGGCTGGGACATTATGTTTTTTTGGGTTGCCAGAATGATAATGCTCGGATTATACAGGACAGGCAAAATACCGTTTAAACATGTTTATTTACACGGCTTAGTGCGCGATAAAGACAAGCAGAAAATGTCCAAATCAAAAGGCAACGTCGTTGACCCGCTCGGTGTTGTCAGCGAATACGGCGCGGACGCTTTGAGAATGGCTTTAATTGTGGGAAACGCGCCGGGCAACGATTTGGCGTATTCCGAAGATAAAGTAAGAGGTTATCGCAATTTCGCCAATAAAATCTGGCAGGCCTCACGGTTTGTTTTAATGAATTTGGAAAATTTTGATTTAAACGCAAAACCGAAATTATCCGCGGCCGACAAGAAAAAATTAAACGAATTGACGAAAATTAAAAAAGACGTTTCTAAATTGATTGAATCGTTTAAGTTTTACGCCGCCGCCGAAAAAATCTATCATTATTTCTGGCATACTTTTTGTGATAAAATCATTGAAGAAATGAAACCCCGCCTTCATCAAGATTTCGGCGGGCAAGCGCGTCTGAAAAATGATGATTTAAAAGATAAGCAGGCGGCGCAATATGTTTTATTGGAAATTTTAACCGGTTCATTGAAGCTTCTCCATCCTTTTATGCCGTTTATCACCGAAGAAATTTATCAAAACCTCGCAATAGAACAAGTTAAAAATAAAAAAATGTTAATAACGGAAAAATGGTAGCACGCGAATAGCGCGCTACGAATGCGCCCACGCGAATAATTTATATGATTATCATAGCTATTATTCTTGGTTTATTGCCCTCTTTCGCATGGCTGTTTTTCTTTCTCAAGGAAGACAGTGATCAGCCGGAACCGAAAACAATGATCGCCAAAGCATTTCTCGCCGGCGCCGCCA
>JASJPP010000014.1:0-10340 GCA_031432155.1 Patescibacteria group bacterium | reverse complement strand
ACGCGGTTATCGGCTTTCTGATAATTTTGCTTTCCAAAGGCGTTGCCCTGATACTTCTGGAAATAATCGGATAAAAAGACCCCGTTAGGCAATTTCTGCCTAACGGGGTAGTATCTACCATCTGTTAACGTACACATCCCTGTGTATTGTTACAACGGCCTCTCCGTTTCCGTAGAGACGGAAAATGCTGTTGGCCGGCCGCACGCCGTCGTGCGCCGGTTTTCCGGAACGACGGACAAATTTACGTCCGTCGTTATATTCGATTACGACATCCGTATCGTAATCAATCCTGTATCCGGAACCGGCCGGGGTTATCACCCACCCGCCGGCTTCCCGCGATAAAACCTGATTCGCGGGAAGCAACGGCACTGTAATCTGGTTTACCCCTTCTACAAAATCGTAGTTGGGGTAAATTTGCGCCGCCGTTGTCGGCTGCTGAATAGATTCGCCTCCGTCGTATTTCGCGCGGATTGTTTTTTTCGTTTCCGCGGTTTTTACCAACAGCCATTCCAGTTCCTTAATCTCCGCATCTGAAAGCCGGGACTTAGAGGATTTTTTCTCTAATTCCTCAATTCTTTTACGATGCGGGGCCATTTCTTCTTCTATCTCCTTCTTCATCTGTTCTTGGAATATGGCTTTGATGGCTTTTTTGTCAGAATCCTGATAAGTAGCCACAGAATAAATTATGGCTACCACAGAAACCGCAACAACAATCTTCGCCGCGGTTTTTATGAAATTAAAAACCCTCTGGCTCTCTTGAACAATTCTCGTTTCTTTTGCGCGACTCATTTCTTTCCTCCTTTCTTTTCTTCTTGGCTTTTCTCGCCGCCGCCTCTGGCCATAGCCATAAGAAGCGCGGCAAGCGCTTCGCCGCCCTTGCCTTCAACTTCTTGAACGTGTTTTACCACGTCCTTGTTAATTATCATCGCGGCGTTAAGAGCATCTTTTTCGGAAATATCCCCTCGTTTGAGCCCGTCCGCGATTTCATTAAGCTTTTTGGAAACAGCCTTACTTGAACGTGCTCTCTGATATTTTTCTTCGTAATCCATATCATGGATGCCCACCCTAATCAAATCTATTCCGTAAAGCCACTCGAGCGTTGGTTCTTCACCTTCTGGCGGCTCAAATGGTATGCCCAAATTCACCCCTTCCTGAACAAGCTCGAGAACCGATTTTTCTTCAAAATATTCTCTGAGGGCTTTTTCTATCTTGTCCTGCTCTTTTTTGCAATCCTCGGCACTTTCTCTTTTAGCGCCGATTTCCTGCGAAAGAAAACTACTGCCTACGTCAGTCAGACCGCTGTCAATCACTTCTTCACTAACAGCGATGTATCTCCCTAACAAACTAAGCTTGGGGCGATACTGAAAAAACCACTTGACTTGCAATTCCGGCCCGTCTTTTGCCGGATAAGTTTCAGGCAGCTCTTTCTTCACAAGACGAAAAGTAATGTAATTTCCGTCTTTTGCCTGCTCCCAAGGATACTTGAAATGCAGGCCCGGGCCATACGGCCGTAATCCGCCATTAAACAAATTAATAGTGGCAAGCCCGGTAATCTCGGGAACGGAAACCATGAAAAACCTTGCGGTATAGGCAGCCAACAACGCCCATACCATAAACCCGACAATCACGCCGTAATCATCAAAAATCATTGACCCCGCTGACAAAAAAAATATCAGCGCAACAAACCAACAACTTACCGCGAACACAATTCTTCCCTGCGTACTTCCGATTCCGGTATCCATTTCATCCTCCTCCCGCGGCTATTCAGCCGACAAATAGGTTAACTAAATTTATGATGTTATAATTTTCAAAGTACCCGATTTCAAGATTCTCCCTTGAAATTATCCAATAAATACCATAAAATCGTTAAAAAGTCAATAATTGAGCCGGGGTGGCGAAATTGGAAGACGCATCAGCTTTAGGAGCTGACGCCGCAAGGTTTGCGGGTTCAAATCCCGCCCCCGGCACAATATATATATAAAATCGTTATTGCGAAAAATTTCATTTTCCGCGCCGTCGGCCGTGAAAAGCCCGGTGAATTCCGCGAAGTTCTTTATTGGTCAAATGAGTATAAATCTGGGTGCTGGAAATGTTGGCGTGCCCCAGCAGCTGCTGAACCGCCCGCAAATCGGCGCCGCCGATCAAGAGGTCGGTGGCAAATTGATGCCTTAATTGATGCGGCGTAAGACGCTTCACAATGCCGGCTTTGCGGCTGTAAAAATTAATCAAGCGCTGAACGGTTTTGGGGACGATCCGGCCGACGACTTTCGGAGTTTTATTTTTGGTCAAACTGATAAACAAAGCTTCCTCGGCATCCGTTCTTTTGTCCAGATAATTTTTAATCGCTTTTTTCGCCCGTTCCGAAAGAAAAACCAGGCGCAACTTGTCGCCCTTGCCCCGCACCGTAATCTCTCCCCTTCCCAAATCAATGTAGCGGTTTAAAGCGCAAAGTTCGGAAATCCGCAGACCGGTTGAAAAAAGAGTTTCCAAAATCGCTTTATCGCGGAGAGACCGCAAATCGCCGCCGTCGGGTCCGGCCAAAAATCTTTCCAAATCGGCGTATTCAATGATTTCAATTTGCCGGCTCGGCACCTTCGGCAATTCAATTTTGTCCGGCGACAAAACGCCGAAATCCCTTTTAATCAAGTACTTCAAAAAATTTCTCAAAGCGATGACGTAATAAGCCTGGGTGTTTTTCCCGAGACCGCGCCGCGCCAAAAAAATTCGGAAACCGCGAACCGTCTCAAAATCAATTTCCTTTTCGTTTTTGATTTTTCCGAAAATGATGAAACTTTTGAGATGCCGCTCGTAATTCAGCCGTGTTTTAGACGAACGGTTTTTTTCAATTTCCAGATAATCAAGATAATCTTTGAGCAGTTTTTGAATGTCGGCCATTCTTTCTATTTTAACAAATTTACCGCTATAATAAACAATGCCGATGAAAGACGAAATTCTGGACAATTTAATAAAAAAAGAAACGGAACGCCAGCAAAAAACGCTGAATCTGATTCCCTCGGAAAATATCGCCTCAAAAGCAGTTTTGAAAGCGCTCGGATCGCCGCTGGCCAATAAATATTCCGAGGGTTACCCCGCCAAACGTTATTACGCCGGCAATGAAATCGTCGACAAAATTGAAATTCTGGCCCAGGAAAGAGCGCGGCGCCTCTTTCACTTGGGAGAAAATTGGAGCGTCAACGTCCAGCCGTATTCCGGTTCGCCGGCCAACTTCGCGGTTTATTACGCCCTGTTAAAACCGGGCGAAAAAATAATGGGGATGTCCCTTCCTTTCGGCGGCCATCTCACCCACGGCTGGAAAGTCAATTTCTCCGCCAAATTTTATAAAACCGTTCAATACGGCGTTGGCCGCGACGGCTACATCAATTACCAGGAAGTCCGGCGGCTGGCCAAAAAAGAAAAACCGAAGATCATCGTTTGCGGCGCCACCGCTTATCCGAGAATCATTGATTTCAAAAAATTCGGCGCCATCGCCAAAGAAATCAAAGCGTATCTTCTGGCCGACATCGCCCATATTGCCGGTTTAATCGCGGCCGGCGTCCATCCTTCGCCGTTCTCCGCCAAAGACGGACAAGTTCACGCCGACGTCGTAACAACCACCACTCACAAAACGCTTCGCGGGCCGAGGGGGGCGATAATCTTTTCCAATCGCCGATCACTGACGGCAAAACGCCATAAAATCGACATCGCTTCGGAAATCGATAAAGCCGTTTTCCCGGGACTTCAGGGCGGACCACACGATAACCAAACTGCGGCCATTGCCCAATGCCTTTACGAAGCCGCAAAACCGTCTTTTAAAAAATACGGCCGCCAAATCGTCGAAAACGCCGAAACGCTCGACAAAGAACTGCGAAAACTGGGATTTTCTACGGTTTCCAACGGCACCGACAATCATTTAACGCTTATTGATCTTTCCAATGTCGGGATTTCCGGCCGGGAAGCGCAAAACAAACTGGAAAAGGCCGGGGTCATCGTCAATCGCAATTCCATTCCTTATGATCCCCGCCCGCCGTTTGATCCTTCGGGAATAAGACTGGGGACTCCGGCCGCGACCAGCCGCGGAATGAAAGAAAAAGAAATGAAGAAAATCGCGGAATGGATTTATAAAATTTTGATAAAACAAGACGGTCCGGACCGAATTAAAGCCGAGGTTGAAAAAACGCTTAAAAATTTTCCCCTGCCGTATTGAATAAAACGCAAAACATTATGATTATTGACGGAAAAAAAATCGCCGGTGAAATCATTGAAAAACTAAAATCAGGGCCGGCGCCCAAAAAAATTTTTGCCGCTGTTTTGGTCGGTGAAAATCCCGCTTCAATTTCTTTTCTGAAACAAAAAGAAAAAACGGCCAAGGAATTGGGCGTTGATTTTCGGATTTATAAATTTCCGGAAACCGCAAAAAACGACGAATTAAGAAAAGAAACCGTCAAAATCGCTTCCTTAAAAAAAGTCGGGGGGGTTATAGTTCAACTGCCCCTGCCCGAACATCTGAACAGCCAATATATTTTAAACGCCGTTCCCCGCGAAAAAGACGTTGATGTCTTGGGTGAACGAAGCATCGGCGCCTTTTATGCCGGCCGCAATCCGGTTCTGCCGCCGCCGGTCGGAACAATTAAAGAAATAATTGAAAATTTAAAATTAGAAATTGAAAATTTACGCGTAGCGATAGTCGGCCTCGGGTTCCTGGTCGGCCGGCCAGCCGCTGTCTGGCTGATGAAAAAATGCCGGGAATTGCGCCTTCTGGACAAAGGAAGCGATTTAAATATTTTAAAACAAGCGGATTTGGTGATTACCGCCACCGGCCAAGCCGGCTTAATCAAGCCGGGAATGCTAAAAGACGACGCCGGGGTGATTGACTTCGGATATTCAATGGATAAAAACGGAAAAATCCGCGGCGATTTCAATGTCGCGGAAATCGAAAATCAAAAATCGGAAACGAAAAATATAAATTTTTACACTCCCACGCCGGGCGGAACCGGACCAATTTTAACGGCAAAGATATTTGAAAATTTCTACCGGCTAAACAAAGAATAATTCAAACCTTTAAAATTTCGCGCGTTTTTTTCTTGATTTCTCCGAAAAGTTTTTTATCTTCTTTCAGTTTTTCTTTGGAAGCGTCGAGTCCGACGCCCAGCTTTACAACTTCTCCGCCGGAAACGGAAAAGCTGTAAGTGTTCCCGCTTTTAACGACAGCGCCGCATTTTATCGCCGTTGCCAGAACGTCGCCTTCATAAGAAATTCCCTGTCCGTAAATAATGTCAAATTCGGCGATTTTAAAAGGCGGCGCCACTTTGTTTTTAACCACTTTCGCCTTGGTGCGATTACCGACCACCTCTTCGCCTTTTTTTATCTGGGCGATGCGGCGCAAATCAATCCTTACCGAAGCGTAAAATTTCAGGGCGCGGCCGCCGGGAGTCGTCGTCGGCTCGCCGTAGCCCATCATTCCGATTTTCTCCCGCAATTGGTTGATAAAAATAATCAAAGTATTGGCGCGATCGGCCAAAGCGGTTATTTTTCTGCAAGCTTGCGACATCATCCTTGCCTGAAGCCCGATAAATTGAGCGCCCATTTCTCCTTCAATTTCCGTTTTAGGCGTCAGAGCGGCCACCGAGTCAATCACGATTACGTCTATAATTCCGGAACGCACCAGACTTTCCAAGATGTTTAAAGCTTCTTCGCCGGAATCCGGCTGAGAAATCAAAAGATCCGTGACTTTCACCCCAATCTTTTTGGCGTATTCCGGATCAAGGGCGTGCTCAGCGTCGATATAAGCCGCCTTGCCCCCTTTTCGCTGAGTTTCAGCGATGGCGTGAAGCGCCAAAGTGCTTTTACCGCTCATTTCCGGCCCAAAAATTTCCACGATTCTCCCCTGCGGGAATCCGCCGACGCCCAGCGCCAAATCCAGGGAAAACGAACCCGTGGAAACAACTGAAACGTCGGTTTTTTTCATTTCGCCCAATTTCATGATCGCTCCTTCCCCGAACTTTTCCCGCAGCGATTCCATCAATTTTTCCAAATCGTCTTTTTCTTTTGTCGGTTTATTTTCTTCTTTATTGCTTTTTTTAACAATCATGATTTTAAATTACGGCTGATAAATCACTTGCCTTATTTCTTTTTTTTCTTTGCCCAAAAATCTTTTTATTTTAAATTCAATTGTGTTGGAGCCCGCCTCCAAAACAAATTCTTTTTCAAAACTGCCGTCTTCCTTAATTAATGTTTCTTCGCCGTTAATCGTCAATTTATCGGCGGGGTTCGCCCAGCCGCTCAATTTTATTGAATCGCTGTTGAGAATAACGCCGTTTTCCGCCGGATTAAAGATTTTTAAATCGGGGGTTCCGAAAAAATCAGCCAACCTCCACCCGAAATAAATTATAACAAAAAAAGCGGCGATTCCCAAGACGATAAATTTTTTTTTGGATGGCGAAAAAGCGAAACGGTTTGACGGCAAACGATCAAGAGATCCGGAAACTTTTGGCTCGTTTTCTTTTTTGTAAATCTGCCATAAAAGCTCGCCGTCAACGTTTAAAATTAAAGCTATTTTCATTAAATAACCTCTGGCATACGGCGAAGGAGGAAGATTTTTAAAATCGCCGCCCTCCAACGCTTTCAAATAACGCTCCGGAATATCGCTTAAATCAGCGAGTTTTTCAACGGTCATCCCTCTTAAATCCATCGCTTCCTTAAAAATTTCCGCTAAATTTTTGTATTGATTGTTGATCATGAATTATCATTGTTTAGATAAACCTCGCGTGGCTTGGCGCCGTCGCCCGGACCGACGATTCCCTTGTCTTCCATGATATCAAGAAGACGGGCGGCTCGCGCGTAACCGACTTTTAAGCGGCGCTGCAACAAAGAAGCCGAAGCCTTGCCGGCTTCGCCGACCACTCTTACCGCTTCGTCAAAAAGCTCGTCTCCGGCGTCCCCTCCGGAATATTGGTCAAAAATATTTTCAGCGGCCGCGCCGTTTTCAAAATTCACGTTTTCGGTTTCCTCGCCGAGATTTTTATTATTCTCCCTGATAAAATCAACAACTTTAGCGATTTCCTCTTCGGAAATGTAAGCGCCCTGGATTCTTTTCGGCTTTGACAATTCCGAAGAAATAAAAAGCATGTCTCCGCCGCCGAGTAATTTTTCGGCGCCGGCGCTGTCTAAAACCGTTCGGGAATCAACCTGAGTCGGCAGCTGAAGCGCGATGCGCGAAGTGATGTTGGCTTTAATTAAACCGGTAATAACTTCAACGGACGGCCGTTGAGTGGAAACAATCAAATGAATGCCGGTGGCTCGCGCCATCTGGGCCAAACGCATAATCGATCCTTCAATTTCACGGCCGTAAGTCGCCATCAAATCCGCCAATTCATCAATAACGATCAGAATATACGAAAGCGGATCGTCTGGATTCTTTTTGTTGTAGCTTTGAATATCGCGAGAGCCGGCAGCCAAAAACAATTCATAACGCCGGTCCATTTCACTAATCGCCCAGGCGAAAACGGACACCGCTTTTTTCAATTCGGTCACCACCGGCGCGATCAAATGAGGAATGTCGCGATAAATGGAAAGCTCCACCCTTTTCGGATCAATCAATGCCAATCTTAAAGTTTCCGGAGAATTTTTGTAAAGAAGCGAGGTTAAAAGAGAATGAATCGCGATTGATTTGCCGGAACCGGTTGAACCGGCGATCAAAAGATGGGGCATTTTCTCAATATCGGCGAAAATCGGATTGCCGCTGACGTCGCGCCCCATTACAAAGCTTAATCGGCCATTTTCCTGAAACTCGGAATAAGCCATCAAGCTGCCCAAACGAACAACGGCGCTTGCCTTGTTCGGCACCTCGATGCCCACCAGAGATTTTCCCGGAATCGGCGCCTCGATTCTGATGGGATGAGCCGCCAAAGCCAAAGAAATATCCTGGTTTAAAACTGTAATCTTAGACAATTTCACCCCTTCGGCCGGCTTTAAAGTATAGCGGGTGAATTTCGGCCCGATGTTGATTTCCGCCATTTCAACCGGAATGCCGAAACTTTCCAAAGTTCTTTTAATGATGTTGGCATTGGCCCGCAAATCGCCGGCAGTCGGCTTCTCAACGGAAGACTTTAAAAGAGAAAGCGGCGGGGAAACGTAATTGGCAAAAGACAGTGGTTTGATTTTTGACGATTTTAATCCCAAAGGCGCCAGGACTTTTTTAATTATTCCGTCGTTGTCTTTTTTTGATTCGTCCGGCTCCGTTTCAGCGTCTTCAGATTCTTTTTCCGTTTCATCATCGTCTTCTTCTTCTTCTTCATCCGGCAAATCGCCTGTTGTTTCCTGTTCTTCGTCGCCCGTTAATTTTTCTTCATTATCGTTGTTTTTAATTCTAAAAGGAATTTTTTTTATTTTTATCGGCAAATTAAGAGTGATCAAAAAAGACGCCGCGAGAGCCACGACAATAACGACAATGGAAGCGATTTGGCCGAACGGCACCTCCAAATAACCGATCAGATTGCCGACCAATCCGCCTTTATCGGGAAAAACGATGTCAATAAGGCCAAGCCCGGCGGCGACAAAAAGAACGGCTCCCAAAAAAGAAATGAGGTAAATTTTCTTCCGTTCCGAAGCCAAAAAAACGGCCGCCAAAACGAAAAAAATCAACGGCCAAAGATAATAACCCCAGCCGAAAAATTTCTCCAGCAGCCGATGGATAAAATCGCCGAAAGGACCGGCCTTGCCCAAACCGGCCAAAAAAAGAATAATCGCCGCTCCAAAAAATATTATTCCCCAAACGCCTTTTTTAGTGTCCGGATGAAGCCGGAAATCAAATTCGTCTTTTTCTTCAAAATTTTCGTTTTCGTTTTTTTTCTCCTTCTTTTTTCTTCCCATTTTCAATCAGTTTAAGACAATTTTCTTTGATAAGCAAATGGTATATCATAACGATATGGATCCTAAAATCTTCAGAGCTTACGACATCCGCGGCCGGTATCCGGAAGAGCTTAACGAAAAAATTGTTGAAGAAATAGCTCCGGCTCTGATCAAGTTGTTCGCCAAGAAAAAAATCGTTCTCGGACGCGATGTTCGCCTGAGTTCACCGAAGCTTTACCGAACGCTTGTCAAGCGCCTATCGGGCAAAAACAACATCAAGATAATTAAAGGAGGAATAATGACGACTCCGATGCTTTATTTTTTGACGGTTTTTTTAAAAGCCGGCGGCGGCGTAATGGTCACGGCTTCGCACAATCCGAAAGATTATAACGGCTTAAAAATCGTCGGTTCCGTCGCGACGCCAATAAGCGGCGCGGAGATATTCAAATTATTGAAATGAATTACTTAACCGTCTACGCCGATTTTCTTAAAAAACTCATCGACCCGCGCCGAAAAATAAAAGCGGTTTTTGATTGTTCCAACGGCGCGGCCGGTTTAATCGTTAAAAAATTAAAAAATAAAAATTTAAAACTGGAGATTATCAACGAAAAACCGGACGGCCGTTTTCCGGCTCACGGCCCAAACCCAATGAAAAAAACGGCTCTCCGCGATTTGCGTTTTGCCGTCCGCCGTCGCAAAGCCGACTTGGGAGTGATTTTTGACGCCGACGGCGATCGGGCGATTTTTATTGATAATCTCGGCCGGGTCATTGACTCTGACGCCATCGGGTATTTGCTGATTCGCCGTCTTCAGCCGAAAAAAACGATCATTGACCCGCGAGCTGGCTGGCTGCTGAAAAAAACTCCGGATAAAACAACAATGATCAAAAGCCGCGTCGGCCACTATTTTATAAAAAAATTGATGCGAGAAACCGAAACGGAATTGGCGATTGAAAAATCGGGGCATTATTATTTCCGCGTTTTTGGCGGATATTTCGATTCGGGAATTTTGGCAACGATCCAAACAATCAACGCCGTTTCCCGCTTGCCGTATTCTTTGGCCGATTTTGTCGATCTTCTTCCTCAATACCGCCGCTCCGGAGAAATTAATTTTAAAACAAAAAATGCGCGGGAGGTTTTAAAAATGATTGAAAAAAAATATATGAAGTCGGCGGATAAAATTTCAAAAATTGACGGCTTAACGATGGAATTCAATCCGCCCGCCGGCGAATGGTGGCTCAATCTTCGACAATCCAACACCGAACCGCTTATCCGTCTTAACATTGAAACGACGTCAAAAAAATCGCTTGATCAAAAAATTAAAGAATTACGAAAACTTATTAAATAGAGGAAGGGCGAGGCCGAGAGTCAAGGGACGAGCGAGCGGCTAGCTTCGTCGCGATAAGAATCCCGGGCTTTTATAATTTCTTCTTTCGCTTTTTCAACCCCTTCCCAGCCGATAATTCGGGTTTGTTTGCCTTCTAATTCCTTGTA
>JASJPP010000013.1:0-23701 GCA_031432155.1 Patescibacteria group bacterium | reverse complement strand
GTGGACAATGCGCGAGGAACTGCTCGCGCAAGGCGCCGACAAGGGCTGGGTCGCAGCAGGCCTTGCCGGCCTTGATTCAGACCGCGCGTGGGCAATACGCGAGAAACTTCTCTCCGAAGACGCTGACAAGAACCATGTTGCACAAGGCCTTGCCGGCCTTGATTCAGACCGCGCGTGGACAATGCGCGAGGAACTGCTCGCGCAAGGCGCCGACAAGGGCTGGGTCGCAGCAGGCCTTGCCGGCCTTGATTCAGACCGCGCGTGGGCAATACGCGAGAAACTTCTCTCGCAAGACGCCCACAAGGGCCTTGTCGCAGAAGGCCTTGCCGGAACACATATTACATTCGTGTGGAGAAAAAAATATGAATAATTCCGTAGTTTATGATACTCATTAGCTCTCACATCTTTCGCCAGCCGCAAGAGAATTTTCACACTTTCGAGCTTTAAATTAATCTGAGACAAGATTTATATTTTCCCCCTATCCCGCGCGGCTAATTAATCGAGAAGCATAAACGAAATGATCAAAATACGATTGAAGGCCCTGAAGCGAACTTTTATAAAGCTGACCGCCATAAACCGCATCACAAAATACTTCTCTGGTCCTTGCTATTTCCAATTTGCGTCCTTTCCAACGCGGATCTTCAAGAGTCAAATCAAAAAGCTCCAGCGCCCGTTCCACCGCTCCCCAAAACAACTTCTCGTCCTTGTTTTGCCACCGCGCCGCGCGGGAAACCTCGCTTCCGATATTCCCCAACTGCTCTGCAAGCGAAAGCTCAAACCAACGACCGGCCGCTAAATTTTTATGTTTAACTTCCATAATTATTAATCGCGGATTAACTTCCTGACTATGTTTTTTACTTTTTCTTGAATTTCTAAATCCTCAATATTGCGGGAGCGATTACTAAACGCCGGCTTAAGATTAATCATGGAATCAAATTCAATGAAATCTTCTCCGGATTTGCCGGGATAAAAATTAACGCCCCAAGTATGCTCGCGTTTTGAACCCTCCTTTTCCATAAGCTCCACCTCTTCATCGGCATGAAGTTCCCCTCCAACCGCCATAATTTCTTGTTTCACGTCTACTACCGCCTTTACCACATCTCCAAATCCTTTCCGCGCCATTTCCTGAAGTTCTTTAACGCTCAATTTATCTTTTATAATCCTAATAAGCATATATCTATATTATCAAATTTTTTTATTCCACTACGCCCCGTGGCACTTTTTGAATTTCTTGCCGTTTCCGCACGGGCAGGAATCGTTGCGGCCGACTTTTTGACCATTAACCGCTGACATTTGACTATTGGCTAAATTTAATTTTGACGCTTGAGTCAATTGTTCTTTATTAATTGTCGATTGTTGAAAGTTCTTCGCATTTTCTTCCAGCCATTTGTCGAAATTTTCCAATAATTCCCGAAACAATATGTGACTCTCCCGACGATATTCAGCCAACGGTTCTTTTTGGGCATAAGCGCGCATATAAACCGCCTCTCTTAACGCTTCCATATTTTCCAGATGGCTCATCCATAAAAAATCAAGCATTCCCAAAACCTGCGGCGGCATTCCGCCTTTTAAAAGTTCCTGTCTTTTTAAATAAATCGCCGCTCTTTGTTTGTTTAAAATATCGTCATATTCCAATAAATGCTTGCGGCTGTCAAAATTGATTCCTTCCACTTTTTTTTGAGCTTCGTTAACCGCCCTGGAAACCAATCGCGATTCAATGGGATGGTCTTCCGGTAAATTGAACGTTTCCATCAAACTCTTTATTCTGTCTCCGCCGAAAATCCGCAATAAATCGTCTTCCAAAGAAAGAAAAAATTGAGAAGAGCCCGGATCGCCTTGCCGGCCGCTTCGGCCGCGCAGCTGGTTGTCAATTCTTCTGGCTTCGTGCCGTTCCGTGCCGATGACAAAAAGACCGCCCGACTCCCTGACTTTTTGCGCTTCCAAAGGATCAATCGGACTGCCTCCGAGAATAATGTCCACTCCTCTTCCGGCCATATTGGTGGCCACGGTAACGGCGCCGGATTTTCCGGCCTGGGCGATTATCGCGCCTTCGCGCTCGTGATTTTTGGCATTTAACACTTCATGGGGAATACCGACTTGTTTCAACAAATCCGACAAAAGTTCATTGTGCTCGATTGACGCGGTGCCGATTAAAACCGGTTGGCCGGCATAATGCCTTTCTTTTATTTTTTCAACCGCCGCTTTGTATTTCACCTCCCTGGTTTTGTAAATCGCGTCCGGCAAATCTTCCCTGATCGTCGGTTTATTCGTCGGAACGGCAACGACGTCTAAGCCGTAAACCTTATGGAATTCTTCCGCCGAAGTGCTTGCCGTTCCCGTCATGCCGGCGATTTTTTTATACATCCTAAAATAATTCTGAATGGTGATTTGAGCGTAAGTCCGCGATTCCTGTTTCACTTCAACTCCTTCTTTAGCTTCAATCGCCTGGTGAAGACCGCCGGAATACCGGCGCCCGTGCATCAGCCGGCCGGTAAATTCATCAACGATAATCACCTCTTTTCCGCCGGATGAAACGGATTTCACCACGTAATTTTTATCAATATGAAAAAACGTTTTTGCTTTTAAAGATTCTTCCAGATAATGGACAAGCCGCAAATTTTCCGGGCTGTAAAGATTTTTTATGTTAAGAGTTTTTTCAACTTTATCAATGCCCGCGTCGCTGATATTGACGGTTTTTAATTTTTCATCGACAAAATAATCTTCGTCTTGAGAAAGTCGAGAGACGATTTTGGCGAAAACTTTATAATATTCGCTTGACTGGGCGTCTGGCGCCGCAACAATCAAAGGCGTTCTAGCTTCGTCAATTAAAATACTGTCCACTTCGTCAATAATGGCGTAAAAATATCCTCCTTGAACGCGATGGCTTAGATCGTAAACCAAATTATCCCTTAAATAATCAAAACCGAATTCGTGATTGGTGCCGTATAAAATATCGCATTGATACGCTTCTTTTCTGGAAACCGGCCGCAAAAATTCATGAACAACTTTAAATCCTCCCAGAACATCTCTTTCTTTGTCTTTATTATCGGAGATTTGAGATTTGAGATTTTCCGCCCGAAGCGGATCCGCCTTTAGCGGAGAGATTTGAGATTTGTTATAAGCCGGGTCGTATAAATAAGCGCTTTCATGCGTTAAACACCCCACAGACATTCCCAGCGCGTCATAAATCTGTCCCATCCAGACAACGTCGCGCCTCGCCAGATAATCGTTAACGGTAATGACATGAACGCCTCCGCCGACCGAAGAACCCGCTAAAGCGTTCAGATAAGCGGAAAGAGTGGCGGCCAAAGTTTTTCCTTCGCCGGTTTTCATCTCGGCGATTTTACCTTGATGTAAAACCGCGCCGCCGATTAATTGAACGTCAAAATGCCTTTGATTTAAAACGCGTTTTGCCGCTTCCCGCGCCAGCGCGAAAGCTTCCGGCAACAATAAATCAAGACTCGTTCCGCTTTGAGCCTTGTTTTTCAATTCCTGACTTTTGCTTTTCAATTCTTCGCCGCTTAATTTTTCCGTTTCCGACTCTAAAGAATTGATTTTTTGAATAAGCGGTTCAAAGTTTTGTTTTCCAAAAATTTTTCTAAAAAAATCGAACATTATATCAAGATTTTTCTCTTCTTTTGCCGATTATTTTTTTATCTTTATATTTTTTTATTTCTTCTCCAAGACGATTTTTTACCTTGTCAATGGCGACGCGGATATCCCAGTCGGCGTCTTCCGCCCTTAAAAGAGTTTTACCCAAACGCATATTGACCTCGGCGTAAAAAATATCGCCTTTATGATGATGCCTGGTGGTGCGGGCGATTTCCACGGAAACTTCAATTTCGCCTTTAATTTCAAATTTTTTGATAAATTTGTCCAGCGAACCGATTTTGATTTCAATATATTCTTTAATCGCCGGAGTTAAATCAATTTTAGTGGCCTTAAATTTGATTATCATAATGCTTTATTATAAAAAAAGACCGCTGATATTGCAAATCAGCGGCTGAACAAACTAATTTAAATGAATCTATTAATGTCTGAATCTCTGGCGAAGAAAATTGTTATCTTCTATCGCCTTGAAGGCTTTTATCGTGTCGGACAAGACGGCAAAAAAACCGCTCCGGAAACAACCGGAGCGATTTTTTAATAAAACGGTTTATTTCTTTTTCTTTTTACCGACTTTTTTCTTGGCCATTTTAATGATATTTATTTTCGCTAATTTTTAATTAGCGGCGTTGCCGACCACTCAACTGCCTCTAATTTTCAAAAATATATTTATGCTTTAATTTTAACCAATTAAAAAATAATTTCAATTGTGGATAACTATTTCTTCCTCTAATTTGACGCCGAATCTTTCCAGCACCTCCGTTTTAACAAGTTCAATCAAATTTTTAACGTCGTCTGAAGTCGCGTTTAATGCGTTAACGATGAAATTTGGGTGTTTCGGCGAGATCATTGCGCCGCCGCAAGACACGCCGCTCAATCCGGCTTCATAAATCAAATAAGCCGCCTGAATTCTTTCTGATGCCGTTTCAATGTTTTTAAAAGTGCTTCCCAGACTCGGGTATTCCATCGGATGCTTATCCAGACGGTATTTGATTTTATTTTCCGTTTCACGTCTAATCGCCGACCGGTCCCATTTTTTTAATTTCAACATCGCCTCAACGATAATTTCATTTTTGTTTTCTTTAAAAACACTGGCGCGATAATCAAAACCGCAATCTCTCGACGATCTTCTGATAATCGCCGGGCGCAAAGAAGAAATGTCAATGCTGACGACGTCATAAACAACGTCTTTCATCTCTCCGCCGAAAGCGCCCGCGTTGCCGTAAACGGCTCCGCCCAAAGTGCCGGGCAAACCGCCGGCCCATTCCAAACCGCTCAAACCGTTTTCAATCGCGTATTCCAACAATTCACTCATTAAAACGCCGACGCCGACTTTTAAAAATTCATCTTCTTTTTCGATAAAATTGATTTTTGGTTTTAAAATCAAACCCTCAAACCCTTCGTCTTTGAACAAAACATTGGTGCCGGCGCCCAAAACAAAAATGTCGCGGGATTCTAAATCGCCGATTTCCCGCCAAGCCGCCAAGGCCAAAACTACTTCATCAACGCTTCTTGCTTCGCAAAAATATTTTGCCTCTCCGCCGATTTTATAATGACTGTGCGAGGAAAGCAGAATGTCGGTTGAAAAAATGCTTTTCTCCATAATCATTCAACCGTTATTTCTATTTGTTCGATGTTTGACGGCACGCGTCTCACCCACATCGGCCAGAAAGAAACCGTTGCCCGATCAATGTCAGGCAAAGAATAAATCGCGTCTTTTAATTCCTTTTCTTTTTTCCCGGTTATTTTATTTTTAAAATCGTCGCCGGTTTCCGGAAACTGCCACAAATCGGCGCGGAAATTAACGGCGAAAGAAATTTCTCCTTTGTCAAAATCCGGCCGGCCGGCGCCGTATTCTTCTTCAAATCGATTAATCTCCAATTTATCGTTGTTAACGCCGATTCTTCCCAGTTTTTTCATCAGCTCCAAAAAATCAGCTTCCTTAAAAGCAATAACCGAATAAGTTCCTTCCAAAAAGAAGTTGAAATTGTTTTTTTCATCTGATTCTTCGCTTAATTTTTCTCGGGTTACGGAAAATTGTTTCGCGCCGTCGATAATTTTAAAACCTTTCGGAATCTGCGATAAAACAAAAGATTCGCCGACGTTTTTCAAAGATTCAATCGCCTCCGCTCTCGCTTTTTTAACGTCTTCTTCGGTCGGATAAGCCGCTTCTCCGACAAATCCGTCCCTCATTCCATCCTTTGATTCGGCGTAAAAACTTTTATATTTAGGAGATTCTTTCAGGCCGGGAATCGTAAAAACCGTCTGTCCGATATTATATTCTTCTCCGGCTTTGTCGGCGATTACTTCCGCCTCAATGCTCATAGCCACAACTTTCCCGTTTTCCACTTTTGCCCCGGGAACAACGACAGCTTTCTGTAATCTGAAAATTTTGCCGTCCGGCGCCTCAAAACGGGTGGAAGCCACCAATGGTTGAGGCGACGAGCTGTAATTATTGTAAATCAAAATTTTTCCGGTCGCTTTGCGCTGAATCTGTTTGCGGCCGGTTGCCGGAAAAGAAAAAGAGAAGTTTTTCGTTTGAGAAAACACTTCAGCCGGAATTTTCTTTTGTCCCGTGTCAATATCGGCGATATTTTTGGACGCTAAAACCGAATCAACGTAATTCCAGCCCGTTTTTTTAACGACGATTTTAATCGCGGCCCGCGGCAAAAAAACAACCGCCCAATAAACGCCGAAGCCTAAAACAATAACCGCAAAACTGAAAATAACATAGGTTTTCCAGCCGAATTTTTTCTTTTTGTCGCTTTCCTCCTGAAAACGCTTGATTTCGCTTTTTTCAAATTCTTCTATTTTTTTGTCTATATCCTCCAATTCTTTTTCAAACGCCTTTCTGTATTTTTCTTTTTTAATTTCGTGGCGATCAACTGGAGGAATTTTTTGAGCCGGAGTCGAAGCTTGAACCGAAACTTGAGTATTTACTTCCGGTGTTTTTATTTCCGGTTTCTTTGTATCCGGTCGCGCCTGAACAGAAGAAACAACTGTTTTAGAAACAGCCAATTGTGGCTTTGGCGCCGCAACCGGTTGTTTGCTAACCGGTTTTTCGCTTTTAATCGCGATCTTGACCGGCTTGACGATATCAATCATTTTTTTCACGCTTTTTGCCATAATTTAATCATTATTTAAATTAAATCGCCGCTAACCACCTCATTCTTCTTTTAGCAAGGCGATTAGCCGTTATCAAAACGGAAGATTCAGCTTTTTCCTTAAATACTAAATTATAAGAAAAAAAAGCCGACAAAACAACAAAATCAACGATGTTATTCCCTGTATCTTTTTTAAAAAATTTCTTTTTGCCGAAATTAAAACCAAAAACCCTCGTTAATTCATCCGTATTGATCGGCTTTATTATTTTAGGAAAAATTTTGGAAAATTTCAAATCCGTATCGGAACTAAAAGGAGGAAAATCAAGATAAGCGTCCGAAACGCCAAGATTAAGAGCGGCGTTTTTTATTCCTTTTATCAAAATGGTCAATTCTTGAAGAAAATCTTTTCCGAAACGCCGATTAAAAAATCCCGAAGAGTTGTTTGAAAGAAATTTTTCAACGACTAAACGGCCGGTTTCTTTGGAAACGCCGAGTTTTTCGCTCAATCGGGAATAAAAATTATCGCTTCCCCAGCCAAGATAATCAAATAAAGATATTCTGTTTTCTTCGCCGGCGTTTTCAACGGAAAACAGAAATGTTTCGCGAAACGCAACCTTAACGAAAAAAAATTTATTTTTATTGAAAATTCTGGAAAGCAGATAACCGACCGCCGCGCCGCCGTCTATCGCCCAAGACAATTCAGCTCTTTTCGGCGCAAGCGACAATAAATCCTGAAAAAATCGGCGGGAAACGAAAGTTTGGCTCAAATAAATCTCAACCTTCTCCCCGCTATGTTTGATTGAATCAACGGCTTCGCGGCCGTCAATTTTAAAATCAATCACTTTTATGTCGCCGAGCAAAATTTCCAAATCGCCGACGTTGAAACGTTTAGCCGCCTCATGACGCCCGGAGTCAAAAACTTTCCAAACCGCTTGAGAAATCAGATTTTCGAACTCAACCGGCGAAAGCGATTTTTCGGGATTATCGCGATTGATTGCAACCGATTCAAAACTGCCAAAGCCGCGCTTGGAATCAAACACAAAAATTATTTTATAACTGCCGGGATAAAACGCCCGAGTAAAAATTTTTTTTAAGTTACCCTGATTTAAAATCAAGCCTTTTTTATTCAAAGAAATTTCCAGTTTTCTGTTTTGAAAATCAGCTTTAAAACCCAAAACATCAAAATAATCGTCGTAAAAATAAACGATTAAAAAATTCTCTTTCATCACTCGCAATTATATCATATTCAGACGATTTTCGCTCTGATTCTTCTTATGCCGGCGGCCACGGCTTCCTCTTTTAAAATTTTAAATTCGCCGATTTCTCGGGTATTTTCCACGTGCGGACCGCCGCAAAATTCCTTACTGACAATCCCTCCGCTTGCTTCCGATCCTATAAAATAAACCTTCACGTTGTCGGGATATTTCGCCTTAAAAAAACTCAAAGCGCCGGTTTTCTCGGCCTCGCTTTTCGGCATCTCTTTAAAATAAACCGGCAGGTCTTCTTTGATTTTTTCATTAACCAACCCTTCGGTCTTTTTAATTTCTTCGGAAGTCATCTTATGGTCGCAGGAAAAATCAAAACGCGTTCTTTCAACACTGATGTCGGAGCCCATCTGGCGAACGCTTTTGCCAAAAACTTCCCTCAAAGCCCAGTGAAGCAAATGTGTGGCGGTGTGCAATCTGACGACTTTCTTAACTTCTTCTTCGTTTGACGCTTTCAATTCGCCCGTATCAAGCAAAAGGCCGTGGCCGCCGAATTTTTTCTCCAAGCCGGCGCGGGAAATCTCCTGATGTTTTTCAAATTCTTTTTTAAAATCGTCGAAAAACAAATTTTTCGCCGCTTCAGGTTTTAATTCCTTGACAAGCTCGTAAGGCAAACCGAATGTTTCATAAAAATAAAAAGCGTCTTCGGCCGTAATTTCTTTGTAAGCGCCGATTTCTTTCAGGCCGAGGCCGACGGCTTTGTTGAATTTTTGATATTCGTCTTCGGCGACTTCCAAAATTTTTTTTAAATCGTTTATTCCCGGATAAAATCCGCCGAATTGATTTTTTAAAATTTCAAAACATTGCGGGAAAACGTCGGCATGAACGTCGTATTTGATCCGGTAAGCGAAAATGCGGCGCAAAAGACGCCTAAGAATATAGCCGGCTTCTTTGTTTGAAGGCCTAACGCCGTCGGCAATCAGAAAAACGACGCCCCGCAGATGATCGGCAAAAATTCTCGCGACGCGATCGTCTAACGTCGGCGCCAATTCGTTTAATTTGGAAAGCAAAGGCTGAAACAAATCGGTTTCAAAAACGTTTTCCACGCCCTGAACAACCGCCGTCAATCTTTCCATGCCCATGCCGGTATCCACTCCGGGATTTTCCAATTTTCTCAAAGTTCCGTTTTTTTCCCGATAATACTGATTAAAAACCAAATTCCAGATCTCAACGCCATCAACGTAAATTTCCGTTGTCGGCCCGCAAGGCCCTTCGTCGCCGGTCGGCCCCCAAAAATTGTCCTGCCTGCCGCTTAATATGATTTTTTCTTTTGAAACGCCGATTTCTTCATGCCAGATTTTATACGATTCGCCGTCAAAAGGCACTTCGGAATCTCCTTCAAAAACCGAGACCGTCAATCTTTCCGGAGAAATCGCAACGACTTCAGTAATAAATTCATAAGCCCAAAAAATCGCGGAACGTTTAAAATAACCCGCTTCCTCGAAATCTTGCGGATCGTCCGAACTAACCGGCCCGAAAGAAAAATTTCCGAGCATTTCAAAAAAAGTCAGGTGAGTTTTATCCCCCACTTCCTCAATATCGCTGGTACGAAAAGATTTTTGAACCGAAGCCGTTCTTTGGGAACCGAAGTCCGTTGAGGCGTTCAATTCGCCGGTAAAATATTTTTTAAACTGCTGCATGCCGGCGGTCGTCAAAAGCACGGAAGGATCGTCGGGCAAAAGAGAAGAAGAAGAAACGACGGCATGTCCCCGTTTTTTAAAAAACTCCAAAAAATTTTGACGGATTTCCCGAGAAGACATTTTAATATTCTTCCAAAGCCCGAATTTTTTCGTGTTTTTTAATTTTTTCCAAAGCTTTAGCCTCGATCTGACGGATTCTTTCGCGAGTAACGCCGAATTTTTTACCAACTTCTTCCAGAGTGTGAGTAATGCCGTCATCCAAACCGAAACGGAGTTTTAAAATTTCGTATTCCCGCGGCGCCAGATCAATCAAAATTTCATTGATTTTTTCCTTTAACAAAGCATGAGCCGCCAATTGAGACGGAGTCAAACTTTTTTCGTCTTTAATAAATTCCGATAAAGTCAAATCTTCTTCGTTTTCGCCGACAGGCGCTTCCAAAGAAATCACTTCCTGAGAAATTTTTTGGATATGGCGGATTTTATCAACCGTAGTTCCCATCTCAATGGCGATTTCTTCGGCCAGCGGCTCCCGGCCCAATTCCTGCAACAAACGCCGTTTCGTTTGGGTATATTTGGAAATCGTTTCTATCATATGAACCGGGATTCTGATGGTTCGCGCCTGATCGGCCAAAGCCCGGGTAATCGCCTGCCTGATCCACCAAGTGGCGTAAGTGGAAAATTTAAACCCCCTGCGATAATCGAATTTTTCCACCGCCCGCGAAAGCCCGATATTGCCTTCCTGAATCAAATCCGAAATGCTTAAATTCGGGGTCCGATAAACATACCGCTTGGCGATCGAAACAACCAGCCGAAGATTGGCCTTGATCAATTGCTGACGCGCTTCTTCGTCGCCTTGAACGATTCTTTTAGCGAGCTCTTTTTCTTCTTTGCCGGTCAAAAGCGGCGTTTTCCCGATTTCTTTAAGATACATCTGAACTACGTCGGGCAACTGCGTTGGCCCCCCAATAACGGAGGCCTCTTTCAGCTCTTTCTCGCTCACTTCTCCTTTTTCCGGAACATCCAAAAGCTGAGTCGTTTCAATCACCTTAATGTTGGCCTTATCGAGACGATCGTAAAGATCTTCCAAAAAAGAAACATTGCTTTCAAGATTCGGAAAACGCGAAAGTATTTCGGAGTCGGTTACAAAACCGCGCGGCCGGCCGATATTGATAAGATCCGCAACAGCTTTTTCGTCAAATTTAATTTTTTTAAACCGCTCCCGCGGTTTTTTGTTTATCGCTTTTTTCTTTCCGCTTTTTATTTTTTTAACGCCGCTCTTTCTTTTAATCTTTTTCTTGATATTTTTTCCGATTTTCTTCCCGATTTTTTTTCTGATTTTTTTCAGCGGTTTTTTTGCTGATTTTTTCTTTTTTTTAGTTTTTTTAGCCATAGTTGTTTAATTCTATCAAAGCATCATCAATCTGGAAACCTCGTGAAATTCTTTAAGAGCCGATATGGCTTTCGTTTCATTGTTCTGACGTTCGGCTTCTTTTATCAAATTTATGAGCGTTTCTCTTTTTTCTTTAAGATATTCCAGACGCAATTGATTGAGAAGCTCTTCAAATTCAGCCGTTAATTTCTCTTCGTCAAGATTATGAAATTCCAAAGAAAAACGCAAGGAAATCGAATTCAGCAGTTCCGCCGCTTTTTCGTCGTTTAACTCCGATTCGCCTCTTAAATTTTTAAGAATCACTGAATAATCTTTGGGAAAATAATCAATATAATTCTCCGTTTTTGAAAAAAATTCATTCTTAAAACTCAGCAAACCGATCAAGCGTTGAGCGATCAATTCAATTCTGGCGGTTGGAAATTGAACGACTTGACGATTAATCGCGTTTTTATCGATAATTCGCGACGGCTTGATGCCTGAACCCAAACGTTCCATTTCTTCGGTTAAAACGCCTTCTTTTATTCCGACGAGGTCAGAAAGCTCCTTTAACCAGTGAAAACGCTCAACCGCGCTGGCCATGTTTTTTATTTTCTCCAAAACAATCCTTAAATTTTTTTTGAATTCCGTCAAATCAATACTGCCGGAAACCGGAAATTGGAAATTGTTTTTAAGATATCTTTCAAAATAAAACTCCATCGCCTCTTTGGCTTCCTCCGCCAGTTTTTTCATTCTGCCCGGAGATTTCAAAACCGCTTCCGCCGGATCTTTGAATTCTTTCATCGTCAAAATTTTCACGTTTAAATCGTTTTGAGCGGCCAAATCAACGGCTCTTTCCGCCGCCCTAAAACCGGCCTCATCGCTGTCAAAACACAAAATCAGCCGATCGGCGTATTTTTTCAAAACTCTTAAATGATCTTCGGTTAAAGCGGTGCCGGAAACGGCGATGACGTTTTTCATGCCGTCCTGATAAACGCTCAAAAAATCCATCTGTCCTTCAACCAACACCGCGGTTTTTTCTTCGCGGATATCGTTTTTGCTTTTATGAAAACCGTATAAAATTTTTGACTTGTTGAAAATCGGCGTTTCGGGGCTATTGATATATTTGGCCAGTTGCTGCTCGCTCCCCGCCCCTTCGCCAAAAATCCTGGCGCTAAACCCGACAATCTTTCCAAAATGATTGTGGATAGGGAAAACAATGCGATTGCGGAAACGATCAACGTAACTGCCCCGTTCGCTTTTAAAATTCAATCCTGCTCTTTCAATGTCTTTAACATCATAACCGACGTTAACAAGCTTAACCGTCAAAATATCAAAACTGTTCGGCGCGAAACCAATTTCAAATTCATCAATAGTTTCTTTTTTCAACCCCCTTCCCAAAAGATATTTCAAAACGGCGGGAAATCTTTCAAGCTCGGTTTTAAAAAAATCTTTGGCCGATTCGTTGATTTCATAAAGAATTCCGAATTGCTTTTGATCAGCCGGGCTGATTCTTTTCAATTCCACGCCGGCTTTTTCCGCCAAAATTTTCAAAGCCTCGTAAAATTCCAGATTTTCATACTTCATCAAAAATTTGAAAATGTCGCCGCCCTCGGAACACGCCCCGAAACAATGCCAGGTCTGGCGTTCCGGAGACACCATAAAAGAAGGAGTTTTTTCTTTATGAAAAGGACAGGGGGCCTTAAAATTCTTCCCCGCTGACAAAAGCGGAACGTAAGAACGGATAAATTCAACAATATCCAGCCTGTTTTTAATTTCTTCAACCGTTGAGTTGCCGGGCATTACTCATATTTTATACCCAAAACAAAATAAAGCAAACATAAGCAAACAATAAAAACAATGTAAAATTCACAAACCGCGCCTGATTTTCCGAATTTTTTCTATCAAACAAACGAACCAATAAGAATATTTTATCACAAAATCATGAGCCGGAATATATTCCTCGCTAAAGCCGCCGAAACCTTTTTTGAACAAAGTAAGACCGGCCCAGGGATGTTTTGGATTGTTTTCGGGCGCGATGCCCCAAAAATTATAAAATCGGCAGCCGCGGTTTTTCGCCTCTTTAATCGCTTCCCATTGAAGCAAATAAGAAGCCGATGAACGGGGGTATTTTAAAGATGAAGCGCCGTGATGATAAAAAACCGAACCCCCAAAAAATATAATCATCGCTGCGGAAATAATTTCGTTTTTATATTCAGCGAAAAACAGCATTACTTGATTATCACCTATAAAAGACTCAAATTCTTTTTTAAGATAATCTTCGCTAAAAGGAACGAAATGATGACGTTCGGCAGTTTGTTCGTATAAATTTTTAAAAATCTTCACATCCTCCGGATTATTGCTTTTAATGATTTTCACTCCTTCGCTCATGGCTTTACGAATATAATAACGGGTATTTTTCCTCATATTTTTCAGCAACTCTTCTTCGGTCGGCATTAAATCCAGCATCCAAACAAGTTCAGCATGCATATGAATCGGCGCTTTGCGAAATTCCAAATCTTTAAAAATTTTTTCGTTCTCCGGAGTTTTTAACATCAACGGGCTGATTCTGATAAAAGCGCAATTTTCTTTTTCGGCTATCTGATTTAATTTTTGAACCAAACAATTTAGATAATTTTGTTTTTGTGAATCCATTTTGTCCCTCATAACAAATCTATCGACTTTAAATCTATCGACTTGCGATGTCGATATATTTTTATTTTGTTAAATTTTGTATTTTATATTTTTGAATACCGGCCCATGGGGACAAAACAGAAAATTGCCGCGCCGCGCGGAAATTTTAATTATCAAAGCAACGCCGGCTAATTCGCCATCGTCATAAATTCCCAGATAAAAAACTTTATTGCCTAACTTTTTATTAAACTCCCCCCAATTCCAGGAATGAAGAAAAGTTTTTGGTTTTGCAGAAATCAAAAAATCTTCCCAAACGGTTTTTTCTTTTATTTCTTTAATGTCAATCATAAAAACTCCTCAATTATTTTAACAATTTTTCCGGCGTCTTTTAAATTTGTGTTTGGATTTGTGGGGAGCACCACGGTTTTTAAAGCAGCGCTCTCGGCTGTCGGACAAGAGCCGTCAATATAGCAAAGTTTTTTCAAGTCGGTTCCTTTGGGGCCGACAACTTTTTTCGCGGGCCAGTTTTCCAGATAAATTCCGTTTTTTCTGGCAAAACCGATCAGTTTATAAACTAAATCTCCGTTTTGAACCTGAATCGGGAAAACCAAAAATGCCGGCGCGGTATGGCTGAAAATTTCCGGAAAATTAACGTTTTTATTGCCGCGAAAACTTTTTATGTAAAATTGGACAATCTCCGCCCGCCAGCGATTGAAATTTTCCAGTTTTTGAAACTGATTTAATCCCAAAACCGCCAGACAATTCGGCATTTTGGAATATCCGAATCCGGGCCGGCCGCCGCTTTTTTCCTCCGAATAAACCGTCAATGAAAGCAGTTTCAATTTTTTAGCGGCGACAACGGCGATTTTCCCGAGACTGAAAAAATTGTAAAATGGCTTGGCAACGCTTAAAAAAATCGGGTGAAAAAGCTGCTGAAAAATCCAGAAGCGGGACGGGTAAGCGCAATTTTCATGAAATTTTTTCAGATTTTCGGCGATCTTCGGATTATTAGTAATCGCCGCTCCCCCGAAAACCGAGGAAATAATTTTGTATCTGCCGAAACTGAAAAAAGCGGCGTCTCCAAAAACGCCGACTTTTTTATTTTTGTAAATCGCGCCCAAGGCGTGAGCGCAGTCTTCAATTATTGTTAAATTACGCTTTTTGGCGATGCTCGCAATTTCTTCAATCTTTCCCGGCATTCCAAATGTATGCTGAATAATTATCGCCCGGCTTCGCGGAGTGATTTTTTTCTTTAAATCGTCGGGCGACATATTGAAAGTATTTTCTTCTATGTCAACGTAAACCGGCTTGGCGCCGATCCATAAAATCGGATTAACCGCCGCCACGCAAGTGAAAGCCTGAACCAAAACCTCGCCGCCTTCTCTAAAATCAACGGATGAAAGTATCGCGTAAAGCGAGGTCCGGCCGCTGTCAAAAACAAAGGCGGATTTAACGCCGAAATAATTTTTTATTTTCTCCGTTAATTTTTGCGGCGCCTCGCCTTTTATCCAGCGCCAAGGGGAAAAAAGAAGTTTCAAAGCCAGAAAAACGTCGTCTTTTTGAGCGTTTGGAGAAACGGAAACAAAAACTGGTTTTTTAAATAATTTCATTATTAAAATTTTTATTAAAAAATTTTAAAAGAATTTATTGAGTTAAAAAATTAAATTCTGTTTTAACCGACCCTTCTCCTTTTTCGGCGATAATAATCGGATTTTGTAAAATATCCGCCGTAATTTTTTTATCTTCAACTTCCAGCGTAATATCCGAGCCGCGTGAGAAAACAATCCGGTCGCTGCCGATAAAACCAAAACGCCCGGATTTATCGGTTCGGCCGCGCGATAAAAGATGTTCAACCGAAGGATCGGTCGGCAGCCATCGGCCGTCGGGCATCATAAGCTCAAGCCAAGCGTGCATCGGTGGCTGACCGCCGTTATGATTGCGATGAGCCGCCCAAAAACCGGCGATGATCCTCGCAGGAATGCCTTTGGCCATGCAAAGCGAACCCAAAAAAGAAGCGAAGCCGCCGCAATCGACTTCGCGCTTAACCATCGCGTCTTTGAAACCGTAAAGCCCCTTTATGGGATTGCCGTAAGTCAAATAATTTTTTGTAAACTCATAAAGTTTTCTGGCGGTTTTAACCGTCCCTTGTTCACCGCCGGCGGCTTTTTCAGCCAATGATTTTATTTTCTCATCGCGGCCGCTGAGATAATAATCGGAAAAAAGATAAAGTTGATACTCGCTTAAATTTTTAACATTGCGGTAATCATCCAAGAAAAAATCGCCTTTTTCAAAAGAAAATTCGCTTGGAAAAACCTCAATCTCGCCGGTTTCGGAAAATTCCGCGCTTCCTTTAGCGGGTAAAACCGTCCGCCACCAAACGTAATGATTTTTAAATTTTGCGTCGCTGTTTTCTATGTATCCTGCCGGACTGAAAACCGGCGCTTTTTTTATTTTCTGCGAAACAGTTTCTCCAGCCACCGGAAAAATTACGGTTATTTCATTGTTTTCCGAATAAAAATTTTCAACGCGGACGGAATACGAAAACGAATATAACTGCGGCTTAAGATAAAAAGCCAGACCTAATTTTTCCTTAAGTTGCCGAAAAAAAATTTTAAACGGCATATTTTTTAACAGCCGAACTCACCTTCTCCGCACGGAGACGGCAATTCTCCTGTTTTAACAACGCCGGGTTCTTTGCCGGTTGCGATATAATCCTCCGCCTTGGAAGGAAGTTCTCCGTCATGATTCCAAAGATTCCATGAATAACGCCATTCGTTCCAGCCAATACCAAGATGTTTTACATAGACGCCGTTCTCGGCCAGCATTTGGCCGATTTTTCGGCCAGTCATACAAGGCGTACTATAACAATAAACGATAATTTCTTTGTCTTTGGGTAATTGACGAAACGCGCTGACAATTCTGTCTTTTTCGTCATAAGCCGAGTGTTCCGGGTCTTTGTAAGCCGAAATATTAATAGCGGCAACAATATGTTCTTTTTCATATTCCTGCGCGCTCCGCAAATCAACTAAAATAAATCCGTCAGTCTCCCCTTTTGACATTTTTTTACGCAAGCTGTGCGGCGAAACATGAACGGCGTTTTCAACAAGATAAAATTCTTTAATCAATTCTTCGTCGCTCGGAGTTCGAAAATTAACAATCGCCCAGCCGCTAATACCGCCGACAATCGCAGCCGCAATGACGGAAAAAACAATGATTTTTGTATTTTCATTCATAATTTTATTATTGTTTATTTATTATTAATTCAATTATTTCTTTAAATTCTTCATAACTCCGCGGAGTAGACAGTTTTTTTCCGTTTAAGAAAAACGTCGGAGTTCCATTTACTTTTGCGTTAACGCCGCTCTCCAAATCTTTGCTTACTTTCTGTTTTATCTCTTTCAAATCCAAATCGGCCTTGAATTTTTCCAAATCCAAATTAAGTTCTTCGGCGTACTTTATAAAAACATCTTCAACCGACCACTTGGCCGACTTGGCCCATTCGTTTTGATTGTCAAAAATCAAATCGTGCATTTCCCAAAATTTTCCCTGCCGGCCGGCCGCTTCAGCCGCGACGGCGGCGGATTCGGCGTTCTGGTGCTGACTTAACGGAAAATGACGATAAATAAAAACCATTTTATCGCCAAATTCTTCGCTTAGTTGCTTCACCAACGGATAATAAGCGGCGCAAGCCGGACACTGAAAATCGCTGTATTCAACCAAAATAACGGCCGCTTTCCTGTTGCCTTTTGAATAATCCGATTGAGAAACGGCGTCAATTAAAGGAACCGGCAAATTAACGCTTCCTCCGGAATTGCCGTCTTTTGCCCAATAATAAATAGCTACAACGATTAAAACCGCAACCGCCAGAACGGCAACGACAATTTTCTTGTTGATATTCATTATTTAATTTTAAGACAAATCGCTTGATTTGACAATGCGGTTTTTTCCTCTTTCCTTCGCCGCGTAAAGCGCTTTATCGGCCAAATCGAACAATTCGTCGAAATTCTTCAATTTTTTATCTTCGTCAAAATCCGCCACTCCGCCGCTTACGGTAAAACCCAATTTTTCCCCTTGCCAATTGAATTTTTGGCGGGTCAATTTCTCGCGAATATCTTCGGCAATGTTAAAAGCGTCTTTTTCGCTGGCTCCCACCAATCCGACGACGATTTCCTCTCCGCCCCAGCGCGCCGCCAAATCAATGTCCCTGATACGCTCCAAAATAAGCCCGCTTAATTTCTTTAAAACTTCGTCGCCGGCCGGATGGCCGTATTGATCGTTAAACTTTTTAAAATTATCGATGTCAAAAACAATCAAACCGAAATTCTTGACCAAAAAGGATTCTCTTTTATTCGGATATTTTTTGAAAGCCGCTATTTCTTTCAAAAATTTTTCCGCTTCCGACTTGAATCCCCGGCGATTATAAAGACGGGTAAGCTCATCTTTATAAGCCGCCTCTTTTAATCTTTCAATTTCTTTTTTAAGCCGCTGAATTTCCTGAAAGGTCATTTAAATTTTCAGCCCGCGCAAGGCCGCTATTCTTTCGTTTATCGGCGGATGAGTCATGAACATTTTATGAAGCCAGGAATTTTTTCCGCGATTTTTAAACGGATCGTCAAGCCAAAGATGAGCCGTGGTGTTGTTGGCGGCCCGCATCGGAGTTTTATTTGAAGAAATTTTTTCCAGCGCCCGCGCCAATCCTTCCGGATAACGCGTCAAAAGCGCGCCCGAAGCATCGGCCAAAAATTCCCTTTTTCGGGAAATCGCCAACTGAATAAGCATCGCGGCGAGCGGCGCCAGAATCGATAGAACAATGCCGACAAGCATAAAAACGATTTGCGCCTGACCGCCGCCTTCTCTGTTGCCGCGGTTTCTGAAACCGCCGAAAAAACTTGACCGCAGAAACATATCGGAAAGAATGGAAATAAAACCAACCAAAACGACAACTACCGTTGAAATCAGCATGTCCCGATTGCCGATATGGGAAAGCTCGTGGGCAAGCACGCCTTCCAACTCGCTTCGATCCAGTCTTTCCAGCAATCCGTCGGTTACGGCCACCACCGCATATTTCGGATTTCTGCCGGTGGCAAAAGCGTTGGGCTGACTTTCCTTGATCAAGTAAATTTTTGGCATCGGCAAACCGGCGGTAATGGCCAGATTCTCAACGATATTATGAAGCTCAGGCGCGTCTTTCTTTTCAACCGGCGCGGCGCGAGACATTTTTAAAACAATCTTGTCGCTGAACCAATAAGCGACGACATTCATCAAAACGCTGAAAATAACGGCGAAATACAAAATTGACGGATCGGCGTAAACCCGGCTGAAACCCCATCCGAGACCGATAACAACGATTAAAAACAAACTGAAAAGCAGCCACGTTTTGCGAATATTTGATTCTTTCTGACTATAAAGAGTCATAATTTAAAAACTTACCTTCACCGGTTCTTTTTCGATTTCCGATTCCAGTCCGAAAAATTCTTCTTTGTTAAAACCCAGAACGCCGGCGATTAAATTGGTAGGAAAAATTTCAATTTTGGTGTTTAACTCCATCACATTGCCGTTGTAAAACCGGCGGCTGGCCTGAATTTTATTTTCGGTATCGGCTAATTCTCTTTGCAGATCCAAAAAATTGGCGTTGGCTTTAAGATCGGGGTAATTTTCGGAAACCGCGAAAAGGGTTTTTAACGTTCCTGACAAAACATTTTCGGCGCCGAGTTTTTCTTCTTTCGTGCCGGCTCCCATCGCTTTTGTCCGCGCTTCGGTCACTTTTTCAAAAACCGTCCGCTCATGAGTCATATAACCCTTGACGGTTTCCACTAAATTCGGGATTAAATCGTATCTGCGTTTCAGCTGAACATCAATGTCCGACCAGGCTTCCCTGACCCGATAACGCCGACGAATCAAACCGTTGTAAGTCAAAATAATCCAAAGAATGACAATAGCGACAACGGCGATAATAACATTTGTAAAAGTTAAATAAGACATATTATTTCTCTAAATTCTAATTTCTGCGTTGCGCGACCTTTTTAACAAAATAAACGGATTCGGCCGTTACGTCAATCCCGTGCTTCCGAAGCCGTTTTCCCCTCTTTCCGTCGCGTTTAATTCGTCAACCAATTCAATTTCCGGCCGTTCAACTTTTTGAACAAGCATTTGGGCGATTTTTTGGCCTTTTTTAATTTCAAAATCTTCATCGCCTAAATTTATCAAAACGATTTTTATTTCTCCCCGATAACCGGAATCAATCACGCCGGCCATCGTCTTTATGCCGTTATTTAACGCCAAACCGCTTTTATCCCAAACTAATCCGACATAGCCATCGGGAATTTCCGTTTTAATTCCGGTTCTTATCGCTTGTCTTTCGCCGATTTTTAAAACAACTTCTTCAATTGAAAATAAATCCATCCCGGCATCGCTTAAATTGGCGTAATTCGGAATTTTCGCGTCTTCTTCAATTTTTACGATTTTTATCTTCATAAATTCAAATGTAGCCGTAAAAATAAAAAGGTTAAATAAAATTTATTGATTTTTAAACAAATTTTTTGTATTGGCCATTGTCGGCTCTTTTTGTTTTATATAAAGAGATTTTTTTCTTTTGTTATATTGTTTTTTTAATGTCTCTGTCCGAAAGAATCATAATTTTTGTTTGATTTTACTTACAAAGCTCTATAATAATTTTATCAATTTGAGCATAAAGCTCTTCAAATGAGCCGTTATTATCAATAATATAATCAGCGAAATCTCGCAATCCTCTAATTTGAATTTCCGACTCTTGTTCAAGTTCTTTTTTAAATCGTTCAAAAGTTTTCGTATTATCATCGGGATTTTCGCCGCGCGTTGAAATTCTTTGAAATCTTTTTTCAACGTCGGCTTCGATATAAATAAGCTTAAAACCGGAAAAATCTTTTAAAAATTTAATATCCGACAGCCTTCTGACGCCGTCTATTATTAATATTTTATCTTCGCTATTTTTCGCTTCTTTCGCTATAGCTGACGATAAAATATCCTGACCGAAATTATCGCGCAATAAAGTGGAAAGTTTCTGCAAATTCTCGCGCGTTTCCTCCAAATAAAGCCTATTTAAAATATCCCTGAGAATCGTTGAAAACCGAAAATTTCTGCCATTGTAATTTTTAAGGACAAAATCGGTAATTGTCCCTTTGCCGCTCGCCATTTCACCCGCCAAACCGATAATTAATTTTTTATCACATATCGTCATATTTCTGGATTTCATTATTCAATAAAACATATTCAACTTCCGCCTCTTTAAAAATTTCCTTGCTTCTTCCTCCGGCGTGATAATCTTTATTGCAAACAACTCTTTTTATTCCGGAATTAATAATCATCTTTGCGCATGTATAACACGGAGTCATATTGCAATACAAAGTCGCTCCGTTAAGGCTAACGCCGAACCTGGCGGCATTAGCAATCGCGTTTTGCTCCGCATGGGCGGTGCGGATGCAATGTCGGGTTTGTGTCCCGTCTTCATGAACCACAGTATGCATTTCATGGCCGGCATCATCGCAATGTTTTGAACCAATCGGGGAACCGACATAACCGGTAGTCAGAATCCTTTTGTCCTTAACAATAACGCAGCCGGCTTTCCCTCTGTCGCAAGTCGCGCGAGTGCTGATTACCTGAATAAGATTTAAAAAATATTCATCCCAGGAAGGACGTGGGTGTTTTTCTTCTTTTTCCATAAAATTTAAAATTCTATTGCTTTATCCTGATTATATTTTAATTTTTGATTTAACGCGATTTCGGCTTTTTGAAGCTCGGCGCCGATATCAAGCAAATGGTCCGACCTGCTCAAGAGTTCTAACTGAGCTATTTTTTTAATGATTTTTTTGGCGTTTCCACCCTCAAAATTCATCAGCTCCTCTCCCTGTAATCCTTGAAAAACAACATTGATTTTTCCGTCTTTAATATTTATTATCATATAGCCGCGCGGGTCTTTTTGCGTATTGGGGTCAAAAGTCAAATTCGGCTCTCTTTCCCAAAACACGCATTTCATCAATTTATATGCGTTATCCCAATCTTGCTCGTAAATATGGGCTGATTGCGATGTAATTTGAAGCTGACCCAATTCAAAACCCAATTTTTCACTCACTCTTTTTTGCAAAATTCTTAAGCCAAAAGCATTGGGAATAGCGGCCTTAAAAATATCATGACTGCGGACAGTCGCCAAAAAATGAAGTTTTCCCCTGCTTTGAAGCGCTTGAAGTTGAGTAATACAGGGAGGCTCTTTTGAAAAAGCGTCGATTTCCGGCACCAGCGTTGTTGCTATCGCTCTTCGCGAATCCGGAGAATCTTTTAACTGCTTAATAATCACCTCCTCTATTTGGTCCAATGTATTTTTGCCATTCAACGGACCTGCCCCGTAGCGAGCTTGCTCTGCTACGGGGTAATTCATTAAACGATTCCCATAAGTGTAAGAGATTCCCACCGGCGGTTCAGGAGATAAAAATACCGAAAAATATTCTTTAATATCTTTTTTTATGGCGCCGATTACTTTTTTTAACTCTTCCGGCCAATCTGTTCCAAAAGATAAATCGGGATTATCCGGGTCTTCGCTGGAAATTACCCAGGTAACGCCAATAAGCTCTCTTTGCTGATATCCATATTGAGTTCCCTTAATTAATCCATAACGCATAATTCTTTCCACCACTCTTAACCATGCTTCCAAAATAGAATCTCCCCTAACCAGCCAACCTATCTCTTCGGAAGGAAAAGTTTCAATTTTTTCCAAAACTGCTTCTGGAAATTTAACTGGATCCATATAAGAAATACATTCAATGTCAATGCCCGCCACATATTTTTCAACCTCTTCAATAGACATATCGCTCGCGTCAAAAATCTCAACATTGCTGATAATTTTATTTAAAATTTTCGGGTCAATTTCTTTTTCAATTTTAAACTGCGTTCCCCTAACCATTCCGTCTAATTCAATTCCGTCTTGCCAAATTTTTTTAATCAAAGAACTCCCCATGATGCCGAATTGCGTATTTGAAAGCCCGCCATTTCCCCAAAGAATGATTTTTCTGATTTGAGGATTAAGAGCTAAATTTCTTAAAACAATATTTACTCCGGAACGGCTATAAAGTGTTCCTAAAATAGCGGTTTTTTTTCGCAGAATTTTTGATTTATTAAAAACCGCTTCCGCCTCATTCCAAACCGTGCAAAAACCAATGGATTTACCGTTTCCTAAAAATATTTTATATTTTTCCGGCTGATACAAAGAAACCATAATAAATTTAAATTAACAAAAAAGCGCCATTATATCAATAATAGCGCCATACCAGTCATAATTCCTCCTTTTTATTTTTTATTTTCACAAAACTCTATCAACTTCCATCCTAACAGATTCAAAAACCTCTTTTATCGGCTTATCGCCGTCAATGACAACTATTTTCTCGTCCGGCAAAATTTTTGGGAGCATAAGAAAATTGCGGCGCGCCTCTTCCTGAAATTCTTTTTGTTCAAAAACTTCTTTATGAGGCCTGTTACTGTCTTTTGTAACGCGTTCCATGGCCGAATCAACCGACATATCAATAATTATCGTTAAATCCGGCGTCAAAACTCCTTTATGCATTTCAAGAAGTTTTTCAAAAGAAATCCCTTGAATTTTTTGATAAACCAAGGTCACATATTTATACCTGTCACAAATGACATGAATGCCGCGGCTTAAAAAATTGCCGATTAATTCCGCATGAACTTTCCTATCTTTAACAAACAATTCTGTTAAAACCTCTGCATTATCTTTTGGATTAATGCCTTCTTTTAAAAATTGGCGTATTTTCGCGTAATATTCGCTATTATAAGGCTCTCGCGTCAAAAAAATATGATTCTTTTTATCGCCGTCGAAAAGATGATTCGCTAGTAATTTTACTTGCGTCCCCTTGCCACAACCGTCAATTCCGTCCAAAACAATGAATTTTCCTTTTTTCATATTTAATCCTCCTATATATAATACATGAAAGATTAATATTTATAAAATCCGCTTCTGTCAACGAAGCGGATTTTTAAAACGTTTGAAATTTAATTTTAATATTCCCCCATCCCCATCCCCGAATGGCCGTGATTCGGCTT
>JASJPP010000012.1:0-1335 GCA_031432155.1 Patescibacteria group bacterium | reverse complement strand
TATAGTGGACCCCAATTTTCGGACAATAGTTTAAGATGGTAACCTGCCGTTAAAAGGAGCAGGTAATGAGTGAAAAAAAGCGAAAGAATTTCAGCAGTAAGTTCAAAGCCAAGGTCGCGCTTGATGCGATCCGAGAGGTCAAGACGGTGAATGAGCTCGCCCAGGAGTTTGGCGTACATCCGTCGCAAGTGGGGCAGTGGAAGAAATTGTTGCAAGAACAGGCTTCAGACATATTTGATTCTGTGCGCGGCCCCAAGCCGACGGACCCCTCAACCACTCCTGAGCGTCTCTACTCCGAGATTGGTCGACTGAAGATGGAGTTGGACTGGATTAAAAAAAAGTCAGGGATCAGCCTATAGAGGACCGGAGGCAGTGGGTAGACCGAAAGAACCCATTGGCGCTGACCAGACAATGCGAACTGGCAGGCGTCACCCGTTCCACTGTCTATGCGCCGCATCTGGTTGCCGAACCGGACGAGCAGGAATTGACCCTGCTGAGGGAGATCGACGCTGAATACACGCGTCACCCGTTCTACGGCAGCCGCAAGATGACAGTATACTTGTGCGGCATAGGGCATCAAGTCAATCGTAAGCGGATACAGCGGTTGATGGGAATACTGGGGCTGGCAGGTATGGCGCCAGGACCTAACACCAGCCAGCCCCACCCGCAGCACAATGTTTATCCGTACCTGCTCAGAGGCGTGGTGGTGACACGACCCAACCATGTATGGAGTACTGACATCACCTATATCCGCCTGACACGTGGTTTTGTGTACTTGGTGGCAGTGATCGACTGGTATTCACGTAAAGTACTATCATGGCGGTTATCGAACACGCTCGATAGCGGGTTCTGCGTGGACTGTCTGGAGCAGGCATTACAGACATACGGTATCCCCGATATATTCAACACCGATCAGGGTTGCCAGTTCACCTCTGAGGCCTTCATCGGCGTGCTCAAGGCGCACGGCATTAGCATTAGCATGGACGGACGCGGGCGTGCATTGGACAATATCTTTGTGGAAAGGCTCTGGAGGAGCGTCAAATACGAAGACGTATATCTGAAAGGGTATGTTACAGTGCCTGAAGTGCAGTTGGGTTTGACAGAATACTTTGTGTTTTACAACACAGAAAGAACACACCAGTCGTTGGACTACAGTACACCGGATGTGATATATCAGACAGCGAGCGGCGGCGGAGCAAGAATTGTGGACAAATTTAAAGAGAGAGAAAAGCCTAAAGGAGAAGTAGAAATCGGGGCAGCGCCATTCCGCTGCGGTTTGATCGGTTACCCTCTTAAACTCGACTCATTATTGTCTTGACAGAGGGGTCCACTATA
>JASJPP010000011.1:0-1050 GCA_031432155.1 Patescibacteria group bacterium | reverse complement strand
TAAACCTGTTGCGTAATTAATTTAAATGTGGCATACTGTTCCACAAAGGAGGAAAAGTATGCTACGATTTAAAAAGATTTCTAAAAGGCCCAAGATGTTATTTCGGCTAACCGGGTTAACGGTGGAACAATTTACCAATCTTTCTGTAAAGCTTAACCCTCTTTGGAGACAGACAGAGAAAAAGCGTCTATCCAAAAGAGAACGAAAACATGCCCTTGGACAAGGCAGAAAATATAAGCTCTCTACCATAGAGGATAAACTTTTGTTGATACTCGTTTTCTATCGCTTTTATCTCACCGATGAACTCATGGGGTATATTTTTGGTCTTCATCCAAGCAATGCCTGCCGCATGAGGATTAAGATGGAACCTATGGTGGAAAAAGCCGCTGACCCATCTTTGAGTCAGGCAATAAAACAAAGGGTTTCTCAAGAAGCAAAGAAGGTCTCCACGTGGGAAGACCTTCTGATAGTGTGCCCTGAGTTTGCCGAGGCTATAACCGATGCCACGGAACAGCAGAGACAAAGACCTGCCAAAAGGATACAAAAGAAATACTATTCTGGCAAGAAAAAGCGCCATACCATCAAGACTCAGATTACCATAAACACGAAAGGCAAAATCCTTATGGCAAGCAAAAGCTATCCGGGAAGAATTCATGATTATAACATCTTTAAACAGGAGAATACGGCAGAGAAACTGTCTCGTCAAAGTTCCCATTATGTTGACTGTGGTTATGATGGCGCCCCTAATGAATATCCAGAATGCAATATCATTATGCCGGTAAAAAGGCGAAAGAATCATTCCGCTCTTACACGTGCCGAGAAGCGTTTTAATAGAAAACATTCCCGAATACGAATTCTTGTCGAACATGTCTTAAGTCGTATGAAAAAATATCAAATTCTGGCTCAGGTATACCGTCATAAAATCATGGATTACAATCAGCGATTTAGAAATATTGCTGCCCTCGTTAACTTCAGGCTGGCAACTGCTGCTATTTAAAATAAATGTATCCTTAATGGTATTTCCTAAATTACAATTACGCAATATGTCTA
>JASJPP010000010.1:0-4723 GCA_031432155.1 Patescibacteria group bacterium | reverse complement strand
CTTTGAGCGAAGACGACTCGGCATTCCTCCCCTTGAACCCCTCCATTTTTTGCACGCTCGACGGAGCTTGCATAAATCAATGAATTGTGCTATTTTCATACTAGAAGAAACTCGCCGTGAGTTTCTTAAAAACTGCACTTTTACAACCGAAAGGAGGTGAGACGTATGAAGCTCAAGCAAAGCCCGTTCCTGCATGTGGTCCCAATGGATGATGAGTACGTCGCTCTTTACAACAGCCTCAATTTGGAAGTTGCATTCCTGAAGAGAGACTTCGTGGAACGGTGCCAACAAGGACAAATGTTCACCGGTTCCGATGCGATTTCAGAGCGCATACTCGAGCAGCTGAAAAAACTCGGATTCCTCATCGAGGAGCAAGCCGACGGCTATGAGTTGTATCGGAGCTATCAGAAAGCGCTCGAGGAGCCGGCCATCAACATCCTCTACTTATTACTTTCTGATGCCTGTAACATTCGCTGCCGGTACTGCTACTTCTTGGCTCCTATGCCTCGCGGCTACCGACCTTCTCTAATGAAGAAAGAAACCGCAGTTAAGGCACTGGATCTCTTCGCCCGCTGTGTGAAGAGAAGCGTCGCTAGAGGTCACCCTGAACAACACGTCGTGATCTACGGCGGAGAACCAATGCTCAATAAGGAGGTGCTCCTCGAAGTGCTTCAGTACATTGACTCATTGAAAGCAAAAAGGCTCCTTCCACGCTCACTGTCCGTGACAGTGAACACGAACGGCATTCTCATTGATGAGGAGATCCTTGGCCAGTGCAAGGCGACTGGAGCGGTTGTGGCCATCTCCATTGACGGGCCGAAAGAAGTCCATGACCAGATGCGCGTTTACTCTTCCGGCAGAGGTACGTTCGATGAAGTGATTCGTTCGTACCGGCTCGCGCAACAGAGTGGCGTCAAGACCGGCGTTTGCGTGACCATCGATCGGCACAACCTCTTCCGGATGAAGGAAACAGTACGGTGGCTTGCCGATGAACTCGGCGCGAAGGGAATGGGATTCAATATTCTCATCGAGAACGCGGTGGGGCAAACGGCGGGCGAACGCGACCATTACGCGGAGGTCGTTGCCCAAGAACTCATTGAGAGTTTCAAGGTGGCGAGGGCAATCGGCGTGTACGAGGACCGGATGATGCGTCGGGTCAAGAACTTTCTCGACAAAGAACCGGTGCTCTCCGATTGCGGTGGTTGCGGCCTCCAGATGGTAGTGAGTCCGGACGGCAAGATCGGCGTTTGTCAGGCTTTCTGCGGCGGAAAGGAGTTTTTCGTCGCGGAGCCATTCGAAACGTTTGAGCCGGAATCTCACCCGTTTTGGAAGCAGTGGAGAAGACGTTCGCCGCTCAACACTGAGGCGTGCAAAACCTGCGTTGCGCTCGGTAACTGCGGCGGAGGTTGCCCGTATAACGCCTATCGAGCCAGTGGAACAATTGACGCTCTCGACGAGCGGTTCTGTGCCCACGCAAAAGCAACGACTCACTTCTTGATACGAGACTTGTGGGATAAGCAAAAAGAAAAGCAAGTCGCGAACAAACAGTGAAACAAGCGAGGAAAGAGTAATCTTCCCTCGCTATTTTTTTGCACTTATGATAGATATTCCACGTCTAATAAATTCTTCGGCATTTTGGGAATTTTTATATGCCTTTTCAAATTGGCGAATATAACGCTGATGGTCAGGATAGGGAATCACAAATTTTTGATTAACAATGTGACGATATCGCGGAGATTTAAGCACAACCACATTAAATATCTCCGAAATATCCCATAATTTATTTTCTGATAGAGATATTGTTTCTTTCTTTAACTTTTTTTCAATAAAATCAAAAAAGATAAAGTGGAGGAGCTCGTGGGCAACGGTATAAACAGCGTCGGCGAGTGGCTTTTTATAAAAAAATTGGAAGGTTTTTGATTCTAAAAATCGCGGATTGCAGTTAATTATGGAGATATAAGCGATATATTTCCATTTAGGAAATCGAAAACCACCGAAAAAATCCTCAGTTATAGCAATATATTTCTGTTCTTTTTTGTGCCAAGCATCTTGCACGCGTTTTAATTTACGAAGCATTGCCGTCCTATGTATTTGATAATAATTATCAAAATAAACGCGAATAACTTTCTCTCGTTGCGCAATTTCTTTCAGCGATTTGATCGATCGAAGTTGTGGATGAGTTTTAATAATTCCTTCGCCGAAATCTATCCCTCCTCCACGCACATCAAGAAATTGTTCGGCCATGCGTTTATCAAGTTTCTTATTTAAATAAAAGCGAAGTTTATTCATAATTAGATTCTAAATTCCTTGACGATAGTATCATCTTATCAAACTTCGAGTAGATTTACAATTCATTGATTTATGCAAGCTCCGTCGGGCGGGCGAAAAATGGGGGGGGGATTTGAGGGGGAAATTTTTGCCCGCGAGCCGTTCGGAAATCCCGTCGCCTGCGCGAGAGCGCGGAGCCGAGCAGAAAAACTGCCTTTACGTTTTTTGGTTTTGCGCGCGCCGACCTTTTCTTTTAGAAGGGAAAGGCAATTTTCTGCGAGACAGGCCGCCGCTTTGCGGCGGCTGGCGGCGGGTCAGCGCAGATTCCGCTTTTTGGATTTGTGTATCAGATTTGGTAAAATGATTTCAAAAGTTTGAGAATGTTCTAAATCCGCAGCACATACAAAAACGCCAAGCCTTTATGGTTTAACGTTTTTGTATTATATTGATTGGAAAAGGGAATGAATACCATTAAAGAGATATTATGTCCATCGTGTCTGGCGGTTCTTCCCGCAAGCGCGTATTTTTGTTCGCAATGCGGAACAAAATTGAAAGAATCCCCTGTTTCAATATCCGCGAGCAAGCAGGTTATTATTTATTTTATCAGTTTTTTTCTCGCTCCCTTCGGGCTTGTCTATGTTTTTAGATATTTAAAACAGCCCGACCACAAAGCCCGAAAAATTGGCGTTATCGCGCTTATGCTTACAATTCTCGGAATTTCGCTGACAATTTGGGCTTCAAAAGAATTTATGAATTCGTATTACGGCTTATTGAATACGCTTACGCTTTAAGAAAATTGCTTCATGATATTATTAAATGTCGTATAAAAACTTATGCTCATCGATGACGTAACAATTAAAGTGAAAGCCGGCAATGGCGGGAAGGGCGCGGTGGCTTTTAATAAAAATCTGATGAGTTTGGGGCCGACCGGCGGAAGCGGCGGCAAAGGCGGCAGCGTTTATTTTGAAGGCGTTTCCGATTTGGGCGCCTTAAGCCAATTCAGATACAAAAAAGACGTTGAAGCCGCTCACGGCGCTGACGGAAGAGGGCAATTCAGAGACGGCCAGGATGGAAAAGATCTTGTCATAAAAGTTCCGGTCGGAACGGCGATTCATAAAATTGAAACAGGAGAAACCGAAGAGATATTGAAAATCGGCGAGAAAATTCTTATCGCCAAAGGCGGATTGGGCGGAAAAGGAAATTTTCATTTCCGGTCGTCAAGAAACACAACCCCGAAACAATTCCAACCCGGTTTGCCGGGAGAAAATTTCACCGTGAAACTGGAGCTTAAACTCATAGCCGACGTGGGGCTTATCGGATTGCCGAACGCCGGAAAATCCAGCCTGCTAAACACGCTTACCAAAGCGAAAAGCAAAGTGGCGAATTATCCTTTCACAACCTTGGAACCGAATTTAGGAGCGTATTACGAACTTATTATCGCCGACATCCCCGGGCTCATTGAAGGCGCGTCCGCCGGCAAAGGCTTAGGCGTAAAATTTCTCCGCCACATTGAACGCACTAAAATTCTTTTTCATCTGATTTCCGTGGAATCGGAAAATCCGGCGAAAGATTACAAAATAATCAGAAAAGAACTTGAAACGCATTCCGCCGAAAGCGGAAAAGAACTTGTGAAAAAACCCGAATACGTATTTTTGAGCAAAAGCGACGCGCTGCCGGAAAAAGACCTGAAAAAGAAAATCGCCGCTTTGAAAAAAATAAATAAAAATGTTTTTCCGATTTCCATCCTTGACGACGCCAGCATGGAAAAAGTGAAAAAGATTTTAAACAAAATAGAGTCGGAGAAATGAAGAATAGACAATTCCGCATTAAGAGTACAAATTGGAATAAAAATCTAATTTTAGAAGTAATAAAAAATGAAAATTCTTGTCTTAAAAATATCAGCCCGGATTCTGTTATTGGGGCGATAAAAAATCTTAAGGATTAAGCTTGGCAAGAGCCGCGGCGATAAGATCTTTTTCTTCTTTGAAATTGAGTTTTTTAATTGCCTCTTCCCCTGTCATCCATACCGCATTTTTAATTGTAAAACCGCCTTCTTCTGCCGAGTCAATTTTTATATTATCCCCTTGATTAGTATATACGATAAAAACATCAACTTTGTGCTGAATATCGCCTCCGACATATTTGTAGCGAGATAAAAATTCAATTTTTTTAACATCGCTTATGCCGACTTCTTCCGAAATTTCCCTAATAATAGCTTGTTTTGCGTTTTCGTCTTTTTCTATCCCGCCCTTAACCAAACGATAATGGTCTTCATTTTTTTCCTTATCAAAACGCTTAATAACGAGAAAAATAAAAGATGATCCCTTTTTTTTAACTATAATCGCTTGCGCATCATTGCTTATTCTCATATTTTTTAATTATATTAAAAAATAGATTTTGATAAAAATTACAGCGCTCCGAGGTCAAGCGTTTGCGTAACTTTCACTTCTTCAAC
>JASJPP010000009.1:0-21992 GCA_031432155.1 Patescibacteria group bacterium | reverse complement strand
GAGACAGGTGGGAAGAATGGAAAAACAAGTTTTGGGAAGGACTGCTTGAAAGACGACATATATATCTCGGCGGAGAAATTGACGATGGCACCGCGAACCAAATCGGGAAAATAATTCTTTGGTTGAATAGCCAAGGAGGAGAAGAAATCAAGTTGTTTATCAACAGCGACGGCGGGAGTGTTTCCGCCGGATTGGATATCTATGACATTATTAAGTATTCCAAAGCGCCGGTGAACGGAATCGTTTATCGCCGCGCTAATTCAATGGCCACGGTTGTTCTTCGGGCTTGCGTTAAAAGGACAGCTATGAGCCATAGTCTTTTTTCGTTTCACAACACGGTATTGTCCCTGATGACAGAATGGGATGAATTTGAAGACAAGTCAAAAAACAGATTAAAAGAAATCAAAGATCTTCAAGAAGAAATATATAAGATATTGACGATTCGTTCCACAACCGAAGCGGAACGAATCAAGGAAATTTGTAAAAGGAAGTTGACTTTGTCGGCTTCCCAGATGAAAGCTCTCGGCTTGATTGATGAAATTATTTGAAATTTGATTGTTTCAAGGACCGGTCGTTTCGACGGTCCTTTTTTATTTGTTTTAGCCGTTAATTTGCGATATACTTAAATAATGGAAAATCCAAACGGAAACAATTTGGAAAAAGAGCTTGTTCAGTTGGCTAAAGAAGTTTCTGAAAAACGGGGTATGCCGGAATATGAAAAATTATCGGAAAGAGAATTGGTGAAAGAAACTCTTGGGCCGCTGATTAATCAAGCGAGCCCGTCCGGTTCTTCGGCCGCCGTTTCCGACAGCCGAACAGCGACGATTTCTTTGGATGATTTGAGCAATTTGCCGGCAGAAGCCAAAATTCAGGTTGAAAAATTGGTTGAATCCGTTTTTAAAGAGGGGTTGGAGAATGGCGTTAAAAACGCCAAAAAATCCGACGCTTTTGTTTTAGACGCTTTCCACGACGCTCTGACCGATAAATTTTACGAAGAGTTGAAAAAAAGAAAATTGATTTAAAAAATCAAATGAACATTTATTTTATTTCGGCGATTGTTTTTATTGTTTTGATCGGCGCGCTTTCCTTTTTTATTTTTAGAAGTCTGCGGAAAAAACGGCTACTTCAGGCTCTTAATCTGAAACTTCTCGTGATTCGTTTGCCGCAGAAACAAAAGAAAGATTTTTCCGCCGAGGGCGGATCAGCCGCTGCCTGGAAAGATGAAATCAATTTTTCAGCCCAGCTTTTCGGTTCTTTGGCCGGCTTAAAATCTCCTTTTGTCTTTGAGGCCGCGGTTCATCATGTCGGCGAAGAAATTCATTTTTACGCGGCGGTGCCGAGAGAATCCGTTGAATTTGTCAGCCGGCAAGTTGAGGGGTTGTGGAAAGACGCGTCAATCGAGACGGTTGACGATTATAACATCTTCAATCCCCGCGGAGTCGCGATCGGCGTTTATTTAAAACAAAAATTATCTTATATTATTCCCATCCGCACCTATCTTGAAGCCGGCGTGGACACTTTTGCGACGATTGTCAGCGGATTGTCAAAATTAAAAGAAGAAGGAGAGGGCGCGGCCATTCAGATTTTAGTCAGGCCGGCGCCGGAAACCGCCCAAAAATTAATTTTTAAAACCATAGAAGAGCTTAAAAAAGGAAAGAGTATGAAAGAAATTTTGGAAAATCGGTCTTTCGGATTAAACGACGTTAAAAAAGCGTTGGCGCCGGACAAAAATGAAAAACCGGAACAAAAAATAATAGACGAAGAAATTATTAAGTCTTTGGAGGCCAAAGTCGCCAAGCCGCTGCTGTCGGTTAATTTGAGGATAATGACTTCGGCGGAGAATCAAAATTCAGCCGAAATAATTCTTAACGGCATCAGCGGAGCTTATCACCAGTTCAGCGCGCCCCGGCGTCAAGAATTTAAAATCGTTAAGCCGTGGAACGTTAAAAAATTAATTTATCAATTTTCTTTCAGGGAATTTAACGACAATCATACGATGATTTTGAACACCGAAGAACTGGCAAGCGTTTTTCATTTGCCGACTTACACGACGGAAGTGTCAAAAATCAAATGGCTTAAAACCAAAGAGGCGCTGCCGCCGGCCAACTTGCCGAAATCGGGAACGCTCATCGGCAAAACTTCTTTTCGCGGCCAGAGTCAGCCGGTTTACGTCACCGAAGACGATCGGCGTCGCCATGTTTATGTTATCGGCCAGACCGGCACCGGCAAAACGACGCTGATCGCCAATATGGCGATTGAGGACATTAAAAACGGCAAGGGCGTTTCCATCATTGATCCGCACGGCGATTTGATTGAAAAAATATTGGGGCAGATACCGAAGGAGCGGATTGACGACGTCATCGTTTTTGACCCGGGAGATTTGCGGCGGCCGCTGGGGATGAATATGCTGGAATACGATTTTAACAAGCCCGAACAGAAAACTTTTATCGTCAACGAATTGTTTAATATCTTGGAAAAACTTTACAACATGAAAGAAGTCGGCGGCCCGATGTTTGAGCAATACATGAAAAACGCCACCTTGCTTTTAATGGAGGACATGATAAACGAGCCCGCGACCTTAATGGAAATACAAAGATTGTTTATTGACAACGATTACCGCAACCGGAAACTTGCCAGAATCAAAAATCCGACAGTAATTGATTTTTGGGAAAAAGAAGCGACAAAAGCCACGGGCGAACATTCGTTAGCCAATATGGCGCCCTATATCACTTCCAAATTCAACAATTTCACCTCCAACGATTATATGAGGCCGATCATCGGCCAGCCAAAATCGGCCTTTAATTTTCGTCAGGCGATGGATGAAGGAAAAATTCTTTTGGTTAATCTTTCCAAGGGCAAAATAGGGGACATTAACGCCAATCTTCTCGGCATGGTGATTATCGGAAAAATTTTGATGGCGGCTTTGTCGCGGGTTGACGCGCCGCAGGAAAAACGACGCGATTTCAATCTTTACATCGATGAATTCCAGAATTTTGCCACTGATTCAATCGCCACGATTTTGTCGGAAGCGCGGAAGTATGCTTTGAATTTAACCATGGCGCATCAGTTTATCGCCCAGCTGACGGAAAAAATCAGAGACGCGGTTTTCGGAAACGTCGGCGCGATTATTTCCTTGAGAGTCGGCGCGACGGACGCCGAGTTTTTGGCCAAGCAATTTGAACCGGTTTTTAATGAAAATGATTTGATTAATATAGACAATTTCAACGCTTACGCGAAAATTTTGATAAACGGCCAGACCGCCAAGCCGTTTAATATAAAAATTCTTCCACCGGAACGGGGCGGCGGCGAATTGGCTACTCAAATCAAAGAAATATCGCATCTCAAATATGGCCGCGATCGGCAGGAAGTGGAAGAAGAAATCCTTAAAAGATTGCGCGGATAAATTTTTGTTGTATAATAATAAATCTCGCCGGAGTAACTCAGTGGCAGAGTAGCTGTTTCGTAAACAGCAAGTCGCGAGTTCGAATCTCGCCTCCGGCTCAGGCGAATGGCGGGCAGGTAAAGTCAATGTCCCGAGTTCAAATCTATGAACGAAAATTTATTGAAACAACTTAACGAATTGCAAGACCAGGCCCGGCGGTTAGCCGGGCGGCTTTGACGTTGAAGCCAAAAAAACTCGTTTAAAAGAATTAGAGTTTGAATTTTCCGACCCTGATTTTTGGAAAAACAGGGAAATTGCCGACGCCAAAATAAAAGAAGTCGGCGAGCTTAATGAGTTGATTAAAAAATTTGAAAACATTGAAAAATCGCTGGCCGAGGAAAAATTGGAGGAAGCCCAAAAAAATCTCCGCCAACTTGAAATAGAAACGCTTTTTACCGGCAAATACGACAAGCAGACGGCGATAATTTCAATTTATTCCGGCGCCGGAGGAGAAGATGCCCAGGATTGGGCGAGAATGCTTTTTGAAATGTATCTGAAATTCGCCGAACGTCGCGGATGGAAAACGAAAGTCATAAATGAAGGCGAGACGATTGAAATAAAAGGCGATTACGTTTACGGTTGGATCAAAAAAGAAGCAGGGGTTCACCGTCTCGTAAGGATTTCCCCGTTTTCCTCGGAACAAAAACGCCATACCTCTTTCGCCCTCGTCGAGGTTTTGCCGGAATTGCCGGTTGTTGAAGAAAAAGAAATTGATATTCCGGAAGAAGATTTGAAAATTGAATTGTCGCGCGCCGGCGGGCCGGGCGGACAAAACGTCAATAAGGTTGAAACGGCGGTAAGAATCGTTCATTTGCCGACCGGTTTGGCGGCGGCTTCGCGAGTTGAACGTTCCCAGCATCAAAATCGCGAAAGAGCCATGAAGCTTCTCAAGGCGAAACTGACAAAATTGATGGAAGACACCAAAGCGAAAGAATTAAGCCAGTTACGTTCCAAGGTAAAGCCGGAGTGGGGAAGTCAAATTCGTTCGTATGTTTTAAATCCCTACAAGCTGGTCAAAGACCATCGTACGGGGATTGAGACGACGAATGTTGATGGTGTTTTGGGCGGCGATTTGGATTTATTTGTGCAAGGTGATATAATAAATAAAATCAACGAATAGCGAATTTGTTATGATTGTTTTTCAAAACGTTTCAAAAATTTACAACGCCAACGGACATTCGTCAGTCGCTCTTGATAACGCCAATTTTACCATCAACCCGAAAGAATTTGTTTCCATTGTGGGGAAATCCGGAGTCGGGAAAACAACGATTATTAAATTGCTGATCGCGGAAGAAAAACCGACCAAGGGCCGCGTTATTTTCGGATCTTACGACGTCAATAAGATTAAAAACAGGGAATTGCCCCGATTCCGGCGGCATATAGGCGTGATTTTCCAGGATTTTCGTTTATTGCCCAACAAAACCGCTTATGAAAACGTGGCTTTCGCTTTGGAAATGGCCGGTCGGCCGCATTCCGATATCGTTGAATTTGTTCCGCAGGCGATGGAAATGGTCGGTCTTCAAAATAAAATGAAAAATTTTCCGAAAGAACTTTCCGGCGGAGAAAAACAAAGAGTGGCGATCGCCCGCGCGATGATCAATCATCCGGACGTAATTGTCGCGGACGAGCCGACCGGCAATCTTGATCCGTTAAACACCATAGAAATTATCAGATTGCTGTTGAAAATCAACGAGCTTGGCACGACCGTTATTTTGGCGACGCACAACAAAGAAATCATTAATCAGCTCAATCGTCGGGTAATCAGTTTGAAAGACGGCCAGATTATCAGGGACGAAGAAAAAGGAAAATATATTTTGGTGTAATTTAAAATGTTAACGGCTTTATTCCGAATAATAAAATACGGTCTGATAGGTTTCTGGCGCAACAGCTGGCTATCTTTGGCGACGATTTCCATCATTGTCATAGCCCTTATTGTTTTTGAAGGATTGACGATTTTTAACGTTTTAACCAAAACGGTGATTGAAACCGTCAAAGAAAAAATAGACATCAGCGTTTATTTCAAAAGCGAAACGCTCGAGGACGATATGCTGAAAATCAAAAGATCGCTTGAAAGCCTTTCCGAGGTTAAAGAAGTGGAATACGTTTCCAGCGATAAAGCTCTGGAAATTTTTAAAGAACGGCATATTGACGACCCCGCAGTTTCACAATCATTGAAAGAGCTGGAAGAAAATCCTCTTCTGGCTTCGCTAAACATCAAAGCCAACGATCCCAAAGAATACGCCGCCATCGCCGATTATCTGGAAAAAGCCAGTTTCAGGGAAAAATTTGAAAAAATCACTTACGCTCAAAACGCGGTGGTGATTGAAAGATTAAATAAAATGATTGATACGGCCGAACGCATGGGTTTTATTTTAATCCTTCTTCTCGTTTTAATCGCGACAATGGTTACGTTTAACACGATCAGGCTGGCCATTTATTCCAACCGCGAGGAAATCGGCATTATGCGGCTGGTGGGAGCGTCCAATTCTTTTATACGCGGCCCTTATATGGTGGAAGGAATAATTTACGGATTTTTATCGGCGATTTTGAGCATAATTATAATTTTGCCGATAGCTTATCTCGGTTCGCCCTATATCAATGTTTTTGTTCCGGAAATGAATCTTTGGAATTATCTGGTTTCCAATATTTTTGTCCTTCTGTTTTATCAGGCGGTTTTTGGCGTTGGTCTAGGGGTGGTTTCAAGTTTTATCGCGGTAAGAAAATATCTGAGGATTTAAATTTTGTGATTTACTTTCGCCATCAAGTCCAAATCTTTATTTTTTAATTGTTCCAGAATTTTGAGTTCCGGATCGACAGAAACGGTTTTACCAAGATATTGGCCGGCGGTAAAGTGCGGCAGAAGCACGTAATCGGCGCCGTTGGCGTATAAAATTTCCGCTTCTTTTTCCGTTCTTGCCCTTAAAACCGCTTTCATTTGATCGCGGTTTTTAAGAATTTTTAAACGGCTTAACAATAAAAGATTATCTTCAAGGTCTGGACTGGTGGAGATAACAAGCCGCGCGGATTCAAAATTCGCTCTTTCAAAAATATCGCTGTCGTTTATGTCGCCGAAGAGATAGCTAAAATCATGCTTGCGCAGCTGGCCGATAATATCCGGATCAAAATCAATTATTAAAAGATCTTTTTTAGGAAGATTAAAAGCGATGCTTTGTCCGGTTCTGTGAGAGCCGATTAAAATTATCGGTTTTTCAAATTCTTTGCCGAAATCGCCGTTTTCAGTGGTTTTTCTGCGTTCAAATATTTTAAGATACGGAGACAAATACGTGAAAATTTTGTCTCCGTAGATAATAAGATAAGTGGAAAGCGTAATGGTGACGGCGCCGACCGCGGTAATCAAAGCGACGACGTTTTCGCCGATATGCCCGACTTTGAGCCCCAGCGCCGCCAGAATCAAACTGAATTCCGAAATTTGAGCCACGGTTAAGCCGGTGAGAAAACTTGTTCTTTTACGGTATCCCATCAGCCCCATAATTATTAAAACAATTATCGGATTTCCGATTAAAACAAAAAATGAGAAAGCGATAATATAAAACGTTAACCCTGAAAAATTTGAAAAAACCACGGAAGAGCCGAGAATCACGAAAAAAATCAAAATAAAAAAGTCGCGAAGCGGTTTGACGCGGCTGGAAATTTCAAAATGCTCGGCGGAATTGGCGAGAGCCAAACCGGCCAAAAACCCCCCGATTTCAATTGAAAAACCGATTTTATTGACCGCGGCTGAAACAATAAACAGCCAGGCAAGACTCGTGAGAAAAAGCAATTCCTGAGAACGGCTGATTTTGTCAAAAATCAAAGGCAAAAATTTTCTTCCTAAAACCAGCATTAAAACAAAAAGCCCGATTCCTTCGATCATCGTTAAAAAGACGTCGAAGAACTCAAATCCTTTTTCGGCTCCAATTCCGGCAAGAAGCACTAAAATCAAAATCGCCACGAAATCCTGCACTAAAAGAAATCCTACGCTTATTTTTCCGTACAAACTGTTCATATCTTTTTTTTCGGATAAAAATTTAACGATAATGATTGTGCTTGAAAAAGTCAGGGCAATGGAGATGTAAGCGCTTGCGAGCTGAGAAAATCCGAAAAACAAAGCAATGGCAAAGCCGATGGCGAAAGTGAAAATAATTTGCCCCAATCCAATTAAAAGAGACGCCTTGCCGACTAACCGCAGGGAAGTGTAGTTTATTTCCATTCCCACCAAAAAAAGCAAAAACATTATTCCCAAATCGGAAAAAATCCTAAAAGTTTCTTTGTCATTGAGGTGGAAAAAACCGAAGTAGCCGATGATGATGCCGGCGGCGATATAAGCCAAAATAACCGGCTGTTTAAAAAATCGAGCGATAATGCCCAATCCGGCGGCGATTAAAATAACAATTGCCAATTCCCAAATTCCGGAAATCATACTTGTAATTAAAAAATTAAAACAAAATCAACCATTTATTAAATAATAACAAAATATTTTAAAAAAGAAAATCCGTTTTAAGATTTTAAACAAGAATCCAAGATTAGACGGCATTATACATTTTAGTCTTTATTTGGCGTTTATTTTTTATACAACACGAGATTCTCGTGTCGTTTAGTGGTGTCAAGATTTGTAAACCATAAAATTCTTCCCATACTGAAATACTTCACACCATTTACAATTTTCTTTCTCGATTCTGTCGGTATGTCGTAATTCATTGGAACCTGAAACCATTTTGTGCCGCCGTTATCGTAACCAAGCCACAATTTGTCATCTTTAATGTAGCCAAAAGTTTCTTTGTAGGTGATGGCGTTTTGATCACCAAGAATCAAAAATTTTTTCTTGTTCTCCATTAGCTGTGCGATATATTCACGAAAGAGAGAAAAAGGTGGATTCGTTACGACAATATCCGCCTCTTTGAGTAATTTTATACATTCTTCACTACGAAAATCGCCGTTACCCTTAAGCGGGGTCGCTGTGTTTTTGTCATGCTTGAGTAAATATTTAACGTCATCAAGATTTATCGCTCCATTTTTGTCGGTATCCGGCACTTTTTTAATTTCAATTTTAAACGGTTGTTTACCTTTTGACCCTGCTACCTCAAATAGTGGTAACTGACCTCCAACAATCGGCGAACCGCTGTAGCTCGTAGTGATGAGTTTCTTCAGCCCAAGAGCATTGAAGTTGGACGCAAAGTATTTGAAAAAATTGCTCTCAAAAGGATCGTCGCAGTTGCAATAAACAACTTTGCCGCGAAACTGATCTTTATAGTGTTTAAGCTCTTTTTCAATATCAACAAGTTGAGTATAAAATTCATCTGTTTTGGCAGTCCTTGCCGAATGTAAGTTTTTGTTTAAGGATTTTGGCATAATTATTTCAAAAGATCGTCAAAATCATCATTATCTGATGATTCAAGCTCATCAAGCCTATTTTCTATATCATAAATTCTATCTTTTAATTTTTCTAATTCATTTCCAATTAATAAACCAATAATAATGATAATAATTAAAATTATATAATCCATACCACATTACTCACTATATCTTAACCTATGTCGTAGACGAAAGCCTAACAAAATACTCCCTAAGCATTGTTATAAGAGTTGTGTGTCCACGATTTGTTTTAAGATATAATTCTCTGCGCTTAGCATCTTTTTTATTATGATATGCCTCATAGTGTATTAGCTCAAGCGGCCGATAAGCTTTTGTTGATTTTGAACGGCCATCGTTATGTTCTACAAATCTTTGTTTTAAATCTTCGCTATATCCAATGTAAATGAAATTCTTTTTCCTATTATATAAAATGTAAACGTAATAGAATTTCATACTATATTTCACGAGGCGGGTACAATTCTATACCCGCCTGCGTCCCAATTCCGCTTTTTGCTTCTGGCGAAGCAAGGCGCAGAATTGTGCCTTGCTGCGGGACTTGGATTCGAACCAAGATAGACGCCTTCAAAGGGCGCAGTCCTACCGTTAGACGATCCCGCAAAATCTGTATTAAATCAATTTATTTTACTATTTTTTTCGCGTTTCGTAAAGAATAAAGTTAAAAAATCCCGATTCAAATCGGGATTTTTCGCGCGCATAAAGATTTTTGCGTTAAATCATTGCTGGACGGCCAAGTTGGCTCTGACTCTTCCCCAGCCGTAATCCTTATCTTTACCGGAAATGCCTAAATCTTTGGCGGTAGTAAATAATTTATTCTCTATTTCGCTTTGGAGATAAGTCGGATGAGCGTATTTAATCAACGCTACCGTGCCGCTTATCATCGGAGTTGCCATGCTTGTTCCGCTCCAAGAAGCGTAAGCGCTTCCTAAAACAGTAGAATAAATACTGACTCCGGGCGCGACAATATCTAAGGCGCTGCCCCTGCCGGAAAAACTCGCGATTTTATCGCTGTTATTTACGGCGCCTGCGGTGGTTGAATAGCTAATGCAACCGGGCAAAGAAACTCCGGCTTTGCCGCTATTGCCGGCCGCCACAACCACGGTTACGTTTTTCTCCGTCGCGTATTTAATGGCATTCGTCAAATCAGGCAAGGCATTGTCGCAAAAACCTTTGTAAGATTTGGAAGTGCCCAGGCTTAAATTGATGGCATCCGCTCCAAAATCATCGGCATTTCCATAAACTCCGTCCGGCCCGTCAACCGCCCAGTATATCGCGGCCACCACATCGCTGAAATAACCGGAACCAGTTTCGTCAAGAACTTTACCGGCGATAATTTGAGCGTCGGGAGCAACTCCTTTGGCTTTCGGATCAATGCCATCAGCGGTTATAATTCCGGAAACGTGGCTGCCATGACCTTCGTCGTCCAACGGATCGTTATCGCCATTCACAAAATCTTTTCCTCCCAGGTAGCTGGAAATTAATTCCGGATGATAATAATTATAGCCGGTATCCAAAACAACCATTTTCCTGCCGCTGCCCGTGTTGCCGGAAGCCTGAACAATGTCCGCTCCGATTTGATTTAACGGATTTGGATAAACGACCGCGCCGCCGTCTCCGCCCGGACGACGCAAAGCCTTTAAAGATTCAAATTCGTCCGATTCATCCAGGGCAAAAACCTTTACGTCTTCCGAAAGAGAGAGTTCTTGGGCGATTCCGGTTGGGCATCGCAGAGCGGTAAGAGTTTTTGCTTTTCTTATGGTATCGCAACCGCGGCTAATGGCTTGGCTTACTTCGTTTTCGGTATGAGCTACAACCCTGTCGCGTAAATATTTATTATTGTTTAAACCAACTTTCGCATTTACAGCTCCAATAAAAACAAAAGCGGTAAAAAGTACGGCAAAAATCGTTAAATATCTTTTAATCATTGTTTAATCTTGTCAATAATTTATCGACCTTTGAATTTTATCATACTCGGAATTTTTCAAATTTTCAATCTTTCGACAAGCTCAAGATTTCAGGTTTTCAATTATCGCCACCTCCAAAGGAACAACGGCAAACGGGCTGTATCTCATTTCAGCATAAGCGCGAATCAGCGATTTAATCAGATTGATTATTTTTTCTTCATTAATCATTTGACTGTGTTTTTTGACGGTTTCCAGTTCTTTGTCGGTCAGTTCTTTAATAAAGTCGTTTTCCAGTTCAGGCGCGAATTTCAGCGCCAAAACGCGCCTCAAATAATGAATTAGGTCTTTGTTAAATTGAACGATATTATAACCGTTTTCATTTATTTTGGAAAGATATTCCAAAGTTTGCGGCAATTCGTTTTTAATCAGAAGTTCAGCCAATTCGGCGGTTCTTTTAAAACCGACCTGGCCTAAAACGCTTTCAACCGTGTCCAAATCTATTCTTTTTTTCAGGGAGGCGATTTGGTCAAGTAAAGCTTCGGCGTCGCGGAAACTTCCGCCGGCTGCCGAAGCAATTAATTCCAAAGCCGATTCATCGGCGTCAATTTTTTCAAGCTTGGCAATGCTTTTTAATTTTTCGACAATTCTGATGAGCGGCAGTTTTTTAAAATGAAATCTTTGGGTACGGGAAACGATGGTCGCCGGCATTTTTTCAAATTCAGTCGTTATCAAAATTAAAATTGCGTGGCTGGGCGGTTCTTCCAGTGTTTTTAACAAAGCATTGAAAGCGTCTTTGGTAAGCTGATGAGCTTCGTCAATGATGTAAACTTTATGGGGAGCGGCGGCGGGAGAAAGCCGGATGCCGTCTTTGAGATCGCGCATTTCGTCAATGCCGCGATTGGAAGCGGCGTCAATTTCAACGACGTCTAACGCCCGGCCTTCGTCAATTTCCTTACAGGTTCCGCATTCGTTGCATGGTTCGCCGAGTTCGCCGAATTTTTTGTCGTTTTGCCGTTTTTGGCAATTGGCGATTTTAGCAATAATTCTAGCGGTCGTGGTTTTGCCAGAACCTTTTGATCCGTAGAATAAATAAGCGTGCGCCAAACGATTTTGGGCGGCGGCGTTTTGAAGGATTTCCACGACGGTTTCCTGGCCGAGCAAATCCGCTAAATTTTTAGGCCGATATTTGCGGTATAAAGCCAACATATGACATAATCAATAATACTTGCGAAAGCCAATTATTTCAAGAATAAATGAATAATTATTATTTATCCGGGATTTTAGCCCTGGCTGTTATCGGAGTCGCTGCCGGCTCTTTTTTTGTTTTGTCAAAAAACAACGTTTTTGAAATCAATTCTTTAAACACGGTTGATAACGGCGAGAAAAAAAGTTTTTCTCCAAAAGAATCGCCGGAAGAGCCGAAAAACAAAAAAATCGGTGAAAATAACGACATTGAACCGCAAAAACCATTGATTAATCCGCCGGCAATAATCAAAGCCGTTTATTTTACGGCTTGGTCCGCCGGTAATTCCAAAAAAATAGATTATTTGATCGATCTCGCGAAAAAAACGGAAATTAACGCCGTTGTCATTGATATTAAAGATTATTCAGGTTATGTCGCTTACGACATAACCAACGAAGAGGTTGAAAAGCATAAAGCCAAAAAAATAATGATTCCGAAAATAAATTCTTTGCTTAAAAAACTTCACGACGAAGGCATTTATGTAATCGCCAGAATCACTGTTTTTCAGGATCCGATTTTAGCGAAAGCCCGGCCGGATTTGGCGATTCATTCTAAAACGAAATGTCAAATGTCAGATATTAAATGTCAGATGTCTTTATCAACGTTATGGCTGGACCATAAAAAACTCGCTTGGGTTGATCCGGCGGCGCGGGAAGCGTGGACTTATAATGTTGCCATTGCCAAAGATGCGGCAAGCAGGGGATTTGACGAATTGAATTTTGATTATATCAGATTCGCTTCCGACGGCGATTTAAACGATATGTTTTTCCCTTTTTGGGACGAAAAAATTCCTAAAAACAAGGTGATAAAGAAATTTTTTAAATATCTGCGCGAAGAGCTTCATAACGTAAAAATTTCCGCCGATCTTTTCGGCGTCGCCGTCATTGAAAAAAACGATCTCGGCATCGGCCAAATCATCGAGGATTCTTTTGATTATTTCGATTATGTTTCACCGATGATTTATCCATCGCATTATTCCGCCGGATTTTTCGGCTATAAAAATCCTTCACTTTATCCTTATGAAACGGTAAAATATTCAATGACTTCGGCAATTGAACGTTTAAAAATTTATCGCGGCGGGACAGCGACTTCTTCAATATCTTCATCGTCTCTTTATCCGAAATTCAGGCCATGGCTTCAGGATTTCGACTTGGGAGCCGATTACGACGCCCAAAAAGTCAGAGCGCAAATAAAGGCCAGCGAAGAATCCGGCGGATTCGGCTGGCTGTTGTGGAATCCTTCCAATAACTATACTCTGGAAGCGTTATTGCCGAATTAATTTTATTTTATGCTGAAAAAAATTCTTACAATCCGGCTGCCCCTTTGGTTTGTTTTTTTGGTCTTAATTTTAACGACAACCGCCTCTGTTTTTGTCCAGCTTATTTACTTCAAAAGAGTTGCGGACTACAAAATTGTGCTGTCCGGAAAGAACGGCGATTTTATTCCCTTTGAATACGGCGCCCGGCCGGCAATGGAAAATATTAATTTTTTTAACGCGACCAAAAATAAGCTTATCGCCGACAAAATTAATTTTATTGAAGCCGATCTTTCGGCAATGAAGTTAAAGATTTATAAAGACGGTTCGGCGATAAAAGAAGTTGCGATTTTAACCAAAGGCAAAGAGGGATCGTGGTGGGAAACGCCGGCCGGATTTTATAAAATCGAAAGCAAAGAAAAAAATCATTTTTCTTCGTTCGGGCGGGTTTATCAGCCGTGGAGTTTGGCTTTTCAGGGTAATTTTTTCATTCATGGCTGGCCGTATTATCCGGACGGAACGCCGGTCGTGTCCGGCTATTCCGGCGGCTGTATCCGGCTTTCCAGCGAAGACGCGGAAGAAATTTTTAATTTGGCGGAAAAAGGCATGCCGGTTTTAGTTTTTGACAAAAAATTCGAAAGCGATGATTTTAATCATCAAAGAAAAACATTGAATCTCGCGGCCAATAATTATTTGGCGGCGGACATCAAAAACAACTTCGTTTTTTTGGAAAAATCGTCCGATAATCCGGCGCCCGTCGCTTCAATCACTAAATTGATTACCGCTCTTGTGGCTTCGGAATACATTAACCTGGAAAAAAACATCGTGATTGAAAAAGAAATGATCGTAAAAACTTCCTTGCCTCGGTTAAAACCCGGACAAAAAATTTCCGTTTTTAACTTGCTTTATCCTTTGCTTTTGGAGTCGTCAAACGAAGCGGCGCAAGCGCTCGCGGATTCCATGGGCCGAAATTATTTTGTCGGATTAATGAACAACAAAGCAAAATCTTTGGGAATGAAAAGCGCGAAATTTGTTGACCCAGCCGGCAGCGAAAGCGAAAATATCTCAACCGCGAAAGACCTGTTCAATCTATCCAAATATATTTACAACAACCGCCTTTTTATATTTAAAATTACCGGCGGCAATTTAAACAACACCGCTTACGGGAAACCGTCGTTCGCCGATCTTAAAAATTTCAACGTTTTCGGCGATGACCCGTCTTTTGTCGGCGGTAAAATCGGAAAAACCGAAGCGGCGGGCGAAACGATGCTGGCGGTTTTTGAGCTGGAATTTAACGGCGCAAAAAGACCGGTTGCGATTATTGTTTTGGGATCGCTTGAAGTCGAAAAAGACGTTTTAAGGATTTTGAATTATCTGAAAAACAATTATTAATCCGATGAATTACGAATTTAAAACCGAGCAATTTTCCGGACCGATTGAAAAACTTTTGGAATTGATTGAGGAAAAGAAAATGGAAATAACCGAATTGAATCTGGCCGACGTGACAGCCGATTTTTTGAAATATCTGGAAAAGCTTGAAAGCGTTGAATCGCGCTTGCTGGCCGATTTTATCGTGGTGGCTTCAAAATTGCTGTTGATTAAATCAAAAGCGATTTTGCCCGGTTTGCCGATTACCGAAGAAGAAGAAAAAGACATTAAAGATTTGGAAGCGCGGTTAAATTTTTATCGGCAATTTAAGCCGGCGATCGCCGTTTTAAAAAATATGTCGGAACAAAAAAACTTCGCTTTTTCACGCCCGTTTTTTTTCGGCCGGCCGGCGATTTTTTATCCGTCCCAAAACATAAACAACGAAACTTTGCGCCGCGCGATTGATTCCGCGTTTGAAACTTTGAAAGAAATTTCAACTCGCGAAACCGAAGTTATCGAATCGTCGATTATCAGCTTGGAAGATAAAATTAAAGAAGTTATAAGTCGTCTGGGAGAAGGAACGCAGTATTTTGGAAAAATCGCGGAAGAAAAATCCCGTTCGGAAATAGTGGTTTTTTTCCTCGCCCTGCTTCATTTATTAAAGGATCAGATGATAAAGATTGAGCAAGAACAAACTTTTGATGATATAATTATTAAAAAACCGTAAATCTAAAACAAAGCATATGGAACAAGAAAAACAAAACAACCCGTCGGCTATTATTGAAGCGTTGCTTTTCGTTTACGGCGAACCAATGGAGATAAAACGGATTAAGAAAATTTTAAATGTTTCGGAGGAAACCGTTCGCGAAGCCGCCAACATCCTTAAAGAAGAATACGCGGCCGAAAAAAGGGGATTAATCCTCATTGAAAACGCCGATCGCCTGCAATTGGCGACTAAACCGGAAATTTCCGTTTTTTTGGAAGATTTTGTCAAAGAAGAATTTAAAGAAGAGCTTACTCCGGCTTCCCTTGAATCTCTTTCTTTAATCGCTTATCTCGGTCCGCTTTCAAGGGCGCGCCTTGATTATTTCCGCGGAGTCAACTCGTCGTTTATATTGAGAAACCTGCTTTTAAGAGGATTGATCGAGAGGTACCCCGATCCCCAAAAAGGAAACGTTTATCTTTATCAAGCCAGCTTTGATCTGCTAAAATATCTGGGAATATCAAAAATAGAAGATTTACCGGAATACCACAAATACAAAGAATTAATTAATCAGGAAAACAAAACCAAAGATTAAATTTTATGCGTTTCCCGGCTTTATTGCTTTCACTGGTAATTTTAATTTCGTTGTTTTTCAGCGGCGTTCGGCCCGGCATTAACAACGAAGAAAAACCGGAAAATTCTTTTTTCCGCGATGTTTTTTTCGGTTTGCGGGAAAAAACAATTTTTTTACAAAACAACATTGCGGAAAGCTCATTGGTTTTCAAAAATAAAACCGCGGCTGATTTTAAAATTTTAAGCGAAAATTTAGCCGAAGCCGACAAAGTGACATCTTATAATTTTGCCAATATGATCTCTTCGGGTAAAAATGAAACAAATGAAGCGGTTGAGGTTGGCGGCGGCGACGTTTTCGCGCCATCTTCGTCTTTTGCGGGAAATTTTGGAATTGAAAAAGTTGAATTTGACGGTCAACGCTGCGATTTAATTAGTAATAGTTTTAACGGCAAAGCGGCGCTTTTAAAATATTTAAATTACAACATCGCCGCTTTTGAACTTAATTCTCAAAAACGCTGGCCCATCGCTTCTTTGACAAAGCTGATGACCGGCGTCGTTGCCGCGGAAAAAATCGGTTTTGATAAAAAAATAACGATAAGCGAAAAAGCGGCGAAAACCGAAGGAGCGGCCGGAGATTTTAAAACCGGCGAAATTTTTTCTTCGGGAGATTTGATAAAAGCGATGATGACGGTTTCCAGCAACGACGCCGCAGTCGCGCTGGCGGAATTTTTCGGCGAGAACGAATTTGTAAACGAAATGCAGAAAAAAGCGTCCGAGCTGATGATGCGTCAGACCACGTTTGTCGAACCCACCGGCCTTTCTTTTATCAACCAATCCACGGCCTCGGATCTGGAAAAATTGATTATTTATATTTATTATAATCATCCGGAAATTCTGGCGATTTCAAAAGAACGGGAAATCGAAATGAAAGAGCTAAAAACCGCTCAGCGGAGAAAATTGATTAACATCAATAAATTTTCCGGCCGAAACGATTTTGTGGGCGGTAAAACCGGCTATACCGAAGAAGCCGGACGCAATCTTATAGCATTTTTTGAAATCAACGAACAAATGATTTTAAGCGTAGTTCTCGGCGCGGTTGATTCTTTTGAGGAAACCAATAAACTTTTAAAATGTTTATAAAATTATGATTCTTCAAGTAATCCGTATTTTATTGATGACCGGCTTGGCTTTTATAGTAGCTTTGGTTTTAACGCCAATCGTTAACCGGCTTCTTTACAAATATCGTCTCGGCAAACAAATTCGCGTAAGCGAACAAACCCCTGTTTATTCCAAACTTCATTCTCATAAAGCCGGCACCCCGACCATGGGAGGAATAATTATCTGGTTGACGGTTTTGGGAATGGCGCTGATTTTTTTCGTCTTAAGCGCTATTTTCGACGGGGTATGGAATTATTTGAATTTTACCGACAGGGCTCAAACTTATTTGCCGATTGCCGCGATGTTTATCGCCGCTTTGATAGGGTTGATTGACGATTTATTCGGTGTTTTAAAAATCGGACCCAAGGGCGGGGGATTAAAAGTGCGCCATAAATTGGCGATTTACGCCGTTATAGCCGCGCTCGGCGCCTGGTGGTTTTATTTCAAGCTCAACTGGACGATTCTCTACGTTCCTTTTTTGGGAAATATTGAAATCGGTTGGTGGTATTTTCCTCTTTTTATGTTCATTATTATCGCGGCCGCTTTTTCAGCCAACGAGACCGACGGCCTTGACGGTCTTTTGGGCGGCGTTTCGCTTTTCGCGTTTTGCGCTTTAACGGTCGTGGCTTTTATGATGGGCCGCTACGACTTGGCGGTTTTTGGAGGAACGGTCGTGGGGGCGCTTCTGGCTTTTTTGTGGTTCAATATCTATCCGGCGAAGTTTTTTATGGGCGATACCGGCTCAATGGCTTTGGGTATTACAATGGGAGTTATCGCAATGCTCACCAATACCACCATTTTTCTACCGTTTTTCGCCGTAATTTTAGTTTTAGAATCGTTGTCCGTAATTATTCAAATCATCAGCAAAAAAATCTTCGGGAGAAAGATTTTTCTCTCAACGCCGATTCATCATCATTTTGAGGCGCTGGGATGGCCGGAAACCCAGGTAACGATGCGTTTTTGGATTATTTCGGCGTTTTTCAGCGGCCTGGGGCTGGTGTTTTTTTTCATAAGCAAATTTTTATAAATATTGTTTTTTGTTATAATAAACCGCAAGAACATGACTCTTTTGATTAAAAACGGCCAAATAATCGACGGCTTGGGAAAGCCGGCGTCTAAAAACGACGTTTTGGTAAAAAACGAAAAAATCGCCGCTATCGGCAATTTCCCGAGATACAAAGCCGACGAAACTATTGACGCTTCCGGTTCTTATATTTTTCCCGGTTTTATCGACATAAATACCGACTCCGATCATTACTTGACGCTTTTTTCACATCCGCAGCAAGAAGATTTTTTAATTCAAGGAGTAACAACGATCGTCGGGGGCCAATGCGGCGCTTCTTTGGCGCCTTTAATTTACGGCTCTTTGGATTCCTTTAAACAATGGACGGATGTCGCCAAAAGAAACGTCAACTGGGCCACTTTTGACGAATTTTACGCCGTTTTAAAACAAAAAAAATTCGGGGTGAATTTCGCGACTTTAGTCGGCCATACGACAATTCGTCAAGATATCGCCGGCGAAACCTTCAGAAACATTAATCTATCGGAGTTAAAAATTTTAAAATCCGTTTTGGCGCGATCTTTGAAAGAAGGCGCCTTTGGATTTTCCACCGGTCTTGGATACAATTACGCGCACCAAACGAATTATCTTGAGCTTGTTGAGCTGGCGAAAATAACGGCCGACAACGGGGCTCTTTACTCCACTCATCTTCGCAACGAAAAAGAAGGAATTTTGTTTTCAGTCAACGAAACCGTTAATTTAGCCAAAAAAACCGGAGTTAAAACCCTTATCAGTCATTTTCGACCTTTAAAGGGGTTTGAAAAAGATTACGAGGAATGTTTGGAACTTATCAATAAAAACGCAACCGAAGCGGACATTCATTTTGACATTTCGCCGACCGATGTAAGCATAGTCGCCGTTTGCGCGTTTTTACCGAGCTGGCTGAAAGTCAAAGCCAATGATGAAAAAACGATGCTGTTAAATTTAAAAAATCGGGAAATTCGCGAAAAAGTTTTAAAAGAACTGCCGAAAATAAAAAGCGAAGAAACTTTTATAGTAAGCGCTCCGCGTCACGAATATCTGGCCGGCAAAACATTGAAGTCTTTCAATCAAAACCGGCGTTTAACGTTGGGGGAAGGACTTTTAAAATTGATTGAAATTACCGAGGGTCGCGCCGTGCTTTTCTGTAAAAATATCAACATTAAAAACGTCATCAAAGCGTTATCGCACGAAAAAGCGATTATCGCTTCAAACAACAGCAGCCCCTCGAAAAGCTTGATTCCCGATGACTATCCGTTTTTAAAATTTCTTAAATTAACGGAAGAGAAAAAAATAATGGCGATTGAAAAAGCGGTGCATAAAATCACCGGTTTACCGGCGGTCAAACTCGGCCTAAAAGACAGGGGATTTATTAAAGAAGGGAATTTCGCTGACTTGGTCGTTTTTAAAAACGGCGAAATTCGCGACGTTATTTTAAACGGCAAAATAGGGGTTAAAGACGGGTATTTTCAAAATGTTTTATCCGGAAAAATATTGAAACGCTGATTATGACTAACGCCAATCATCATCCGGATTATCTTTTTTTGTCTTGCATGATAATTTTGACCGTTTTCGGATTGGTGATGCTTTCCAGCGCTTCTTCCGATTTAAGTAAAATTAAATTTAACGACACTTATTATTATTTAAAACATCAATTATTGTACGGCTTAATTCCCGGCATCATCGGATTTTTATTCGGTATTTTAATTCATTATCGTTTTTGGCAAAAACTGGCCGTGCCGATGCTGATTTTCGGGATTATCGGGCTGATATTGATTTTTACTCCTTTGGGATTTTCTCATGCCGGCGCCAACAGATGGTTGGATCTCGGCCCTTTTTCATTTCAGCCGGCGGAATTGTTGAAAATCGCCTTTATAATTTATTTGGCGGCCTGGTTAAGCCAAAAAAATAAAAAACGACAAACCGATTTTTTTACGGGATTTTTGCCGTTTTTGATTATTTCCGCCGGCGTGGCTTTTTTAATCGTTATCCAACCGTCAACCACGACGGTTTTCGTGATTATGGCGGCCGGATTGGCCGTTTATTTCGCCAGCGGAGCGAAAATTCGTTATATTGCGGCAATAATGTTTTTAGGCATAGCGGCTTTGGCTTTGATAATATATTTGACTCCTTACCGTTTTGAACGTTTAAGCGCTTACTGGTCGCCGGAAAATAAAGTTTTGGACAGCAATTATCATACTAATCAAGCGTTAATGGCCATCGGTTCCGGCGGTCTTTTCGGGGTCGGTTTCGGAAAATCCACCACTAAATTCAAATATTTGCCGGAGCCGATAGGGGATTCCATATTCGCCGTTATCGCGGAAGAACTCGGATTCGTCGGTTCTTTTCTGCTTATAGTAATTTTTGCCGTTTTTGTCACAAAAGGGTTTTTAATCGCCAACAAATGTCCGGATCAATTTGCCAAACTCACGGTGGTCGGCTTTACTTCAATTATCGCGGTTCAAGTTTTTATTCATATTGCCGCTATTTCCGGCTTAATCCCATTAACCGGCGTGCCTCTGCCTTTTATCAGTCACGGGGGCACAAGTTTGGCCGTTTTTTTGACGATGTCGGGAATTATTGGTAATATATCTAAATACGCCGGTTAATTTTCAATTTTCAAAATGATAAAGATTTTATTCACGGGCGGAGGAACCGGAGGACATATTTACCCGATTTTGGCGGTGGTCAAAGAACTGCAAAATTGGTCGGTTCAAAACGGGGAAAAAATAAATCTGCGTTATTTGGGAGTTCCGGGCCAATATCGGGGAATTTTGGAAGAAAACGGGATCGGGGTTTCCAAAATACTGTCAAGCAAACTCCGAAGATATTTTGATTTGCGCAATATTTTTGATTTTCCGAAATTTATCGTCAGTTTTTTTCAGGCCATCTGGAAAGTTTTATGGATAATGCCCGATGTTTTATTTTCCAAAGGCGGGCCGGGCGCTTTGCCGATTGTTTTGGCCTGCCGTTTTTATCGCATACCGGTCATTATCCACGAATCAGACGCCGTCGCCGGCCTGGTTAATCGCGCCTCCGCCAAACACGCAAAACGCATCGGCGTTTCTTTTAATTCGTCAATTTCTCTTTTTGGCGGCAATGTGGCGGTGGTCGGCAATCCAGTCAGACCGTCTTTTTTTGCGGATGAAAAAGAGCAAATCTCAAAAGAATCAGCCAAGAAAATTTTCGGCTTAAACGAAGAAAAACCGGTAATTTTAATAATCGGCGGATCGCAAGGGTCAACGAGAATCAATGATTTTTTTCTGGATATCGCTCCTGAATTGATCAAAGATTTTCAGATAATCCATCAAACCGGCTGGAACAACTTTGAAGAAACGAAAAATGAACTAAAGGTGATATCCGAGAAATTAAACGACGAGGAAAAAAGAAGATATAAATTAACGGCTTATCTGGAAAAAGATTTAAAAGACGCTTATTTAGCCGCCGATATCGTTGTTTCCCGCGCCGGCAGCGGCAGCATTTTTGAAATAGCCGCCATGGGAAAACCGTCAATTTTAATTCCTTTGCCGGAAGCGGCTTCAAATCACCAGGCTTTAAACGCTTACGAATACGCGAAATCGGGAGCGACGATCGTAATGGAAGAAAGCAATTTGACGCCGAACGTTTTTTTAAATCAGCTTAAAAAATTTTTTTCCGATCCGGAAATATTGCGAAAAATGGGGGAAGCGGCCAAAAATTTTTCCAGGCCGCAGGCCGCCAAAACAATTGCCGAAGCGATTTTGGAACTGGCAAAATGAAAAAAGGGTTTACGCTTCTTGAGCTTTTAATTGACGGCACCGGTTGGGTCAGCGTGGATTTCAAAAAAATCAGCGGCGGATCGCCGATTGCCGTCCTTCCAATTGATCCAATAAATAATACCACTTATTATTACGCTTATGCCGGCGATGAAAGCGATAAAACTTTTGAATTAAACGCG
>JASJPP010000008.1:0-7702 GCA_031432155.1 Patescibacteria group bacterium | reverse complement strand
AAACACCGTTTCGTTTTCTTATAATTAATTATAGCGCCGTTAAAAGTTATCCACAAGTCAAATCTTCTAAATTTTAGCGATAATCATTATAATAAAATAAATATCTTAAAGGTCGGGAATCACGAATAAAATTAAAACAAAAATAAATAAATGGGTATTCAAAGTTGGGCTCAAGTTACAATTGATTCTTTTCAAAACATCTGGAGCGGCATTCTCGCTTTTTTGCCGTCGCTGATCGGAGCATTGATAATTCTTGTTATCGGCTTGATTATCGCTTCGGTTTTCCGCACGGTTATTGAACGAATAATCAATGTTTTGAAAATCGATTCCATTCTGGAAAAAGCGGGTTTAAAACCTTATTTCGACAGAGCGGAAATCAAAATCAATTCGGCCAAATTTTTCGGCCTTTTAGTTTACTGGTTTTTCGTCATAGTGATCGTTCTGGCCATTTCCGATGTTCTCGGCTTATACGGAGTTTCTCTGTTTTTGAGAGACATTCTTTCTTATATCCCGAACATAATTATCGCGGTCATCATAATGCTTTCGGCAATAGTGGTGGCCACCTTCCTGAAATCCTTGATCAGAGCGTCGGTTAAAGGAGCAAGTCTTCACTCGCCGAAATTTTTGGGAGCGTTGACCTGGTGGACAATAGTAATTTTCGGCTTTTTGGCATCGTTAATTCAGCTGGGCATCGCCGGCGGCATCATTAACACCGTTTTGACCGGTTTTATCGCCATGTTCGCTTTGGCCGGCGGCATCGCTTTCGGCCTCGGCGGCAAAGATTACGCCGCTCACCTGCTTGATAAATTCAGACAAGAAACCGAAGAAAAATAATCGGATTGTGATTCAGATTTGACGATCCCGCCTGTCTGTAAGACAGGCGGGATTTATTTTAGATAATCCTGACTTTGCGCAACGGTTGAAAAATCAATCAAGACAATGTATCATAATAAAATCCCAATTTAAAATGACAATTACTTTTTACGGCGAGGGTTGTTTTAAAATTCAAAGCGGAGAAATCGTTGTTTTAACGGATCCGCCGGAAGCGACAAGCGGCTTAACGCCGCCTCGTTTTAAAGCAGATGTAACGTTAAAAACGCTTTCTCCGGCAAAAAACCAAAAAACTTCCGCCAGCCAAATCATCGGCGCCGGCGAATACAACATCTCCGGGATCAATATCTTCGGCTTCCCGCTACCCGAAGAATCAAACGATAAAATCTTAAAAACTATTTATATCGTTGAAGCGGAAGATATCCGCCTTTGTTTTTTGGGGCATCTTACCGGAACGCTTGATCCGATTATTGTTGAACATCTGGGAGAAGTGAATGTTTTATTCATGCCGGCCGGCGGCCAGCCGTTTATCGATCAAAAAACCGCGGTAAAGCTCGTCAAGCAAATTGAACCGAAAATCGTCATTCCGTCGTTTTTCAAAATACCCGGCCTCAAAAGAAAATCGGACGACATAAAAGTTTTTTTGGAAGAATTTAATTCTAAAAAAGAAAAATCTGTAACCGCGCAAGACAAGCTGACCATTAAGAAAAAAGATTTGGAAAGCTTTAAATCCGCGCAAATTATCGCTTTAAACGCCTGATGCTCAATCCAATCAGAAAAAAAATTGAAGAGGTCCGAAATTCCGGAGAAACGACGAAAAAATATTGGATAATCGTTTTTAGCGTCGTTACAATGGCGATTGTCGTCGTTATATGGTTTTTTTACGCCGGTTTTGCCGTTAAAACCGCGGAGAAAAAAACCGTTTCAGCCGGTTTTTGGCCGGTTTTTAAAAACAGTTTTTTGGCGATTACCGATTCTTTAAAAGAAAAATTTTATGATTTGATATTAAAAGAACGAACGATTTCATTATGACCGACGAAAAAAAACAAAGAATAGAAAAAAGGGAGCTAACCGACGAACTTCGCGAATCTTATCTTGATTACGCGATGTCGGTAATCGTTTCCCGCGCCCTGCCCGACGTAAGAGACGGCTTAAAACCGGTTCAACGCCGGATTTTATGGACGATGTGGGAAGACGGGCTGACCAGCGGCGCGAGATTCAGAAAATCAGCCACAGTCGTCGGCTCCTGCCTCGGCCGCTATCATCCTCACGGCGACACGGCGGTCTACGACGCCATGGTGCGACTCGCCCAAAACTTTTCCCTTCGCTATCCGCTTGTTAAGGGTCAAGGAAATTTCGGCAGTATTGACGGAGACGCGGCGGCGGCCCAAAGATACACCGAAGCCAAACTTTCCAAAATCGCCGAAGAGCTTTTAACCGATATTGAAAAAGAAACGGTTGACTGGCAGTCAAACTACGACGCCACCCGCCAGGAACCGAAGGTTCTGCCGGCCAAACTGCCCAATCTTCTGCTCAACGGCACAATGGGCATCGCCGTCGGCATGGCAACCAACATCCCGCCTCACAATCTTGGCGAAATAATAGACGCTTCCTCTTATTTGCTTGAAAACCCCAAAGCTCAAACCGAAGATTTGATGAATTTAATCCAGGGGCCGGATTTTCCGACCGGCGGCGTCATATACGACAAAAAAGACATCGTCGAAACCTATCGAAACGGCAAAGGAGCGATTACCTGCCGGGCGGTCGCCGAAATTGAAGAACGCAAAGGCAATCAATTCAATATCGTTATCACCGAAATCCCCTATCAGGTGAACAAAGCGGAGCTGATAATAAAAATCGCCGAACTTGTTCAGACAAAAAAAATAGAAGGTATTCGCGACCTGAGGGACGAAAGCGACAGAGAAGGAATGAGAATAATCGTTGAGATTAAAAACGATGCTAATCCTCAAAAAATTTTAAACCAGCTTTACAAACACACTGATCTGCAAAAAGATTTCCATCTTAATATGATCGCCCTCGTCGACGGCATCCAGCCGCAGCTTCTTTCAGTCAAAGAAGTTCTGGCGGCTTATCTTGAACACCGCAAAATCGTGGTAAGGCGCCGGGCCGAATTTGACTTGTTAAAAACCAAGGAAAGAGCTCATATTTTGGAGGGTTTATCAAAAGCGCTGGCGGTCATCGATAAAATCATCGCTACGATAAAAAAATCCAAAGACCGCGCCGACGCCCATCAAAATCTGGTAAAAATTTTCAAACTGACCGAGATTCAGGCCAACGCCATTTTGGAAATGCGGCTTCAGACCCTGGCCGCCCTGGAACGCCAAAAAATAGAAGACGAGCTGAAAGAAAAGAAAAAACTGATAGCCGATCTTGAACTTCTTCTTAAAAGCCCGCAAAAAATCGTCAAAGTCGTCAAAGACGAACTCTTGGAAATCAAAAAAATTTACGGAGACAAGCGGCGCACCAAAGTAATCGCCGGCGGACTCAAGGAATTCAAAGAAGAAGACCTGATTCCCGAAGAAGAAGTGGTCATCACCCTGACAAACGACGGCTACGTCAAAAGAATCGCGCCTTCCGTTTTCCGTTCCCAGCGGCGCGGCGGCACCGGCCTTATCGGTTCGGAGGTCGGCGAAGAAGATTTTTTGAATCATTTTCTTTCCGCCAACACGCACGACAACATTCTTTTTTTCACCGACAAAGGCAAGGTTTTTCAAACCAAGGTTCACGAAATACCGGCCGCCAGCCGGACATCCAAGGGAAAACTGATTCAAAATTTTCTGGAAATTCCTCCGCAGGAATTCGTTACCGCCATCGTCAGCCATAATCCCAAAAAAGAAGCGCACAATTACCTGATTATGGCGACCAAAAACGGCATGATTAAAAAAACCGATATTCGGGATTTCGCCAACATCCGGAGAACCGGCATCGCGGCGATCGGCCTAAAAAAAGACGACCGGCTCGGGTGGGTAAAACCGTCTTCCGGCAAAGACGAAATTATTCTGGCCACCGCCGCCGGCCAGGCGATTCATTTTAAAGAAAGCCAATTAAGGCCGATGGGGCGGACCGCTTCCGGCGTTAAAGCCATAAGATTGAAAAAAGGTGACTTTGTCGCCGGACTTGATATAATAAAAGAAAGCTTAAAATCAAAAGCTGGCGGTTCAAAACTGCTGATAGTGACCGAAAATGGCTTTACCAAGCAAACGCCGTTAAAAGATTACAAAATTCAAAGCCGCGGCGGGAGCGGAATCAAAACCGCCAAAATCAACGCCAAAACCGGCAACATTATTTCCGCCAAAATCATCGGCGACGAAGAAGAAATCCTTACGCTTTCCATGAAAGGCCAGATAATCAAAGCAAAAATTTCGGATATCCGCACCAGCGGCCGCGCCACTTCGGGAGTCAAAATAATGAAACTTAAAAGCGGCGATAAAATCACCGGAATCGTATGCCTTTAAATCTTTCCCGCAATCAAATCATCATCGTTTCCGCGATCTTCGGCGTTGTTTTGTTTCTTGTGCTGGTTTTTTTGGGAGTCATTCCGGGCCTAAAAAAACAAAACAGCGGAGGAATTTTGGGCCAAGGCGAACAGGTTATTCTTTCTTTTTGGGGCGTGGAAAACAACGATTTTCTTATGCCATTTTTTGAAAATTATCAAAAAATTCGGCCGAATGTCCGCGTTGATTACAAACAAATCAATGAAAATGATTATGAAAAAACACTGATTAACGCTCTGGCCGCCGGCCGCGGCCCCGACATAATGATGTTCCGCGGCAACTGGCTGCCCAAGCACGCCGACAAAATAATCCCGGCCAGCGAAAACCAGATTACTTTTTCCAGATTCCAGGAATTGTTCCCGACAGTGGCTGTTTCCGATTTTGCTCCGGAAAGAAAAATTTACGCCTTGCCGCTTTTTGTCGATACTTTAACTTTTCTTTACAATAAAAACATCTTTGACGCCAAATCAGTGGCTCTTCCGCCGAAGAACTGGAACGATTTCCAAAATCTCGTCCCGAGATTTAACGAAATCGGCCCCGGACCGAACCGCCAAGTGATAAAATCGGCGGCGGCCATCGGCGGCTCGGAGAAAAGCGTTCACGCCGCCGGCGATCTCCTCAATGTCATTATGCTTCAATTCGGGAGCCAACTGATCGGTCAAAAAAACCGACAAATCAATTTCGGCGAACCGGAGGAAAAAGCTTTTGATTTTTATCTTCAATTCGCCAATCCGGCCGGCCAACGCTATACATGGAGCGACAATCTGCCTTATTCGTTAAACGCTTTCGCGGAAGGCCAAACCGCCGCCATTTTCGATTACGCGGCCCAGATTCCTTTGTTAAAAAAGAAAAATCCGTTTTTGGAAATCGGCGTTTCTTTTCTGCCGCAACTAAATCCGGAAAAACCGGTTAATTTTGCCGACTATTGGGGATTGGCGGTTTCCGAGGGCAGCAAAAACGCGGCTTACGGATGGGACTTTATTGTTTATTCTCTTGCCGATCAAAAAACCGCGGAAAAATATCTTGAAGTTTCCAAACGGCCGCCGGCTCTAAGAACGCTAATCCAAAAATTCGCCAACGATCCCGATCTCGGCGTTTTTGCCAGACAAGCCCTTACCGCCCGTTCCTGGCCCCAGCCGGACAACAACAAAGTTAAACAAATTTTCTCCAATATGATAGAATCGGTATTGACGGCCAAGCTGTCGCGTCGCGAAGCGCTTCAAAAAGCGGAAAACGAATTAAATGAATTATACTGATAAAAATAAATTCAAATTTTTAATATTTGTTTTTCTGTCAACTATTTTGACTTTCTCTTTTTCAACGGCCGAGGCAGATATCGTTCCCTGCAAAGGGCTTGAATGCGCCCAATACGGTTTTTGCGGCTTCGGCATGCTGGGTAAAAACGTCATTGATTTTATGCTCTACACCCTGGTCATCCCGATTGCCGCCGTTATGATCGTCTACGGCGGCATTATGATGATGATCGCCGGCGGCAACGAATCAAAATTTGCCAGCGGCAGAAGCGCGGCCACGGCGGCGGTTACCGGCCTTGTCATCGCCTTGCTTGCCTGGCTGATTATTGATACAATAATAAAAGTGACAACCGGCGGCTCTTTGGGGCCATGGAATAAAATCAGCTGCTGATATCAATTTATGAAAAAAATACTTTTCGCGATTTCGGGGATGTTTTTCATTTTAACCGTCGTAATCGCGCCGATGACGCTTGCTCAAGACTTAAAAGAAGCGGCCGGCAAAATGGCCGAAGGGGCGCCAATAACAAGCATAGACCAGATTTACGGAATTCTGGCGAAAGTCGCGAAGTACGCCTATACCATCTTTTTCATAGTGGCCGTGATTTTTATCATTATCGCCGCCTTTACATTCCTTACCGCCCGCGGCGATCCGAGTGCGATTACCGCGGCCAGAAGCGAACTGATCTGGGCGGTGATCGCCATTATTATCGCGCTTTTGTCCGTGGCAATGGCCCAGATTATTCTTAATTTCATTGAATAAACGCATGAAAAACTTGATTTTCGCGGTTTTAATAAGTTTCCTGATCGTCTCGCCTTTTATAACCGCCGGGCAAACTCCCGGCGAAGTGCCGGATGCCGACGATCTCGGAATCAACCCTTCACCGATTAACGACGTTGACGAAATCGTCGCCGTAATCGGCAAAGTAGCGAAATATGTTTATATTATTTTCTTTATTGTGGCTGTCATCGTCATTCTTTTCGCTGCCTTCACCTATCTGACCGCGGCCGGCGATCCGAACAAGCTCGTTATTGCCAGACAAATGCTTATTTACGCGATAGTCGCGATGATTGTCGCTTTTCTGGCCGTCGGCGCCTCTCTTATCGTTTCCAATTTTCTTGGCGGCGGCGGCGGCTCATATGGCGGAGGCGGCTCATACGGAGGCGGATCTTATGGCGGCGGATCATACACGCCAGGCCCTTCCGAAGAAGAATCAGGCAATATTGAAGGATCTTATCCCGAGAATTTGTATCCCACTGGAATTGAGATATAGCGCGAAATTTTGAATTTCCGACAAAAATCAGTTATGATAAAAATATTAAAAAGGTCGCAAGAATAAAAGCAAATCAAAATTAAACAATGAAATTAACAAAAATTATTTCCTGGTCAATGGCGTTCGGATTTTTCGGTTTGCTGTTGATCGGCGCGGCAAGCGCCCAGACCGTTACCACTATCCCCCCAGTCGGCCCGACCACTGTCGGCGGCATTGTTGACCTTATCCAATATCTCGTCCGCTGGGTTTATATCATCTTTTTCGTCATCGCAGTGCTGTTTCTTATCTTTGCCGCTTTTACTTATTTGACGGCGGCAGGCGACCCGACCAAAGTTGCGTCAGCCAAAGACAGGTTGATTTACGCGGCTGTGGCGATGATTGTCGCTTTTCTGGCCGTCGGATTTGAATTGATTATCAGAAACTTCCTTAGTTCCCCGACAGCTTAAAATCACATGTTCCGCCTTACCGGCGGAGCATGCCTCAAAAGACAATCATTTATTGCCATTTGAGGCATGCTTGAAAAAATAACAATATTTTTTTTAATTACCAACTTTGCGAATAAAGCGCTGGCCCAGACAACGGGCGGAAGCCCCTCGTTTAGCATTGATAACCCGCTCGGCACCACCAGTATTGTCCAAATCATCAACAACGTACTTAATTATCTTATTTATATCAGCGTGCCGATTCTGGCATTGATGATTCTGATCGGCGGTTTTCAGATTTTAACCGCCCGCGGCGATCCCGGGCAAATCACCTCCGGCCGAAAAACCATCACTTACGCGGTTATCGGCTTTCTGATAATTTTGCTTTCCAAAGGCGTTGCCCTGATACT
>JASJPP010000007.1:0-1323 GCA_031432155.1 Patescibacteria group bacterium | reverse complement strand
ACATCTATGAGAATTCTTGGGTTATAGTTGATTTTCTGTAGTTCCTCCTTTATTTATTTTTCGTTTGTGGTCTGAAGACGACATACATCTATGCGAGGTCTTTGCCTCATCTAGCGTCGTCGGGTTCGGGGCCCCTCACTCAAATACACGACCTGGTGGTCAGTTTAGCTTGTCGAGGTGGCTTTCAGCCCCAATCATGGCTGGAACACTTGTTGCTTTCGTAACAGGTGCCAGATGATCATTAGTGTTTTATGGGCTGTTGCAACGATTGCTTTGTTGTGCCCTTTCTTGGCTTTTAATCGCGTGTAGAATCGTTGCAGTCGGTTTGGTTTTCTGATTGTGATTGTCGTGCATTCTACCAGTATCCATCGAAGCCATCTGCTTCCTTGTTTGGTGATCTTTCCCTGCCTGCAGGTATCGCTTGACTGGTGGGTGCTGCTTACCAGTCCAGCATATGCTGCCAGTTTTTCTGGCGAATCGAATCGATTGATGTCTCCAATCTCTGATAATATCAACAAACCTGAATAATCTGCGAACCCGGGGATGCTTGTTATGAGTTGCACTTCTGGATGCTTGATTGCCTCCTCGTGTATCCCTTTTTGCAACGAATCGATCTCCTCAGTCATGTTAGTCAAAAGACTGAGGAGGTAATTGAGTTCGCGTTGGTTTTGTGGGAGAAGGCCTTGCTTTTTCAAAAAGATGCTCGCTTTGGATCCTGAGACATCAGTAAATGGGCACGTTTTTCCTTCTCGAGCAAGAACAGTTCGGATTTGGGTTTTGAGCTGCGAGCGCATCTTCCCAAGACGCACCCTGTACCTTACAAGTTCTCGAAGCTGCACGATATCTTGACTTGGCATATAACTCATTGGGATCATATCCGCGCGTAATAGGTGCGCTAGCTTTTGGCTGTCTATCTTATCTGTTTTTATTTTTGCGCAAGCTATTGAACGAACCTTTAATGGGTGAGCCATCACTGTTTCAACGTTTTGCGCTCTTAACAACCCAGCGATATAAGACCAGTTTCGACTTGCCTCGAAAACAGCCTTGATCTGATTTTGGAATCGTATCGGTTCGAAGAAAGTCCGGTAACCATCTGAGGTCGTAGGCACCTTCCCTTCGTGGACAATATGCCCTTTCACGTCAACAACAGTTCCAACTGTAAACTGACTATGCACATCCAAACCAGCAAATAATTCCATATAGGTTCACCTCATTTTGAGCTTGTTTTTTTATGGGCTGGAGCGGGAGGCCCGCAAGGGCCGGAGCGACAGCCCGAGGATTCCCTTTGGGAATCCTCCTTAAGAATTCTCATCGCTCAAATAC
>JASJPP010000006.1:0-36142 GCA_031432155.1 Patescibacteria group bacterium | reverse complement strand
CAGAGCCGGTGGTGGTGGAATATCCGGCTTGATAGCCGTAAAAAGTATTGTATTGAGCTCCGACTTTTAGGTTTTTTCCCGCTTGATAACCGCCTTGGGTGTTGAAATCGGTGTTATTGAATGAAAGCAAATCGTAAACTTGGAAGAGATTGTTGGGCGTCGTTGTGCCGATGCCGATGTTGCTTCCTGATTGAAAGATATTTGAATCGGTAAGCGAATTAGTTGTCGTGGCAAAAGGAAGATAGCCGACCGAAAAAGGAGTGGTTGACGAAAGTCCGCCTCCGACTGTGGCATTAAGAGTGTTTCCTGCCCAAGATAAACTAGTTCCTGCCGTAATTCTGCCTGAAGGAGTTTGATAAAAACTTTCCCAGTTGGAAGTGGAAGCGGTTTTTGGTATTTCATATCCAGCCGTGAGAGCAATATTATTGGCTGAAAGTTCCAGTCCAGTCGCCGTAATCCCAAGAGAAGTGGAAGCGACGGCAAGGGGAAATGAAATAATATTTTGAAGCCCAAGAGAAGAAGTGGCGATTGAAGTAAGGACACTATCAGAAGACACTTGAGCGAGATTTCCCGCGGTCCAGGGAGTGGTTGACGAAAGTCCGCCGGCGGAAGCGGAAATGGTAATAGAGTTAGTGGTGCTGGCAAGAGTAATGTTTGAGCCGGCCACCAAACTGATAGTGGAAGTTGAAACATTGAACAAACTGTTTACCGGAGTTAAAACAGTGCAGTTGGCGTCTCCCGGAGAACAGCTCGGCGACAAAGTTTCGCCCGGGTTGTAAGGCGAAGTCGGCGGGCTGGCCGACGCCACCGCGTAAATTATCAAGACTGGAACGGAAACGAAAAACAGCCAATAAAAAAAGTTTTTAAATTTTGGATTTTTGCGGATTTTTTCGTTCATTATTCGTTGAAATCTACATTAAAAGATCATTCCACATGTATTTATTATAAAACATTAAAAACGCAAAGCAAATCCTACTTATTCACATTTTAGCATAATTTTTGATAAATATAAAATTGACTTTTAAATTTTTATAATGATAAAATAATAAAATGAAGAAAATATTTCATTATAATTTAATATTTAAACCTGAGCCGGAAGGAGGTTTTACCGTTATTGTTCCAAGCTTGCCGGGATGCGTTACTTATGGAAAAAATCTTAAAGAGGCCAAAGCAATGGCTTTTGATGCAATTTCCGGATATCTTTATAGTCTTAAAAAACACGGGGAGATTATTCCTTCAGATACCGAGAGTTTCGTTTCTACTATTGATATCGATGCCAATATACAAATACCTAAAAAATTAGTTCATGTCTAAATTGCCGGCTCTAACGTCGAAAAGATTAATTAAAATTCTTGAAAAATCAGGCTTTCAGTTAGATCACAAAACTGGAAGCCATTTTATTTTTTATCATTCCAGCAGCAAAAGAATAGCAGTTGTTCCGCAACACAACAAAGATTTGCCAAAAGGCACGCTATTGGCGATTTTAAAGCAATCCGGTGTCACAAAAGAAGAATTAAGGAAATATCTATAATTTTCAAATTACGTTGCCCCGGAAATCCGAAATTAAAATATATTATGTATAAAATTGATTATTGACAAACCAAAATTTAACGTTTATTATTTTTAAATAAAAGCAGATTAGATTAACAAGATCGGTTAGCGCCATTTTGTCTTCTAGTCTCAAAAAAGGGACGAAAAAAAATCAACACAGACAAATGGCATACGACCAAAATGACGGCTTTCAAAAGAAGATGTATTCCGGCAGCTGGAAGTGTTCAAAATGCGGCGGTGAAATAACCGAACTGCCCTTTGAACCGGATCCGGAACGGATCAATCAGCTTCTTTGCCGCGATTGCCACCGCCAAAAACGGCAATCGTTCAGAAGGGACTTTCGTTAAACCTTCAACAAAAAATCCCGCTTAACGGGATTTTTTGTTTTCCGCGGAATTTTCCGCAACTTCATTCGTAACGCAAGGCCTCCATCGGGCTTTTGCCGTAAAATTTTAGTAATTTTCCGCCGAATTCTTCCGCCGATTTCGGCCCGTTAGCGGTGATTATGTTGCCGTCTTCAACAACGTCTTCGTCAATAAAATCCGCCTTATTTTTTCTTAAAATTTCAACCGCGCTTTTATCGGAAACGGATGTCCAAACCGTCGCTTTGCGGTTTTCCAAAACTCCGGCTTTCGCCAAAATTGCCGGCGCGATACAAATCGCCGCCAATAATTTTTTCTTGGCCGAAACTTCGCGCGCCAGACGATAACTTTTTTCGTTGTCCAAATTTTCCAACGCGCCCGGGCCGCCGACAAAAACAACGGCGTCAAAATCATCGGCATCGGCGTCAGAAATGTCAATGTCAATTTTAACTTTCCCTTCGTCCGCGCCATTCGCGATTTCGCCGGTTTTCCCGTTGCTCGCGGTTTTAACGCTATGGCCGGCTTTTTCCAAAATTTCTTTCGGCGTAAAATATTCAACATCCCGAAAACCATTTTTCGCGATTACAAATAAAATCTTTGCCATCAAAATTATTATATAATAATCTTTAAATACATGAAAATTGAAATTCTGCCGCTCGGGCAACTGCAAACCAATTGTTATATCGCGCGTTGCGGCGGCGAAGCGGTAATTATTGACCCGGCCGACGAAGCGGAATTTATCGCGGAAAAAATCCAGCGGCTCAATCTCAAATTGTCGGCGATTTTGGCGACTCACGGCCATTTTGACCATGTTCTTGCGGCCGGCGAACTGCAAATGATTTTCAACATTCCGTTTTATATACATCAATCCGATAAATTTTTATTGAAAGAAATGAATTCTTCGGCGAGTTTTTGGCTGAAACAAAAAATCAACCGCCCCCTGCCGCAAAACATCAAACTCATTAAAAAAGAATTTTCTTTGGAATTCGGCGGCTGTCGATTAAAAGTTATTGAAACGTCCGGGCACACGCCGGGCTCCGTGTGTTTTTTAAGCGACGGCGTTATTTTCAGCGGCGACACTTTGTTTAAAAACGGCGTCGGCAGAACCGACTTTTCATATTCCGACAAAACTCAACTTGAAAAATCGCTTGAAAAAATTTTCCGCCTGGCGCCGAAAACGATTGTTTATCCCGGCCACGGCGAAACAACCGCCGTCAAAGACGAAAAAATCAATATTTAATTCTCCACGGAGTTCGCCGCGTTTCTGTAGGAACAAAAATCGCAATCCGGAAACGATTCGGGCAAAGCATTTTGCGCCAGACAATTATAAGCATCCGTTATCGCCTGCTCCACCCAGGCGTCATTGCCTTCATAAGGCAGTATCTTCACATTGAATTCCAGTTTTCCGTCAAAAGCTTCTTTATCCGCGTCGCCGTTGCAATAAACGAAATATCCGATATTGCTTACCTTGAAGCCGTTTTTTCGGAAAAGCCACTGATAGATTTCCATCTGCCTCTTATAGCCGATTTGCCAATCGGCGTCCAAGGTGACTTCCTCGCTTTTTGAAGTGGCTTTGTAATCAACAATGCTCAATTCTCCGTCCGAAGCGACCCAAACATCGTCAATTCCGCCGGTAATAAGCAGATTGGTTTTCGGATGAAGATATTGGATTCCTCCGCCGAGCGCGTCGCGCCATTCGTCGATTTTTTCATGCTGAAAAGGAATCAAATCCAGGCCGTAAAATTCCATCAAAGGATGGGCAGTTTTGCCGGCGCGATGAATGTCAAATTCTTTTTTCAATAATTTATCAACGGCGGAATTAAGACTGAAAGGAAAACCCGGCGGCTGAGAAACGCCGAGCCGCCTGTCCAGATAAAAACAGCGCGGGCAATTCAAAAACAAATCAATTTTGCTCCGGCTCAACTTATACGGAATTTTTGAATCCGGCTCAAAGAGATTGCGCTTTCTCGTTGGATTGTAGAATCTGGACATTTTTAAAAATCAGCGTCGTTTTCTATTTTATTTATTTAGTATCCGGTTAAAAGATAAATAAAGAAATTGAAAATTTGGGCCAGCGGCATTTGGAGCATTGATGAAGGAGGCGGCGCTATTTGTTCATATTGTTTTTCATACTGCCTTTGATATTTTTCCTGAAATTGCCGTTCATATTGTTCTTGATACTCTTTTTGAAATTGCTCTTGATATTGTTGGTTTTCCGGCGGATTTGAATATCCTTCCGGAGGCATCGCTCCTTCCGGAGGCATCGCTCCTTCCGGACGATAATCCGGCGGCATTCCTCCGTCACGGCGCGGCGGACCTGTTTTTTCAAAACATTTTCTCATTTGTTCTCCAAGTTCGCGCGGCGGCGCGAAATCGCCGCTTTGTATTTTATTTAAAACTTCTTCGCCGACCGTTGATTTAAGACATTCGCTTATTTCCGGAGGCGCCATTCGTAAACCTTCTTTCATTTTTCCCATTCCTTCTTTCATTTTTTCAATTTCTTCCGGAGGAATTAAATTATGTTCTTGGGCAAAATTAAAACACGTCTCTTGATTGGCGGAGTTGTTACAAAACGATTCGCATTCGTCTTTTCCCCGACATCCGCCCGGGCCCTTACCTCCGGTTTTTCTCATCATTTCCGCTTCTTCCGGTTTCATTAAACCGTATTCCAAAGCAAAATTGGCGCAAGTTTCCATATTTTCTTCATTTTGACAAAAAGCCTCGCATTCGTCTTTCCCCTTGCATCCGCCCGGACCTTTGCCTTTTGTCTTACGCGCCATTTTCATTTCTTCCGGACGCATAAAACCGGCGGCTTCGGCAAAACTTATACATTCTTCAAAATGGCTTTCTTCGGAACAATAAATGTCGCATTCTTTTTTCCCGCGACAAGCCGGCGGCTTAACGCCTTTTTTAATGGCTTCCAAAACTTTTTTGGCCTCGTCTAATTCTTCCGGCGGAATAAAGCCGGCGGCTTCGGCGAAAGTCAGACATTCTTCCATATGCTCGGGGCTTGCGCAATACGAATCGCACTGCTTTTTATTGCGGCATGCCGGCGGTTTAATTCCTTTTTCAATCGCCGCTTTCACTTTTTTGGCTTCTTCTAATTCAGCCGGCGGCAAGATATTATTCTGTTCCGCGAAAGCGACGCATTCGTTTATATTGTCAATATTATCGCAATACGCCTCGCATTCTTCTCTGCCGCGGCACCCGCCCGGACCTTTGCCGCCGCCGGCCATAAATTTCTTGGCCATTTCAATTTCTTCTCGCGGCATTATATTATTTTTCTCGGCAAAAACGATGCACGCGTCGAAATTTTGCGGATTATCGCAATACTTTTCACAAGCGTCTCTATTTTTACAATTACCGAGTTCTTCCACTGGATACTGAATTTTGTCTTCAAAAGGATTTTGCGCGAAAATATCTCCGCTGAAAATAATTCCCAATGAAATAACGGACACTGAAAATAAAATAGCGATAATTAAAATTTTTTGTTTCATATATTACTTAAAAGGATTTGTTTTTATGTTTTTAAAAGGATTGGCTTTTTCAACCAGATTGGTCTCCGAAATGTTTTCATAGGGATTGGCCGTGGAATTTATTGACGGCAAAACTCCCTGAGTCGCGCTTTCAGTAATAATTTCCGCGGCTTCTCCGGTTTTTTCTATTTCATTGACCGTTTTTTCAGCTTGTAATTGAGGAGCTTTAAATTTTTTCCAAGCAAAAAATCCGACCAAAGATAAAACAACGACTATTATCACAACTAAAATTATTTTGAAATTTTTATTCATAATTTAATAATATCAAATTAAAAATTAATTACATAATACGAACAGTGGATAACTTTTTAAAAAATGGGCAATTCAAAAACAAATCAATTTTGCTCCGGCTCAAAGAGATTGCGCTTTCTCGTTGGATTGTAGAATCTGGACATTTTTAAGATATTACACCATTATTGTTTTTCGCGCGAACTTCCCTGAATTTTTTAACTTCCTGATCGCCGAGAAAACGATAATCGCCGGCGCCAAGATTGCCCAATAATATATCCCCTATCCGAATTCTTTTTAATTTAACCACGGTGAGGCGGATATATTCGCACATTCTGCGAATTTGGTGTTTTTTCCCTTCTTTGAGAATAACGCGAAAAGCGTGATTGTTCAAAACTTTAACTTTTGCCGGAAGAGTTTTTTCGTCTTTTCCGCCTTTGGCGGATCTTCTTCCGGAAGAAAGCTCCACGCCTCTTTCAAATAAACGCGTTATTTGGGAGACATTTATTTTTTCCCGGACAACCACTTCATATTCTTTTTCGGTAATATGGCCGTCTCCGGTTACGGCTCTCGCGACAACGCCGTCGTTTGAAAGCAAAAGCAGGCCCTCGCTTTCCTTGTCAAGACGCCCGGCAATATTCAATTTAAAAAATTGCGGGAAAAGATCGTATATCGTTTTACCTTCGGAAGAAATCCTCGACGAAACGATTCCTTTGGGCTTATAAATAGCCACGCTTTCTTTTTTATCTTTTATGCCCGCCGAATTTAATTCCACCCTGTCCGTTTCCGGATCAATCTTAACCCCCATTTCCCTGACAATTTTGCCGTTTACCGTCACCAAACCGCGCAGAATAAAATCTTCGGCTTCGCGGCGGGAACAAACGCCTTTATTTGAAAGATATTTTTGAATTCTCATTTTTTAAAAACCATTAACCGTTAAGGCAGAAGTTAAAATCGTTTACCTGATTATTATAATCGGTGATTAATGATTTGATTGTTTCGATCAAACCGCCGTATTGATTGACCAAATCGTTGTACTCGCCGATTTTTTGATTATATTCCGACTGGCTATTGAATTTTTCGCTTTTCAATTCCCGGATTTTTTCCTCAATCCGATTTTTAAGATCGTTGATTTGATTTTGCGTTTGATCGATTTGAATTTTCAAATCCGGTTCCGGCTGAGAACACGCGGAAAGCGGCAATCCGAATTCCTGGACCGCCAGCCAAATTTCCCTGTTTTTAAAAATTCCCTTGGCAACGGCAACCCCGATTTCTTCAAAACGGGGGTTTAAGATATTGGCGCGGTGACCCGGGCTGTTCATCCACGCGTCAACTAATTTTTTATCGCCTTCAAAAACGCCCATTGCCAGATTTTCGCCGCCGGCGATAAATTCATAACCGGCGTCTTTCATTAAATCGACCTGGCCAAAACCTTCCGGAGAAACATGAGCGAAATATTGTTTTAAAAACATGTCGTTTAATTTCGCCTCGGCGGCGGCTTTTAATTTTTCGTTTTCTTTAAGAGGTGGAAAACCGTTAATCGCCCTTTCGGTGTTGGTCCAAACGATAACCCCCAGAGAGGTTAAATCCGTTTGCGGCCGGAAAACTTCTTCCGCGACAAACTTTTCAACAATTTCAAGCGGCGGCGGAGTGGAAATTTTTTTCGAAACTTCCTTTATTTTCTGAATGCTTAATAATTGTTCTTCTGAAAGAAAAGTTGTCGTCGCGACTGTGGAAATTCGGGAAGAAGAATCGGACGGAAAAAGAAAATTTTCCGATTTTTTCTGGAAATAAAAAACAGCCGCCGCGAAAATGAGAAAAACAACAATCGATAATTTTATGAATATCTTCATTAATATTCCGATTCTGAAAGGTAATTTATCCGAGAATATTGTAAATAACGTTTTGTTTTCTTGCGCTTCATCTTAAAAAATCAACTAAAATTTAATCTTCGTATATTTCTTTCTGTCTTTTTCAGGCAATCGTTCAACGGCGTAGCGAAGCGTTATCCGCGGCATTTTGGAAGCGTTTTCATCAAGAAATTTCCGCAAAACTCGCTCGTCTTTTTTACCGACCTCGCGCAACATCCAACCAACCGCTTTATGTATTAAATCCTGCTTATCGTTAAATAAAATTTCCGCGAGCCGCGTGGTGTCTTTGAAATCGTTTTTCCGGATAAACGCCCAGGTGGAAACAACCGCGATTCTGCGTTTCCAGATATTTCGCGAAGCCGCTAATTTATAAAGGATTTCACGCGGCCGCGAAATCAAATGTTCGCCGATAATGTCGCGGCAGGACAAATCGACCAAATCCCAATTATTTACGGCCGAAAGATTTTTTACGTAAAAACGGAAAATCCGTTCGCGTAAAACATCGTCTTTCAAGCTTTTTATGTATCGGTTTACGAGAATAATAAGACCGGTAAATCGTTCTTCGTGAGTTTTGCTTTTTAAAAGTTCTTTTATTTCTTTAAATGAAAGATTGGCGAATTTCGCGGCGATTTTCCTTTGTTCCGGAACAACGACGCCGATAAAAACGTCCCCTTCGCCGTATTCCCCTTTTCCGGTTTTAAAAAACCGCGAAAGAATTTTCGCTTTTTTTTTATCCGCCGCCGACCGCAAAAATTTTTTGACGACGGATGTTTTTTCGCCGTTATCTTTCACAGATTTATTTTACCATATTTATTGGACACGAACTTATTGTTTATATATAATTCCAAAATGCCGATTCTTGAAGTGAAAAATCTCAACATAAACATCAACGGCGCCAAGATTTTGGAAGACATTAATTTTAAAATCGACAAAGGCGAAGCGTTGGCGATTATCGGGCCCAACGGCGCCGGCAAAACAATGCTTCTGAAATCACTGCTGAATCTGGAAAATTACGTCGGAAAAATCAATTGGCAGCCGAAAACAAAAATTGGTTACGTTCCTCAACGAATGGACATTGAAACCGACATTCCTCTTACGGTAAAAGAATTTTTCTTTTTGCGCGGCCCGGGGATTGACGACGCCAAAATCAAAGAAACGCTTGCTTCCGTCAATCTCGGAGAAGATATTTTAAATTCCGGATTCGGTGAAATTTCCGTCGGCCAAAGACAGCGCGTTTTAATCGCCTGGACGATCATCGACAGGCCGGACATTTTGCTTTTCGACGAACCGACGGCCGACATAGACATCGCCGGCCAGCGGTCAATTTACGAAATGATTTACAATTTCCAGCGCGATTTAAATCTTGCCGTTATTTTGGTGTCGCACGACCTTAATGTCGTTTACCGCTATGCCGACAAAGTTATCTGCCTTAACAGAAAAAAAATCTGCGAAGGCGCCCCGAAAGAGATATTAAACACGGAAATGCTGCTTGAGCTTTACGGAGGAGAAAAAGCGTTTTATCATCACCACCACTAAATTATGGACGCGAGTTTATTCCAACAAATTATTACGGCCGCGTTCGTCGCCGCGGCGGCCAGTCTGCTCGGTTCTTTCGCTATTTTGAAAAAAATGGCGCTGGTCGGCGACGCGATGAGCCACGTGGCGCTTCCCGGAATCGCCATGGCCCTCCTTTTTAATTTCAATCCGTTTTTGGGAGCGATCGCGTTTTTGACGGCGGCCGTCGCCGGAATCTGGATTATTCAATACCGCAGCAATCTTTCAACCGAAACGATTGTCGGAGTGTTTTTCACCGCCAGTCTCGCCTTGGGCGCGCTAATCACTCCGGAACACGAACTTCTGGAATCTCTTTTGGGGAACATCACGACGATAAGCCCCCGGGAATCGTTGGCTTCAATTATCCTGTCGGCGATTTTAGTCGCTTCAATTTTGTCAATCCGGAAAAAACTGGCCCTTAGCATGGTTTCTTCGGAATTGGCGCAGTCAATCGGGATAAAAAACAAACGCCTGGAATTCGTATTTTTGATGATTTTTGCCCTCGTCGTCGCTTTGGGCATCCGCTTTGTCGGCGCGCTTTTAATGGGTTCTTTGGTGATTATTCCGGCCGCTTCCGCCAAAAACATTTCAAAAAGTTTGGGCAATTTCATGGGCCTAAGCGTCGTCTTCGGAATAATTTCCTCGGTTCTGGGAATATATATTTCTTCTTTTTACGATTTGGCGCCCGGCCCGATTTTTATTCTGATCGGCGCGGTATTTTTCATCGTCTCGCTTATAATAAGAAAGGCAAAAAACAAAAGCAATTAATATTTTTTGAGAGCGCCACGACTTGGCGGATTAAACGTCGGCTTAACAAGCGCGGCGTACCAGCCGGATTCAGTTCCAAAAAGCGAAACCTGCGCTGACCCGCCGCCAGCCGCCGCAAAGATTTTTTAACCGCGTTGAAGACCTATTTTTCATTGCAAAATTTATTAACAAAATTATCAACGCCTCAAAATTTTTATTGATTTTCCGGTTAAATCGACGAGCTTCGAAGGTTTTGAAACAAGATTGCCGCGATCGAGATAAAAAATCTTGTTGCCAAAAAATTCTTTCGCTTCTTTTATGTTTTTAGCCGGCTTGTGTCCTTCCCGATTGGCGCTCGGCGCGGCCAATGGCCCGGATATTTTTAAAATTTTAATCGATTTTTTATTTTTTGGCATCCTGAAAGCGATTGTTTTTGTTCCGCGATGAAGATAAGCGAATTTTTTCAGCGGGCATTTTAAAATCACGCTGACTTTCCCGGGCCATACTTTATTTAAAAATTTTTTCTGAAATTCTGAAATCTTTACGCCAAATTTTCTTAAATCATCAATGTTTCCGATTAAAACAATAACCGGTTTTTTAGGATTTCTTTTTCTAAGTTTGTATATTTTTTCAACGGTTTTTTTGTTGAAAGCGGAACCACAAATGCCGTAAATGGTATCTGTGAGAATCGCGCCAACGGCGCCGTCTTTCAAAAGCAAAGCCGCTTTTCGCCAATCAAGTTTTTTATCGCCGTAAAATCCTCCGATTAAATTGTCGTTTTTGATAACCCGATGACAGGGAATTTTAACGTCCCTGTTTTTCGCCAGAATATTTCCAACCGCTCTCGCGGCTTTTAAATTATTCGCCAGCCGCGCAACTTCTTTATAAGTTTTAAATTCGCCCTTTTTGATTTTTTTAACGGCATTCAAAACTTTTTCGTTAAAATTCATCGCTTTATAATTTCAATAATTTTTCATATCAAATATTTTTTTCCTTTCAATTTATCCGGCAAATAAGATTCTTTGGAATATTTTTCGTATTCTTTGCCGTAATTCAATTCTTTCATTAACTTTGTCGGAGCGTTGCGCAGATTAAGCGGCACCGGCAAATTGCCGTGTTTTTTAACGTCTTCCATCGCCGCTTGAAGCGCGTCGTAAGCGCTCCGATCCTTTTTACATTGCGAAAGATAAGCCGCGCCGTGCGCCAGATTAATGGCGGCTTCCGGCAATCCCACCGCTTCCACCGCCCTGAAAACATCGTTGGCAACCACCAAAGCGGTCGGCTGCGCCAAACCAATATCTTCACTGGCAAAAATAACCATTCTTCTGGCTATGAATTTAGGGTCTTCTCCCGCGTCAATCATCCGCGCCAAATAATACAGAGCCGCGTCCGGCTGGCCGGCTCTCATGCTTTTAATAAAAGCTGAGATGATATTGTAATGCTCTTCTCCTTTTTTGTCATAACGCAGAAATTTTGACTGCAAAGTATTGCTCAAAGTTTCAACGGTGATTTTTCCGTAAAGATTTTGGGCGTTTTCAAGAACCGTGATCGCCTGCCTTGCGTCGCCGTTCGCCATGTTAATCAGCCAACTGTTTGTTTCTTTGGATATTTTCAAACCGGCGCGCTTTATGATTTTCGCCATTTCTTCATCGGATAAAGAATTCAAAACAAAAACGCGGCAGCGCGAAAGAAGCGGAGAAATGACTTCAAAACTGGGATTTTCAGTGGTGGCGCCGATTAAAGTTATTTCCCCTTTTTCCACGAAAGGCAAAAGATAATCCTGCTGGGCTTTGTTAAAGCGGTGAATTTCGTCCAAAAACAAAATTTTCGGCTTGCCCCAGGAATTTTCTTCAATAGCGCTTCTGACGTCTTCCTTTCCCGCGGAAACCGCTGAAAGCTCGTAAACCTGAGCGTCAAGAGCATTCGCGTATATTTTCGCCAAAGTCGTTTTTCCGCATCCGGGCGGCCCCCAGAGAATAAACGAAAAAAGATGCCTGTTTTTAACGGCGATGTTCAGAGGCTTATTTTCGCCGACCAAATGTTCCTGGCCGATGAATTCTTTCAAAGTTTTAGGCCTGATTTTTGACGCCAGCGGTTCCATTGTCTTATATTAATACAAAAAACCTCCTTATTAAAAGAGGCGCCGCCTGATATAATAATCGGGATATCGCTTTAATCGTTATTTTCTTCCTCTTCTTGTTTTTCTCGCTCTTGTTTTTGCTCTTCTTCGTCTTTTACTTGTTCTTCTTTTCTCTCTTTTTCTTTTTCAAATTTTTCTATTTCTTTATCAACACCTTCAAGGGCGTCTTCGGCCTGTTCGGCTAATTGCTTTGCTCCCTGATAGTTTTCTCTTGCCAATAATTCCCTTGCCTGCGATAACAAGCGGTCAAACTTTACAAACGCGGAAGCGGGAATTTCCGCTCCTTCTTCTTGCGCTTCTTCAATCATTTCGGCTTTTTCTTCTTCGGCTTCTCGGATAGTTTCTTCGGCTTTTTGTTGGGCGTTCATTTCTTCTTCCAGTTTTTCTTCTTCCTCATCAAAATCATCTTCAAATTCTTTTTCTTTGAGTTCCAAAAGTTCCAACTGGGCTTTAACCCGTCCAAGTTCTTGAGCAAAGGCTTCTGCTTTGGCAGTATCCCCGGCTTTCGCGGCGGCTTTCATTTGTTTTTCAAGCTCGTCTTCTCTGGCTTCCAGCGCTTTCTTTTCGGATTTAAAACTATCTGTAAGCGCGAACTTCGACTCTTCAAAATCATCGTTTAATTCTTTGGCGAGATTAGAAACGTCTTTCCCTTTATTCTTTTGCTTGATAACGATTTCCGCCGCTTCGCCGAGATGCTCTCGCAAACGCGCTTCGGCAATTTCCAATCCTTTAGCGTCCACACCCTTTGTTTCCAAAACAACTTTAATCTCGGCTACCCGCTCGGCGGCAAACGCAATTTGAAGCCGGGCTTTGCCTTCCGGACTAAAAGTAAAAAATTCCCGCAGGATTTCGCCCAATTTATCAATAAAATAAAAAGGGCTTTCGGGAGTAAGCCCCGCATTTGGCAATGGCGTCCCGTTTTGAGCAAAAACCAAAACAGGCGCGATAAACAGTGAGATAATGAAGATTTTGATAGTATTCATGATGCTTTTATAATATCAAGTCAAATAAATACCGTCAACTCGGCTATTTCTCCTAATTTTTTTGTTGGCCAAGTCATTTTTTAACCTCGGATTTTTCTAAAACCAACTGTAAACCGTCAAATTTGAAATATAAATATTGAGTACCGCCTTGCGGGCAACAATTAGAATCTCCCGGCAAATAAACGGGAAATTCTTCTTGGATAAAATTATCAACTATACTTATTGTGTTGTGACCTTCAAATCCTTTTTCTTCATAAAATTCAGTCGGCAAACTCCGTTTAATAATTTGTATTTTATTATCAACAAAAGCAACAATAAACCAACTTCGATATCCGCCGGTGCCGCTAGAACGAATACTGACAAGCAATTCTTTTTTCTTATCTTGATTAAAATCAACTATTTCAAAATTTTCAACAATTCCTTTACCACTTTTACTTTCATAAACTAATTCCTTTTTGTCATCAAAAACTAACCCCCATTCTTTTTTCTGATAATTAAATTTTAAAATACCGACGCGAGCGGCAAAATCATAAGGCCGATACTCTCCATACTTTTCACTTAAATTATAAAATGAAACAAACGCTATCTCTTTAATCTCATCTCCATCAAAATCCGCTTCTTTTTTAAAAAGAAGAGTTTCCCCAATATCAATGTCAACGTTAAGAAATTTTTCTATATCAAGGGTATTCACTCTATTTTTTGATTCTTCTGTTAATTTTATCGGCGATTCTTGGAGCGACAATGATTCTTGAGATACGCGGGCATTTTTTTCGCGAAACATTAAAAATCCGCCCACGCCGACGCTAACAACTAGAGCTACGATGGCAATGATAATGAATAGAGTAAATCCCCCTTTAGAACGCATATTATTATTTTGCCTTATTTTTTCTTTTTATTTTTATTGTCTTTAAATGCTTTCGGTACTTAAAACTGGAAGGCGTCCTGTACGCCGGCCTTCCTTGTCTTTTTCCAATTTTAGCATAGTTTTTCATAAATTTATTCTCCTAATTTTTTTGTTGACAAATTTATTTTATCACATTTCTCATAATTTTTTGCCGCCCTTTTTCTTCGTCCATAAATTACGAAAAAGCAATGATTAAGCCGATGATGCCGGCAATAGCCCCGAGAAGCATTATTAATTGCACCCATGTTTTCTCCCACCATCTCGGTTCTGTTTTGTCCGGCGTTTTTCCAGTTCCCAAATATTCTTTCGCCCATTGCCGCGCCCGGGAACGCTTATCGGGATTTACCATTTCGCCATCTTTGATCAATCCGGCAAGTTCGCTGTAGCGACGAAGCATTACCGCATAAAAATTATCCATGTATCTGATACCATCCGGCGTTAACTTAAAACATTCATGCGTACCATCAAGAGCAAGAGAAAGGAAACGGCTATTGTTGAGGATACTTACATCGCTGCCATCTGCGATTCCGAGCAACTTGAAAATCTCGGTAGCGCGGATACATTCAAGTTTTCCGTTTTTTCTATACCGCTCATGCAATTGCTCCATTGCTCGAAGTTCTAAATCAGCCGGCATGTTAAAAGTGCCGAGCTTCTTTAGCTCTCTTTCTAATTTACTTATATCCGGCGGGCCATAACGAACTGCCATATTTTTATGAAGTATTATCTTCTAATATCGACTTCAATCCCCAAAACATACCGTTGCGATATGGCAAGAGATCGTTGATGAGGATGCGAACACCCTCCTTTGTCGCTTCGTTTTTGTAAAGTTCTCTGAATGCATCATAAACCTCAATGTCCATATGGAGCCAAATTCTAACTGGTTCATGTTTTGCTACTTCTTCAAGAAGATGCGCACGCAAAATCGGAAGCGTATCTTCCGGTGCTTCTTTTGCAAAAGTTGATAGCGATCGCATTAATCCGTATTCCCACTCGACATACCCATTCGTTTTTTCAAGAGTTTGGCGTGCGTGTTTGGCAAGCCATTTTATTTCCAGCGGACTACGATCCGTGTTAACCCAGAATCCAAAACCGGTAAGAGCATCGGCGTTACAATTTTCAAGCGCCCAATCCCAGAATTTCTTGAGTTTTTCTATATCAACTTTATTGTGCTTGATCCACTCTGTGGCTGACTCTCGCGAAATAGAATGACGACCGATAAATGAAATAAATTCTTTGTGATATTCTGGGTTCGGCATGCTCCAAAACTTTTTGAATAGATCATGATCAAATCTGAATTTTGTGAAATGCATAAAAGCAAGTGCGATATGCACAGCGATACCTTCATCCGGTTCTTTGAAATGCTTTTGTTTTGGATAATCCGCATCCGTTAAAGCAAGCCCTCGCTCGTATAGCTTTTGGATATCGGCGTTGAAAAATATCTCCTCATAAAGGTTGGTTGATACATAGCCCTCCCAAGCTGCGGTATAGAGATTCTTCTTCGTCAGCTCTGCAGAAAAAATCTGCGAGAAAAGTCCCTGCATCCATTTTTTATCTCGGAAGTAGAACGACGGAAGATAATGCCCGAACATAAACATAAGGGCCCGGGTGTTTTCTTTCTTTAAAATCGTCTCGTAAAGCTCCCTAACATCAGGAGAAATTTTGATATTTTCTTCTTTCGCAAATTTTTTGCCATCTTGGTACATGAACAACACAAAAGCCTGAAACGCTCTTCCGCGCACCGTATTTATAGCCATTGAATAAGGGTCACTAACAACTTGTTCTTTTTCTCCGGGCGAAGTGGTGGTCATCTTGGCAGTTTTTGGTTCTTCATCGGCCGGTAGAGGGTCCGGATATTTAAGAAGATAGCTTATAACTCCAAAAAGCTCGTTGCGATATTTCGCGAAATCAATCCGACCACTTCCGGCCTCCTCGCTAAGTAATTCTTGAAAAACATCTGTCGTAGCGGAATGAACTCCTGTCCAACCAGAAAGCCACGCATCAAAAGAATCGCGCTCTCGTTTTTTGTTATCAAAAGGATTTTCCTCCCCGGATTGTTTTATCGCAACGCAGAGGGCTATCAGATTATCCCAATTTATACTGCTGACATCGGTTTGCTTGCCACGAAGAACCTCTTGAATGCCGCGCAAGAAAGAATAGGTATAGTGCTGATCCAAAACATCGCGTTCAAAAAAGAGCTTTGCGTTGTTTACATAATCTTGTAATCTCTTTACAATATCTGTTCGCAACATTTCGCCGACACCTTCTGCATTTAAAGGATTTAGAAAATCGTCATCCCTATTTTGCTTGCTTAATTTCTCTGGAGTCCATTCATTCCTTAATTTTTTAGCTATATCTGCTATCGCAAGATTTCCAAACTCATCTTTAGTAATCGGCCCTCGAGGAACGACGGTGCCACCACGCATCGCACCAATGATTGGCTCCGGCTCATAGTCGAGCTTAAGCGTAAACCCGGCATCTATTGCCGCGTCTTTTTCCTCATTGGTAAGCTGCTTCGTAATTACTGAGAGAATTCTCGAACCGTATCTTATATGCCTATCCTCATTTTCGTTTTCTTTTTCTCGGTCTTTCTTTACGAAATATTCTATGACCCGTTTTACATAATCACGCTTATCAGCATCAACTAAAACAGAAAATCCGGCGCGCAATGCCTTGAGATACTCTGTACCAAAGATAATCTCATGGTAATAACGCTCCACGCTGAATAATCTGAAAAACGCCTTCTTAAGCTCATCTTTGAAATATTCCGGATACAAAGCAAGCACGAATAGTTTGAGTCGCCACATGGAACGGCTGTCCGGTAATGGCTCGAAATACTTTTTATATAGCTCTTTGACTCGCCACGAATCAGTATCGCATGATCCGATAGTTCTCTTCGCTAATTCAGTGATAACAACAGCCAAATTTTTAACATCGTCTCTGTATGAAAGCCTGTTGCGCTCTGAAAGTTTAGGATCGAAAAAATCAATATCTAGCAGGAAGAAACCGTCATAAACTTCAAATACCTCATCTTTATCTTCTTTTTCACCAAATAGCACAACCTGCTTCATTGTGTTGGTTGCCAATGCAAGAGCCCTCTCGGTATTTTCAACATCAACCCTAAGTAAATATTCAAATACCTTTGTATAGCTCAATTCTTGAAAATAGAAAGGGTTGTCAACCAAAAACCCTCGCGAAGTTTGTTCAGCCTCTTTTTTAGAGCGCACAGACAGAACGGCTTCGGCAAGAATGAGAACGCTATCAAAATCGTTTGCTTCTGTTAAGGTTTTAAGCATTTTCTCATACTCAAAGCCCCAATCGTTAAAAGCTCCTATGAGGGGTACCCACTTATCACTGCGAATTTTATTCACCATCCTTTTAAGCTCTTGTGCGGGCAAGCTACTGCAAATTCTCATAAATCTATCTACCACCCCCGGATTGAAATTATCGGCCGAAATCGGAACTTGAAGCATAATGTCAACTACTTTTGCCGGCTCTTTTTCGGAAACTTTTACAAGATAATTAATCTCCGGCGTTCGATATCCAGAGCGTGTCGGATCTCCCGCCTTTTGCTTAATGACATCCAGAAATCCATTCTCCCAAAGCCAAATAAGCCAACGCTCATCGGCATTAACAAAGAAGTAATGCTGTGCATCCTGATTAGCCGAAGCCAAAGCAGAAACCTCTTCGCGCTTCAATCCAGCAGGGCCTTTTATCAACAACTCATCTATTTTTTTGTGTAATTCAAGTTGATTCATGAAATAAAATAACCAAACAATGAACCCATTATATTTTCAATTCCACTAACAATTCTTTTAAGTTCTTCTATATTATCCGTAGAAGTATCTGATAACCCTTGAAGGCTGTTAAAATTGCCCTCTAGCGTTTTAATAAGGTTCTCGTTCACTTCATCACGATAGTTTGCTTTTGTTAAAAAAACTTCTTTGGTCTGCAAAAAAGCAGAGAGATAAGATGATGCGGCCAACGAAGAACAGCTATTTCTTAAGTGTTTATAGCCGTCTTTATAGCGGTCCGCGAAGGCTGAGGTGACATTTTTACTGCTTAGTATTCTTTCGATAGTCTCGACGAACTGATTTTCCTTATAGGGCAGTTGCTCGGGAACACTCGTTACGCTATCCGTCGAATTGTCACCGAGAAATACATCTCCATGGATATCTCTTGCCTGTAGAGCCCTGCTGTTACTCCCATGGGTTTCTTGTGACTGTTCTGTTTCGCTTTCATCGTGAATTTGAAAAAGCTTTCCTATCACATGCCACTTCCGTTCAGCGAGTAAGCCAAAAACAAAAGTCCCGATGGGTATGATCACATCCACAAGAAAACTATAAAAATTGTAATCTTCAGGAAACATGATTAGCTATTTTCAACAACCTTAATCTTCTCCTCCGTTAATCCGTATAATTTATAAACTTTTTTATCTATTTCTTTGTCGGTTTTATCTATTTCCGATTTTAATTCTTTATATTCTTCTTCGTCTAAAATCGGGTCTAATTTTTGAAGGTTTTGATTAAGATTAATAATTTTATCTACTTTTATTACAAAATTTTTAATAAATGTTTCATCGGGTATTATTATCGGTAATTCTTTTATTTGTGGCGTACCAATTCTTAAAAATCCTCCTGCTAAAGATAAAGATTTAAAAATATTTTTATAAATAAATGTTAATAATTTACTATTAAGAATGCCTATAATAAATTTTAAATTAACTTTTTGAGTTTCTATAATTGTAGTTGATTTTCCGGCTAAAAATTCCCCATCACTATCCAAAACTGATTCAATTTTTTTAGTCATTCCAGCTATAATAATTTTTTCTTTTACAGAATTATTATATCTATTTGGTAAAAATTCTTTTAAACCATTCTTCATAACTATTGGTTTTAAATAAGATTGTTTAATATATTGTGTTTTCCCCTTATCCCACAATTGAATATATCTATCAATGGTTCCAGTATTTATAAATTTAAAATAATCTTTTTCTTTATCTAAATTTTTCAAAATTTCTTTTAATTTATAAGCCTCAGCTACTGTTGCGGCCCCATAAACATTACAAAATTCTTTTAATGGTTTTGATTTTCTTATAATTTCGTCTACAAAATTTGTCTCTTCTGAATAATTAAATATCGGCGACCAACTATTTTTATATAAATCTAAAATACTTTGATTAATTTTATTTTGTTTATTTAATTCTATTAATCCATCTTTTTCCTTAAATGAATTTATTAAAATCTGATGACTTGAATTTGGTTTTTGTTTTTTAATTAGAATAACAATCGGATAAACATTCGCGCCAAAAACATGAATATCTGAATAATCATTAATTGATATTATTGAATATCTTTTAATAATTTCTCTTATCTTAAAAGCATAATCTGCTGATAATAATTTATTTGGTACAATTATACCTAAATACCCGCCATCTTTAATTAAATCTAAACCACGCTGTATAAATACACAGAATATATCCCAATTCCCTTTGGCGCTTTCATAAATATCTGAACAATATAATCTAAAATCTTTATCTTTTTTAACCATTTCTTCAGAATCAATATACGGCGGATTGCCAATAATCACATCAAATCCGCCTTGTTTGAAAACATCTTTAAATTTTTCTTCCCAATTAAACGGCTTTTTGGCTTTCCAATCTTTGCCGAAATATTTTTTGAGTTCTTCTTCGTTGCCGGAAATCAAAGAATTGCCGCATTCAATGTTATGACTCAAATTCGGCAAACGCTCTCTATCTTCAAGAGTTTTCAACAAAAGATTAAGCTGGGCTATTTCAATGGCCTCCGGATCCAAATCAACGCCGTAAATATTTGAAATTAAAATAGGAAGTTTCCGCGCGTAATTGATTATCGGGTCCGCGCCTTTTTGATTTTTTTCTCTTTTAATATGTTCGTCTAAAACTTCAAACGCTTTAATCAAAAAAGAGCCGGAGCCGCATGCCGGGTCTAAAACTTTAATTTTTTGCGCTTCGTGCGCCGGCTTGCCTTTTAAAACTTCGCCGAGCGTGTTTTGAACGATATAATCAACAATATAACGGGGTGTGTAATAAATCCCCTGCGATTTGCGCTTGCTAGATTTCTTTTCTTTACCGTCTTCACGCTGAATCTGGCCAAGATATTGTTCATAGATACCACCCAAAACATCGGCGTTTATAGAAGCAAAATCATATCTTATGCCCTTTCGGTTTTTATAAAGTTCTTTGATAATATCCGCCAAAAAACTGCCTTCGTATTCTAAATTGTCGCAAATATGAGGGAATTGAAATAATTTGCTGTTATACCATTCATCGTAATTTTTAAATAACTTTATAAGCTCCTTTTCTAAACTAAAATCCTTTTTATTTTCTCTGTAACTCCGTTCTAATTCCTGTAAATGCTTATTCTCAATACCCTTGTCTTCGGTAGTTCTAATAAATATCAACCGGTCAAGCATTCTCTGCACCGCTTCGCCTATTTGCTTGTCGTTCAATGATTTATCGCTGTTCCACGCCTTGATATTATCAAAAAGAATTTTTCGCCAGCGCACCAAGTCAGCGGCCAATTGTTTGTCAACCGGTTCTCTTTTTGGTTTTTTAAAATTTTCCGTAGCATATTTATCCAATTCGCCAGATTCCATTGCCTGCTTGGATAACAGCCACAATCTTTCATCTGTAAGATAATTTTGATACGGAATTTCAAAAATAATGCTTTTTTCAATATCCGGCTCGTCCCATTCGGCGTTAAAAACCTTAAGAGATTCAAAATCCGTTAAAATCGCCCACGGCACGCTTTTATGCCAAGCGTACATAACGGCCTGTTCAGCCCATCTTTCTTCTCTTAAATCAACTTCTATCTTTTTGGCTTCCAAAAAGAATTTTGTCGTATTGTTTGAATGAAAAGCGTAATCCACCCGCTTGCCGGAAACTTGGGCTTCAGAGGTAACTTCGTAATCGGTAAATTTATTATAAACATCCCAACCCAACGCCTGAAAAAGCGGCAAAATAAAATCCTTACAAGTCATTGACTCGTTGTATTTTCGGCGCTCGGCCGGCGATAAATTTTCGTATTTCTTTACCAACCTCTCTATTTGTTTTTGCCCGTCTTGTTTATTCATAAATTTTCCTTATTTCCATAAATTATGGCTTAATTGGGATTGTTTTTCAAATACAAAAAACAGAGATTTTTGTCTCTGTTTTTTTGCGACTGCCCTGAGCTTGTCGAAGGGCTCCCCGGGTAGGATTCGAACCTACGACCAAGTGCTTAACAGGCACCTGCGCTACCACTGCGCTACCGGGGAATGCTTGCCCCGCGTAAAGATTCGTTTTGTGCGGGGTTTAATTATCAATATTCTATCACTGACAAAAATCAGTTTAGCAAAAATAAAAAAAATAGGCAATAAAATAGGGGCTGTGAAAGCCCCCAAATTAAACGACGAGAATGCGATTATGTATGTTTCTCTCTTATCAATGAAAAAATCTTCATCACTTCATTCTCAATTCTTTCAATAACCCCGTCATTTAAAGCGGCGTTGTTCGCGCCCATTTCTTTGACGGTCGCAATCCATGTTTCAAAAACCGCCAACACTTCGACTTCAAGCTCCATCAAATCAATTGTTCTTTTCAGATAGACGTCGATCGCCATTTTCGCCTCCTTTTTTTAGGCAAAAAGCCCGAAATAAATAATTCTGTTTATAGTATAAACCAGCGAATTGAAATAGTAAATCCCCGCATTTTTACGGGCGCGACATTGACCGATATACCCTTTGAACGAACAAAAAATATTCATCCACCGGCTTACGCCCGCGGCATTCGGGATGTGGAGGTAAAAATTTATATTTTTTCGGCGTTTTTCAATTCAAAATCGCCGATTTTCGTTCTTCTTAATTCTTTAACCGTTGCCGGAAGCCCCAAACGCCGGCCGATTTCTTCGGCAACAGAACGAATGTAGGTGCCGCTTTTAACTTCCATTTCCAATTTTAAAACGCGATAATCGCCTTCCTGAAAACAACCCGAAAATTTAATCCAAAAAATTTCCATTTCCTTTTCCGGCGGCGCCACTTTTTCGCCGCGACGGGCTTTTTTGTAAAGCGGCTGGCCGCCGACTTTTACGGCCGAATAAGCCGGCACGGGCAATTTTAACTTGCCGATCATCTCATCCAAAATTTTTCGGATTTTTTCTTCGTCAAAATCGCCGACTTTCTTTTCTTCCAAAACTTCCCCTTCCAGGTCGCCGGTGGCGGTTTTTTTACCCAACAATATCTCGGCGTCATAAACTTTCGGCAGTTTGATAAGCTCGGCCAATTTTTTCGTAGCTTCGCCGACGCCGACAATCATCAGTCCGCTCGCCAAAGGATCAAGAGTGCCGGCATGCCCCATTTTCCTGACGCCGAATTTTTTCCTTAAAATCCTGATAACGTCAAAAGAACTGATGCCTTTCGGCTTGTCTATTAAAATTATGTTTTCGGCGGTATTTTTATTTTCTTCGTTCCGATGTACCATAATATCGATGCCTTATAATATTATAAATTTCATAAAAACTCATCTGCCGTATAAAAGAAACATAATTATTCTTATCGGCGTTATTTTTTTGATTATTATCCTTAGTTTTTCCCCGGCGCTTTCCGGCCTGTTTCAAAAAACCGTTGACTTGTTAGCCGAAAGGGCGTCTTACAATCCGACGCCGATGATGATTTTATTCGTCGCGCTGGCGGCTTTTTCGGCGATGTTGTCGTTTTTCAGCAGCATCATATTCGTTCCGATTGCCGTTGCCGCATGGGGAGAATTCGCCACCGCCTTTCTTCTTTTGATCGGCTGGTTGATCGGCGGACTTGCGGCTTATTTCGCTTCTTACCGTTTCGGCCCGTCGCTGGTTAAAAAAATGATCGGCGAGGAAAAATTCAATCATCATTCCGAATATCTTTTAAACCGCGCAAAATTCTGGATGATTATTTTATTCAGATTAACCATTCCTTCGGAAGTGGCGGATTACTTGCTGGGGCTTATCAGATACCCGTTCAGCAAATATTTTTTGGCGGCTTTTATTGCGGAATTGCCGATAGCCATCGCTTCCGCTTACGCCGGAAGCGCTTTCGTAAGACAAGATTTTGTTTCGGTTATATCTTACGCAACGCTCGCCATTATCATTCTGATATTTTTCGGCTATCTCTCCCGCCAAAAATTCAAAACTCATAAAATCAAATAATGTGCTTTATGTTTATCGCGCCGCGGCCAAATTACCGTTCTTATTTATCTGCGCGTTTCGGCAAAATATTTTTATTTTTGAATATTCAATCAATAAAATCTCCGTTAAACTAACGCCGAAAATTATAAGCCACTCGGTTGCGGCCAGCGGCTGAGTGACCAAAAGTTTCTGAAACGGAGGGAAATATATCGCTCCCATAAGCAAAAGGAAGGCAACCGCTGTTCCGCCGACCAAATAACGGTTGGAAAATATGTCTTTTCTGAAAATTGTTCTTTTAAAAGAACGGATGCTGAAAGCAAAAATCAATGAATCCAAACACATTAAAGCGAATATCATTGTCCGCGTTTTATCCAAATCGCCGGTCAATTTCCAAAACAGGAAAAATGAAATAAAAGCCGCCAATCCGGTAATAAAGAAAATGGAGACCATCCAGAGTTTAAGAGGTCCGTGCAATATCGGTTCTTTTGGATTTCTGGGCTTTTCTTCCATCACTCCTTTTGTTTCCTGCTCGGCGGTAAGAGTAATGCTGGGGAACCCGTCTTCAACGATATTTATCCAAAGAATCTGGGCGGGCAACAACGGAAGCGGAAAACCCATCGCCATAGTTCCTGCAAATAAAAAAAGTTCGGAAAAATCGTCGACTACAAGATATGTAAACACCTTCCTGACATTGTTAAAAATAACCCTGCCTTGTTCAACCGACTTAACGACTGTTTTAAAATTGTCGTCCAATAGCACCAAATCAGCCGCTTCCTTCGCCACATCCGTGCCGGAACCAACCGCAACGCCGATATCGGCGGATCTAAGAGCCGGAGCGTCATTCACGCCGTCCCCGAGCATTGCGACTATTTCTCCATTTGCCTGAAACGCGCCGACAATTCTTAATTTATGGCGCGGAGACACGCGGGCGTAAATGGAAATTCGCTCCGCTTTTTCTTTTAATTCATCGTCGCTCATTGTTTCCAAATCCTTGCCTTCGATTATATTTTCATCTTTCGTTTCAAGACCAATTTCTTCCGCGATGGCTCTGGCGGTAAATTTATGATCTCCTGTGACGATAACGGTGCGAATGCCGGCTTTTTTGGTAATAATGATTGATTCTTTCGCGTCGTGACGAAGCGGATCTTTAAGAGCGATGAAACCGACGAGAGAAAGCTCTTTGGCTAATTCAACAAGATTCTGATATTTTATTTTGGAATCGTAATCTTTATAGGCGCAGGCAAGAACTCGCAATCCTTTTTGCGTAAGCGTTTCCAATTTTGATATTAATTTATCGGCTTCAGCGGTGCCTAATTTTTCTTTTTTGCCGTCAATATCCAAATCAACCGAACGCGCGATAATTTCTTCGGGCGCTCCGAGAATATAAAAGCTGTTTTGACTCTTATTTTTACGATGAAGCGTGGCGGCAAATTTGTAATCCGAAGAAAAAGAAATTCTGTCCAAGACCGGATACTGTTTTTCAAGTTCTTTTTTGTTCAAACCCGCTTGCATTCCGGCCAAAAGCAGCGCTTGTTCGGTTGAATTGCCGCGCACCACCCATTCCTGCAATTCCGCCTCGGGGTTTTCCACAAAAGCGTCGTTTGTCATGGTGGCGATTTTAAGAGCCGAGATATGCGATTCAACGCCGTTGGCGTTTTCCCCCTTGGCAAGGTCATTGATATGATCGCTCAAAAGTTCTCTCGTGCTTGTTAAAATATGGCTCACTCTCATTTTGCCTTCAGTCAAAGTTCCGGTTTTGTCCGTGCAAATAACGGTTACGCTTCCCAGAGTTTCCGTCGTGGCAAGCCTTCTTACTAATCCTTTTTGCTTAAAAATACGGCGCATTCCCAAAACAAGTATTACCGTAATGGCCGGCAAAAGACCTTCAGGGATGGCCGAAACGGCAAGCGCCAAAGAAGCGACGAAAATATCTGCGAAAGATCTTCCCTTAAAAGAACCGATAATAACGATGAAAAAAATGGCGGAAAAAATAAACGCGCCGACGATTCTTGAAAGCGACGCGATTTTTTTTTGAAGAGGAGTTTTGCGTTCTTTAATTCCCTTAAGAAGAGAAACGACTTCTCCGATCTGCGTGTCAACGCCGGTGGCGACAATCACCACCGTTGCCAGCCCCTCTTCCACAATCGTACCCATAAAAACCATGCTGATTCTTTCGGAAAGCGGCGCCGATTCCGGAATAACGTCTTCGGCTCTCTTTTTAACAGATTGCCATTCGCCGGTAAGGCTTGACTCGCTTATTTTCAGTCTTTTTGATTCAATAATCCGCCCGTCTGCCGGCACCTTGTCTCCGGCTTTTAAAAATACGACATCGCCGACAACCAATTCTTCGCCGTCAATTTCTTTTTCGTTTCCGTCCCGCCAAACTTTCGCCCGCATCTTCACCATTTTTTTTAAAACAGAAAGAGATTGATTGGCTTTATTTTCCTGATAAAAACCGACGGCGGTGTTAATAAGCAAAACGACAATAATAAAAATGGTGTCCGAATAATGTTTTAATAAAAAAGAAACGACGACGGTCGCAAGTATAATATACATTAAAGGACTGTTAAATTGACTCAAAAAAAGCTTTATTTTTGAATAAGGTTTTTCTTGAGGAAGAGAATTTTTACCGGTTTCTTTTAATCGTTTTGCCGCTTCCTCGCTTGTAAGTCCGTCTTTTTTGCTTTTTGTTTTGATAAAAATTTTTGCGAGCGAGATTGAATGCCATTTTGTCTGCATACCCGCATTTTATCAAAAATCCTTCGTTCTCGCAATTTTTATTTTCTCAAAAATTTTTTGCTTGATAAAACAAAATATCGCCGAAATAATCGGCGAATTTAAAAATTTTTGTTACGGTGCGCCCACCAGGATTCGAACCTGGGACCATCTCCTTAAAAGGGAGCTGCTCTACCGGGCTGAGCTATGGGCGCGTCAAAAAAAATAATACCCGAAACAGAATATTATTTCAAGAACGCTTAAGGTATTTTATTAAATTTCTTTCTCAAATTCTTCCAGAATTTTTTTGGCTTTATGCCCGAGCTTTTTCGGGGTTTTGACCGTCAAACTCACTATCAAATCGCCCCGGCCGAAAGCGTTGAAATGCGGCATTCCTTCTTTTGAAATTTTTAAATTATTTTTTAAATCGAAATTTTCGGGAATTTCCAACGTCAATTTATTGCCGGAAATCGTCGGCACTTCAATTTTTTTGCCCAATAGCAAATCCGTCATTTTTACTTCTTTTTTAATCACCAGATCGTCGCCGACGCGTTCAAAAATTTGATGCGGGCGAATTTTTATTTTAACGTAAAGATCGCCGGCTTCCGTCCCCCGTTCCCCCGCTTCGCCGGCCAAAGCCACCTTAATGATTTGACTTTCGCTTATTCCCGGCCGAACGGTTATTTTAACTTTTCGTTCACCGGCAATTTTACCGGAACCGCCGCAAGTTTTACAGGAACTCTTCGGAATCTGGCCGGCGCCGGAACAATGACGGCAAGGTTTGACCTGAACGAAATTTCCGAAAAAACTCTGGCGCGTTTCTTTTATTTCCCCGCGGCCGTCGCAAACCGAACACTTGTCAAAACCGGCTTTCGGATCATGGCCAAGACCGGAGCACTTTTCGCAGGAAACGGCAATGCGGTAATTGATTTCTTTTTCAATCCCCTTAAAAGCTTCTTCAAGGGTAATTTCCTGGGCAATTTGAACGTCGGCGCCACGGCGATAAACGCGGCGTTTTGATTTAACGCCCAATCCTTCAAAAAAAGCTTCAAAAACATCGCTTAAATCGCCGCCTTCAAAATCAAATTTCACCTCGCCGAAAGGTCCGGCCTGACCAAACCCCGGCCAACCGCTGAAATCAAAACCGGCGCCCTCCCCGCCGTAACCGGGCCCCGCTCCGGCGGAAAAAATCCGGCCGAATTTATCGTATTGCGCCCGCTTATTTTTATCCGATAAAACCGAATAAGCCTCGTTGATTTCCTTGAATTTTTTTTCGTCTCCGCCTTTGTCCGGATGATACTTGTGCGCCAGCCTGCGAAACGCTTTTTTTATTTCTTCGTCGGAAGCGCTTTTATTCACGCCGAGAATTTTATAATAATCGTTTGTCATAATAATAATTATTTAAGTATGATAATCTCCCTGCTTTTGCCTTCCAAAACCACTTCGGCGAACCCGACCGCTATCAGGGTTTCATAAATTATAAAAGCAATCAACGCCGCAATCAAGCGAATCGGCAAAGTTAAACCGATAACCGCCAAAAAAATAATCGCCGCCAAAACCGCCGCCACCGTTTTTTTCGATTTCACTTCCATTCCCAGATATTTTTCCGCCAAAAAGCCGTATAACGCCGCGCCGGTTTTAAGATTAAAATCAAAAGAAGGGCCGACGTAAACCGACAATTTTTGTTTTAAATCGTCGCTGATCTGGCCGATCAGTCCGCTTTTGGCGTTTTTATCAAGTTTATTCGCCAACGCCGGATCAAAACCGCTTTCAATCTGATTTTCCGCCAAACCAGAAATTAAATCTCCAACGCTTGAAGAAAAATCCATTTGCGGAAAAAATCTTTCAATCAAGGGCGTAATAGGATCGATTAATTTCTCAAAATTGCTTTGGGAAATAAAAAATTCTTTTCCGCCGACGATTGCCGGCTCAAGAGCGGCGTAATAAATGACGGCGGCGAAAATCGCGACGGCCAAAACCGCTTTCGGCAGAACCAATTTGGCGATTCGCCAAAATCTGATTTCTATCATATTATGAAGTTCCTGCCAGCCGGCATAATTCGCCAAAACCAAAACGGTAAAAACAACGATTCCAGCGGCCAAAAAAAACATCGGGGAAGAAATAAAAACGGCGTAAAAACCGGCCAGCAACGCCAAAGTTTCAAGAAAAATAATCAGATTGAGCCGCCAAAGCGCTTTGATAAAAAAAACGTTCAAAAGAAAAAACGTTAGAAAAATCAAAACGCACGCCGAAGAAAAAATCAAAAAACTCCATTGGCCGCCCGATATGAACAAATTCAGAAAAAAACCCGAAAAGAAAGCGGAAATAACGCCGATGGCCGCCAAAACAACGATTTTTAAAATAGACCAGTCAACTTCCGCGCCGTCAATGTATTTATTGAGCAGTCCCTTGTCCTGCGTCATCTTGCTTATTATACATCTGTTGGCCGATTTTTTGAAGTTCCAGGGAAAGTTCGTTAATCGCGGACTTAACGGCTTCAATGTCGCCGCCGTCTTTTACCGATTTCAGCGCGCTGATTTTTTGATTAACCGCGTTTTTAACGTCTTCCGTAATTTTATCGCCGGCATCTTTCAAAGATTTTTCCGCCAGATAAATCGTTTGCTCGGCGAGATTGCGGGTTTCGGCCAATTCTTTTTTCTTTCTGTCCTCTTCGGCGTGAGACACGGCTTCGGTTTTTAATTTCTCCACCTCATCTTTGGAAAGTTGGGTTGAAGCTTCAATTTTAACCGACTGGATTTTGCCGCTCGCTTTATCCTTCGCCGAAACGCTTAAAATACCGTTGGCATCAATGTCAAAAGTCACTTCAACCTGAGGAATGCCGCGCGGAGACGGAGGAATGCCGTCCAATATGAAACGCGCCAAAGTTCTGTTGTCCGCCGCCATTGGCCGCTCTCCCTGTAAAACATGGATTTCAACGGATGTCTGGTTGTCGGCCGCGGTGGAAAAAACCTGCGACTTGGCGGCCGGCACCGTCGTGTTTTTTTCAATAATCGGAGTGGCAACTCCGCCGAACGTTTCAATGCCCAATGTCAGCGGCGTAACGTCCAAAAGCAAAATGTCTTTGACGTCGCCCTGAAAAATACCCGCCTGAATGGCGGCGCCGATAGCCACCACTTCGTCCGGATTGATTCCTTTATGCGGTTCTTTGCCGAATAATTTTTTAACCGCTTCCTGAATCGCCGGCATTCTGGTTTGCCCGCCGACTAAAACCAGTTCGTCAATGTCGGAGATTTTAAAACCGGCTTCTTTAACAGTTTGTTTAATGAGTTCCATCGAACGTTCAATCTCGGCGGAAACCAGTTCTTCCAGTTTCGCGCGGTTCAGCTTCATCAAAAAATGCTTGGGACCGGAAGCGTCGGAAGTGATATAAGGAAGATTGATTTCCGTTTCAAAAGCCGCGGAAAGCTCGTGCTTGGCTTTTTCGGCCGCCTCTTTCAAACGCTGAAGCGCCAGGGGGTCTTTGGAGATGTCAACGCCTTCCTGTTTTTTATATTCGGCTACCAGATATTCAATGATTTTCCTGTCAAAATCGTCGCCGCCCAAATGAGTGTCGCCGCCGGTGGCCTTGACCTCAACGATGTCGTCGCCGACTTCCAGAACCGAAATGTCAAAAGTGCCGCCGCCGAAATCATAAACCACAATCTGTTCGTTCTTTTGCTTGTTTAATCCGTAAGCCAAAGCCGCCGCCGTTGGCTCGTTGATGATGCGCCGCACTTTTAATCCGGCGATTTCGCCGGCGTTTTTAGTCGCTTGCCTCTGGGAATCGTCAAAATAAGCCGGCACCGTGATTACCGCTTCCTCGATTTTTTCACCCAACTTGGCCTCGGCGTCGGCTTTCAGTTTGGCCAAAATCATCGCGGAAATCTCTTCAGGTTTATGCCAGCGATCCCCCATTTTAATTTCCACTCCGCCCGTCGCTGATTTTTGGATATCAAAAGGCAGCCAGGCCTTATCGCGCTGGACTTCGGGATCGTCAAAATTGCGGCCGATCAAACGCTTAACGGAAAAAATCGTATTTTGGGGATTAACCACGGACTGGCGTTTTGCCAAAAGCCCGACTAAACGCTCGTTGGATTTGCTGATCGCCGCCACCGAAGGCGTCGTCCTGTTTCCTTCGTGGTTTTCCAAAACTTTCGGCTCGCCGGCTTCAATCACCGCCACCGCCGAATTGGTCGTGCCTAAATCTATGCCTAAAATTTTTGCCATATAATTTTAATTTTATAAAATTTACGATTTAAAAATTTCATTTAGCGACTTTAACGCGGGCCGGCCGGATAAGTTTCCCGTGAAGCAAATATCCCTTTTCAACCTCTTCAACGACCGCGCCCGAAGGACCGCTCGATTCAACCGAAACTATCGCTTCCTGAAGCGCCGCGTCAAACGGCTGACCGACCGAGACAATCACTCTTTCCAGGCCGTTTTTTCTTAAAACGTCTTCCAATTGCGACCTGATAAGATAAAGACCTTTCTGGGTTTTATGATCGGCGTCGGCTTCCAAAGAAACCAAAGCGAGATCAAAGCTGTCTAAAACGTTTATCAATTCTCTGATTAGTCCCTCGCGAGAAAATTTAACGATTTCCTCAAATTTTTTGGCCTCGTCTTTTTTATAATTAATCAGCTCGGCTTTCGCTCTTTTCCAGCCGTCCAGGTATTCATCGCGTTCTTTTTGACATTTAATAATTTCGTTTTCCGACTCGTCTTTTTGATCGATGTTTTCTTCTTTTTTCTCTTCGTTCATTTCTTCCATCTTATCTTTCGCCTCATTCAATTGTCAAGCATAACAAATTACGCGCTTCCGTTAATACAAAAAAGTGGCCCGGCCGATGACGATAAAACGATTAACGATTAAAAAAATCTGTTAAGCGAGGCGATTTATTTATAAATATTGCCACGCCAATCGATTTTCTCAATATAAACCCGACAAAATTCAAATTGAAATTCAAGAATAATTCTTAATTTACCGAAACGAATTCTATAAAAACCATCCCACTCTCCGCCAAGCTTTTTGATATTAACATTTACATTCTCTCCTTGAAATTTTCGCAGGGCAAATTTTATTTTTTCAACAATAAAAATTTCGTCGATTTTATTGCGAGTTAAAAATTTTAACGAATCGGCGGAGAAATCAACACGCCAATTCATGATTTAACTTCAATGCTTTTTGCCGCTTTTCTAACAGGTTTTCCGTAACGCTTCTCTATATCTTTTTGCTCTTTTAAAGAAACATTGGGCAGGACCAACGCTCGCAACTTCATAAATTCTTGCGCCAAAACCTCGCGAACACTTTCTTTTACCACCACTTTTAATTCTTTTTTGGGAATCGTTATTACAGCCATATTTATTTAATGATAAATCTTACAATTGAAAAGTCAATGACGCGCGCTGTCGCCGGCACAAAAAAGTGGCCCGGCCGATTGAAATCGGACGAGCCACAATGGAACTTTATCGCGCGGCGGCGACGACGGCGGTTTCCGCCAACCAATCTTTAATCTGATCGGCGACCACCTTTGACCTCCAAAGTTCATGATGAGAAAGGTTTAAAATCAATCCCTTTCTCATTGGCGGCGAATCAAAGCTAAAGACGGATTCCAGATCAACCACTCCGTCATTAACTTCTTTCAGCCACCACTTCTTTTCCGACTTTTCTCCGGCGATAACAAACAACGGGATATGCCGGCTTCTTTCACCCTTCACTCTAAAGGGAGTTGAAGGGGCAAACCAATACCCCCCATTTGGACTGCCGATAACAACAACGGCAGTCACTTTTTCAGGATAGGTTTCGGCAAATTGCCGAGCAACCAATCCGCCCCAGGAAAAACCGACCAACACAACCTTGCCGGTTTTCCTCATTTTCCCCAGCTCTTCCTTGAGCTCTTCAACCGCCGTCCATAGCGGCAACTTATTTTCAACCATTATCACCTCGCCGTTGATTCTGTTTCCAAGAACGGCGAGCTGTTCTTTGCTTTGCTTCCAACCAGGAAGCAGAACAATATCATCAGCCGCGAAAGCAGCCGATGAAAAAACGAACATCAACGCAACTACCAATACCGTTTTTTTCACGGCCGCCTCCTTTCTTTTTTGCCGCTTCCTTATAAGATAAGCGGTTTTGTTAATGTTAAAAAACAAAAACTGCTGCTAAAAGTAAAGCAGAAAATAGACGATTTGTCAAATTTCGTATCTAATAAGCTATAGCAAAGAAAAGAATTAACTCTTACGTCTTCAAAAACTCAATATTCAAAAAGTTCAGCTGGGGAAGTATTTCTTTGAGTCTCGGCATGAAACCGACGTTGACGGTGGTATCGTAAAAACGGGAGCCGTCAAGGCCGGAGCAGGTTAGGTCGTAGACAGTGGTTTGTTTGGGCCTTACAGGAGTAAGGTCAGCGGAACATTCGGTTTCAGTGGCGCAGACAGAACCGATTCCCTGATTAATGGAGCAGGAATCGGCGTATTGGCAGGTCCATCGAAGATTGGAAACTTGAGGAATGATAATGTTGGCGGGATCGGCCCAGAAAGTGCATTGCGGCACTTGAATAACTTGAATGGTAACGCTATCAGAAGATGAGCCGCCGGGGCCGGAACAAGAAAGAGTAAAAGTATAAGTTCCCCTTCCCAGGGCAATTGTTTCAGAACCGCTGGTCGGCTTACTGCCGCTCCAGTCGCCGGAAGCGGAGCAAGAATCAGTATTGGAAGAATTCCAGGAAAGAATAATTGGATTGGGAATTTCAACTGTGGCCGGACCCATTAAATCAACATTGGGCGCAAGAGGACCTCCGCCTCCGCCTCCGCCTCCGCCTCCGCCGCCACCTCCACCGCCTCCGCCGCCACCCTCGCAAAGCTCAGGCCGGCAGTCGCAAGTAAAATCAACGCACTCGCCGGAGCCGTAAGGGCCACCGGTGCACCAGCGATAACGGGAATCGCCGCAGGAATTACATTCATTGCAAGTTGGCGCGGGAGGAACATAACCGGGAACTCCGGGATAGCAATTAGTACACTTTTCCGAACAGTCTTGATCACAACCATTTTCCCAAATTTGACAAAGTTCGTCCAATGGATCCGGCGGACAGAAGCCAAAAATAGCCTCAAACACAGGATCCCAACAACTGCCGCCAAAAGCTTGCGCCTGATTAACAAAAACAAACAAACCAGTAAAAACGAAAATTGTTGCGGCGAGAAATAAATAAATATTTTTGCTATTTTTAATCATTGTCATTAAACTGATTTATCACATTAATTATGCCATAAAAAATCACCTTGATTGCCAGGCAGTCATCCACATTGCCGTTTGCTTGTAACTACCCAAATCAATTATCTCTTCCCATTCAAAAGTTTTCAAATCATAAACAACAATCCGCGCCCTTGCGGGAGGATTGCCGTTTTTCGCTTCTTGAATGGCCAAATAACGACCATCAGGCGAGAAAACCGCCCAAAAAGCTCCGGCGAGGATTTTCTTGTAAAGGAAGTGATTTAAATAACCAGAGGAAGAATCCCAACTCAATTTAAAAATAAGAACTTCATTAGGAAAATTCGTCCAAACGAGCATATTGCGATTTTTAGAAAAAGCCAGCTTCATCGTTGTAAAAGCCGATCCGCCTTTAATCACGACGGAAGAAACGCCATTTTCAACGCTCACCATATACAAACCGTCATTTTTTAAAACCAAAACAAACTTGTCACCGGGCAAAAACATGGGATGCGCGCCGTTCGTCAAAAATCGTTCGTTGCCGTCAAGATCAGTGATATAAATTTTTTGATCTTCCGGCAAAAACGTTTTAACGTCCGACGGAAAAACGGTAAAAGCGATTATTTTCCCGTTTGGCGAAAAAACAGGCAATTGCTTTCTTATTGTTTCGCTAACGGTAATTTGTTTGATGTTTTTACCGTCGGCGTCAGCAACAAAAACCTGTCCAATGCCGCCGTTTCTGTAGGAAATAAAAACAATTTTTGAATTGTCATCGGAAAATGACGCGGTTAAATTGTCGTATTTATTATCTGTCAAAAAACTCCGCAATTGACGATCAGCAAAATTAAAGCTGTAAATTCCTTTTTTACTGGCGTAAGAATTAGGCTGTAAAGTCAAAAAAAGCTTTCCATCAAGATCGAAACGCGTCGTTCCCTTATCTTCCCACGGCTCTGACGAGGGATTAATATTAGTAAAATAAAAGTAAATAATAATGCCTGCGATAAAAACTATTATAATCCCGAAAATAATCAATAATTTAATGATTTTTCCCCCGGTAATCAAATTCATTTTTGTAATTATAATAACATATAAATTAATTTTAGAAATAGTTAAACTGTGAATAACTATTTGCCTATTTTTTTATGAATTTCGGAATAATTAAAATCTGATTTCTCCTTCATAAATAGCGAGGTTTAACGGGGTTTTAAAATCCGCGATTTCTACGCGACCATCGGGAAAAATAATGCCGGCGTAATCGCGGCGACCGCTGATAATTATCGGTTTATTGCTGGAAACCGCCATAATGCGGCGAAGATTCAATGACATAAAAAGATAATTTTCCAAACCGATTTTTATCCAATTATTGCTTGAGGGATTGATTAAAAAATTAACGCCGGCACGCTCAAGCGTCGCGACACGATCGGGAATCTGCGATTCCAGGCAAATAAGGACGCCGAAACGCGCGCCTCTGGCAAGATTAAAAATTTTATCGGATGATCCCGGAGTGTAAGCGTATTTTGAATTAAAAACAGGCAATCTCGGAGACAACCGTGAACGAAAAATATCATAATAAAACGGGTGCCAGTTTCCAAATGGCCAATATTCACCTCCGTAAACAAGGATGTTTTTATCGTAAATACCGAGAATTTCTCCGCCAACGCCAAAAAAAACAGCGCTGTTATAACGATTTTTTTCTCTAATAGTCACGAAATTGGCCAAGAGGGGGGTTTTAAGACGCTTAGCCAGACCGGAAAATTCACGAATTAAAACGTCGTTATTGGAAATTTTGAAATCCGTCAATGCTTTTGCGTCGGCACTATCGGAAAGTTCAACGTCAAGCAATGCCTCCGGCAAAACAACAAGATCAAAGTGTTTATTTTTTAATTGTTCCTCCAATACGCTTATTTTCTTCGCGATAAAATTTTCGATAAAAGCAATTTGTTCTAAAGAAAAATAACGGGGTGATGGATAAAATCCGCCGTCAAAATCGTAATCAACGGAAATTATTGCCGCTTTAAACGAATTATTTAGCGAAACATATTCTTTTTTTCTGTCTGCTATCCCCCATTGAGAGATAAAAATTCCCAAAAACAAAATAAACAACGCAAAAATAACGGCAAAAATGAAATTTTTTACGTCGGCAAAGCGACGGATTTTAATCGATCGGCGATAAAAATCGATGTATTCTAAAATAAAAAAAGCGAGAACGCCGTTAATTAAAGCCGCAAATAATCCCAGCCCAAAAAGACCGCCGTATTTCGCCAAGCCAAGGAAATAACCGTTTCCAAGAGCAACGCCGAGATAGCCGATAAAAGCCGGTATCAACGAATATTTTACGGCCAAATAATCAACAATCGAATAACCGACGGAAACAAATGTTAAAAGCAATAAATAACCAGCGGACCGAATAACTCTTTTTAAAACAATAATTCCCGCCGGCAACGCCAAAAAAATCGCCACTAACCACAAATAAGGCAAAGGATCTAAAATAAAATAAGTTAAAACCAACCAATAAATCAATTTGAACAAAAATGACCCCAAAAAAAGCTTGATGACGCTGTTTTCTTGAATGAGAAAAATAAAATAAGGAACCAAAAAAACGAAAACGAGCGGAAAACCATAAGGAGTAAAAATCAAAACCGCGAGAAACGCGCTGGAGACAACAATGAAAAAAAGTTTCATCTTGTTTTGATTATACACAAAAATCGGGTATTTAAAGAATCCTGACGCCGTTAATTTGAATAAATATCTGTTTTTAAATAGAATTTAGGAATGCTCAAGCTTTACAATTCGCTGACCGCCAAAAAAGAGGTTTTTAAACCGCAAAACCGCAATAAGGTTAAAATTTACGCCTGCGGGCCGACGGTTTACGATTACGCCCATCTCGGCAATTTAAAAACTTATATTTTTGAAGATGTTTTACGCCGAACTCTTGAATACAACGGATACGAAATAAAAGAAACGATGAATATAACGGATGTTGACGATAAAATAATAAAAAAGGCGCGGGAAGAAAACAAAATCATTAAAAAAGTCACCAAGCCTTACACGAAGATTTTTTTTGAAGATCTGAAAAAATTAAACATTGAAAAAGCCGAGTTTTATCCGAAAGCCACGGAGCATATCGGCGAAATAATCGATCTCGTCGGGAAATTGCTCAAAAAAAAATTCGCT
>JASJPP010000005.1:0-1335 GCA_031432155.1 Patescibacteria group bacterium | reverse complement strand
AATCAGAGACGCTGGAACTACAGACCGCAACCGACACCTATGAGGCATTACGCGCCGCGCTGCCGGACATTAAAATTTCGTTGGTGCACGGACGCCTGAAGTCCGCCGAGAAGGAAAAAATCATGGCCGCGTTCAAGGCCGGTCAGGTGCAACTGCTGGTCGCCACCACCGTCATCGAAGTCGGCGTGGACGTGCCCAACGCCTCGCTCATGATTATCGAAAACGCCGAGCGCCTGGGGCTGTCGCAGCTGCATCAGTTGCGCGGGCGCGTCGGGCGCGGCGCGCGCGAGAGCCACTGCGTACTGCTGTACCAGCCGCCGCTCGGCGACATGGCGCGCACGCGACTTTCGGCGTTGCGCGAGACCAACGACGGTTTCGAGATCGCCCGGCGCGATCTCGAGCTGCGCGGCCCGGGCGAACTGCTCGGCACGCGCCAAGCCGGGCTGCCGGCGTTTCACATCGCCGATTTCCTGCGCGACCGCGCCTGGCTGCCACGCGTGCACGCCGCCGCCGAGCAATTGCAGACCCGGTATCCGGAGCGCGTCGAGCCGATCGTGCGGCGCTGGCTGGGCGGCGCCGAGCAATACGCCGGCGTGTAGAATGTGCGCATGAAATCCCGCCGGTGTTCTCCCGCCGGGCCGCGCTTGGCGCGCACCCGGATTCCCGAACATTACCTGCCTTGGCTGCTCGACACGGCCTCGCTCACGCAGCGCCTGATAGACGCCTGTCGCAGCGAGTTTCGCGTGCATGTCCTGAACCAGGACTGGGACCGGCCGCGGCCGGACGAGGCGCGCGCACTCGGCATGCGCGCGCAAGGCCGCGCGCTCGTGCGCCAGGTGCAGCTGCTGTGTGGCGGACGTCCGTGGGTGTACGCGCGCACCCTGCTGCCGCGCGCCACGCTCACCGGCCCGGAGCGCCGGCTGGCGCATCTAAAGTCGCGATCGCTCGGCGCGGTGTTGTTCGCCGATCCGACGATGCAGCGCGGCCGCACCGAGATCGTCCGGTTGCGCCCGGCGGACGACCTGTACACGCTCGCGGCCCAGACGCTCGACGCGCCGCCGGCGGAGATCTGGGGTCGGCGCACGGTGTTCCGCCTGCGCGGCAAGCCGCTGTTGGTGAGCGAGTTTTTCCTGCCGGGCATCGGGGCATTTCCGTCATGAGCCTTACGCAACGGCTGCGCGAGTACGCGCTGCTCATGCGCCTGCACCGGCCGATCGGTATTCTGCTGCTGCTCTGGCCGACGCTCTGGGGCCTGTGGTTCGCGGGGCAGGGTCATTTGAATTTGCACGTGGCGGCGGTGTTCGTGCTCGGCGTGGTGCTGATGCGCTCCGCCGG
>JASJPP010000004.1:14620-26317 GCA_031432155.1 Patescibacteria group bacterium | reverse complement strand
TTTCAACCCCTTCCCAGCCGATAATTCGGGTTTGTTTGCCTTCTAATTCCTTGTAAACCTGAAAAAAATGGGCGATTTCTTTCAATAAATGAGGGTTGGACGCTTCAATGTCTTTAATGTCGGAAATGGCGTCCAATCGCGGATTTTTGGCCTGAACGCCCAGTATTTTAAAATCCTCGTCGCCGTTGTCAACCATCTTTAAAATTCCCACCGGCCTGACTACCAAAACACATCCGACAAAAAGCGGGTATCCGCCAATGATCAACACGTCCAGATGATCGCCGTCTTGCGAACGGGTTTCGGGAATAAAGCCGTAATCGGTGGGATAATGCGTCGGCGAGTACAAAACCCGGTCAAGCTTAAAAACGCCGGTTTTTTCGTCAAACTCATATTTATTCTGACTGCCCTTGGGGATTTCCACGACGGCGTTGAATATCTCCGGAGATTTCTCGCCGATTTTCAAATTTAAAACATTATTCATTTTCTTTGTTGTCGGAAATTTTTTCTTCAGCCGCAACTTCTTTGGAAATTTCTTTTTCAACGGCGCCCTCGGCGATGCCTTCGGCCTGAACTTCGTCCGGCCGCGCTTGAGAACGAACGTCTATTTTCCAGCCGGTAAGCCGCGCCGCCAACCGGACATTCTGGCCGCCTTTGCCGATAGCCAAACTCAGCTGATCTTCAGCCACAAAAACCATTGCTTCACGACGAGGCAAAATTTCCACCGATTTTACCTTGGCCGGCGAAAGAGCGGAACCGACGAATTTTTCCGGATTTTCCGACCATTCAATAATGTCTATTTTTTCGTTTCCCAATTCGTTAATGACCGCCATAACGCGGGTGCCGCGCTGGCCGACGAGAGAGCCGACCGGATCAATGCCTTCGGTTTTTGAAGCGGCGGCGATTTTTGTCCGGCTTCCGGCTTCGCGGGCAATCGCTTTTACTTCCACCAAGCCGTCGTGGATTTCCGGCACTTCAAGTTCAAAAAGTTTTTCCACGAATTTCGGGTGAGAACGCGAAAGAATCAAGCCCGGCACTCTTGTTTCTTCCTGGACCGCCAAAAGATAAAAACGCAATCTTTCTCCGATACGATAATGTTCTCCCGGAATGCCTTCGTTGTAAAACAGGATGCCGGTCGCCCGTCCGAGATCAACATAAACATTGCCGCGCTCCATTCTTTGAACCACTCCGCTGACGATTTCACCTTCTTTTCCCTGATATTCTTTTTGAATCGAGTCTCTTTCAATTTCTCTGATTTTTTGCAAAATAACCTGCTTGGCCGCCTGACTGGCGATTCTGCCGAATTCGTTTTGTTCCGGCAAAGAAAATTCCATTTCATCGCCGACGGAAATTCCGGATTTTATTTTTTTCGCTTCTTCGATAAAAATATGGCGATCGGGATTATAAAGAGGCAGAATTTCTTCGCCGTCTTTTTTCTCAATAATTTTTTCTTCTTCTCCTTCTTCCTTCAATCTGACGCTGTTTGCGTCAACAACGGTTTTTAACTGCCAAAAATTCAAATCACCGGTCTTTAAATCCAGCTTCGCTTTGATCGCTTCCCCTTTCTTGCCGTATTCTTTCCGATAAGCCGCCGCGATCGCCGATTCCACGGCTTCCAATATTTTTTCCGAACTGATGCTTTTTTCTTCGGCAATTTGGTCAATTGCCCTTTTTAAATTTTTTAAATCAAACATATTGTTTCTATTTACCAATAAATCCACCGGCAGGTGGATTTTCAGTCATTTTACTCTCAACATAAGAAAATGTCAACCGCCTCAAAAAACTTAATGGGTGGCGGAAATGGTGCTGGTGGCTTCGGTGCTAGAGGCGATAATCGTAACGGCGCTGCTTGTCGCGTTTCTTAAAATATAATAGCCGGTTGAGCTGGAGGTGCCGATTTTCGGATCAACAGGAACGGCTGAAATGTAAATAGGCGTCAAACAGGATTCCAAGTTGAAATTTCCGGAAGCCCGGCCGATTTGAGCGGTTGTCGTCGGCACGGTGGTGGTCGCGCCGCCGGCGCAAGACAAATATCCCTGGTTTTCCGTCATGTTCTGGTTGACCGCCGTTAAAATGGCGTTAATGTCGATAAACCGTCTGCTGTCTCTGCTTCTTTTAAACTGCTCCGTTGGATTGGCATAAATAAAAAGCGCGGAGCCCAAAATAACAAGAACGCCGATAACAATCACCAATTCCATAACAGTAAAACCGCTTTTATTTGTTTTCATCCCAATAAATTGTTTCATAAGAATCGGATGTTTTCGGGAAACTCGGCGGCGGGCTGTATAACAAATTGGCGTCGTAAATCAAATTGCGCGTTAGATAACCGGTTGTTTCTCCCGCCCAGTCAAGATAAGCAAAACCATAACGCTGACTGGAAGCAATCATCCCGTAAGTGGTAATTGAATTGCGAATATGATAAGGCGAACAACGGCTTTGAGTTTGTTGAGTTTGAGACGGTGGCCGATAATAATAGCGGCCCACTCTGCCGTTTTGGGCGATTAAAGCCGCGTCAATCCTTAAATTATCCTGGCTGTACAAACCCACATTAAAATTTTTCTGGCTAATTAACCCGATCACGTCTTGACCGTCATAATTAGTATACAAAAGATTGTCATTAACCGTAATGCTGCTCCGAGTAACGGGATTATCGGGAAACCGCGCGGATGCAATGGTTAATCTGGCGCTATTAATTTGGCCTTTAACCCAAACATCGTCTTCCAAAAAAATCAAACCATTGGCCGGAATCGGATAATTTCCCAGCAAGGTTTCTGACCCAACGCTCCAAGAACCCCAGCCGTCCTGATTAGAAGAATTCGTACAACCATTGGGCGGCGTAGCCAAAGCTGTCACTCTAAAAATATCAAAGGTGTCGTCCGTTTTTAAAACTACTTCATAACCGTAACTTCCGGAAGGACCGCGGTAAAAACCGCTTGAAGACGCGCTTTCCTTTATTTGCGATAAAGTTTGAATAATGCCTACGAAATCAACTTCCGGCACCGGAAATTGCCGACCAACCGTAAAAACATCCGTTCTTGTCGGAACCGAAGCCGGCGGCGAAGGATCAACGGGAGAAACATGCGTATGAACACCGAATTCGTTGCCGCCGCTGTGGTCCGGGTCGTCATAAGAAGACAAAGCGCTCGCTATCAAATTATACGCCAAACCGTCAAAACGGACGCCTTTATTTGAATGGATTTCTCCGGAAACCGTGGTGCCGGCGCCAAATCGAACATTGGCGTCGACGACAACCGCGTATTTGGCGAACGACGGAATAGCCATTTTTACTTCAATGATTTTTTCAATGCTGGAATCCTTAATAATCTTACCGGTTGATTTTATCTTCACAACGCTTGAGCCAACCGGCGGCGGCGTAATTTCCAAAATAAACCGGCCGACCAGATTGCCGTCCTTATCGTAATAATCGTGAGTATAAGGACCGGGCTGGCCCGTTCCGTCCTGATAATCGTCTGAATCGTGCGCCAAATGCCAGCGATAATACTCAATGCCGGCCTCGGCGATTGTAAAAGCCGTCGAGCGGTTTAATTGCCTTACCGCGGACTTAACGTTTACCTCCACCCAGACGAAAAATCCCGAAAGAAGAATGACGGCGACGGAACCGAAAATCAAAATTTGAAGCGAAAGCTGACCGTTTTCTTTTTTTAAATCTTTGGCTTTCATAAATCAATTTCTTAAATTTCTCGGCGTTGCCAAAATGAAAAATTTTTCAGTCGGACTTTTAGCGTTTCCTTTGGCGCTTACTTCCGCCTTAATTAATCTTATATCGGAAATGTTAACCGGAAAACTCATGGCCGGCTCGTTTCCCGTATAACCGGCGCCGTAATACGAAAAAATTCCGGAAGACGCGGCGACAACGCCGTGAATCGTTTCACTTACCGCTTCTCCGCTTAAATTATAAACAAAAGGATTGCCGGTCGGCTTCACCACTCCCCTTTTTAACGCGCTGCCGTCAAGAAAATATCTTATTCTTTCAAAAAGGCCGTCTCTGTCAATGTCGCTGTAAAAAACCAATGTGGAAGTGGTTGCTTCGGCTATTGAATAACTGCCTATGCTGGAAGGCCCCATGGAACGAATTTCCGTAACCAGCGACTGAAAAGTTTGCTGGATCTCTTGTTGCGTTTTTAAGCTGTCCGAAAAGAAACTGCCGAATCTAAAAATATCTTGGGAAAACAGGGTGATTCCCAAAACAACCAAAGCCAAAATGGCGGAACTGACCATTACCTCAATAAAAGTGAAGCCGGCGCTGCTTTTTCTCTTTATTAATTTTAGCGCCGCCAAAACGACAATCACGGCTATCGCCATAAAAATAAGAAAAAAATATCTTGATTGGCTTAAAAATGCGCCCAAAAACGGCTGTTTTTCGCTGATGGTAACCACCAATTCCTCGGCCACTTTTTCAAAAAAACCGCCGTTGTTCGCGTAAACGATCACCGTGTATTTCCCCGGATCCAAATTAACTTTTATTTCATGGGTGCCGGCCGAAACGAAAATTTGTTGTTTTAATTCTTTGTTTTCGTCAAAAATGTCGATCCGATAACCATCGGTCGGCTCGCCGCCGGCAGGCGCCAGCCACGATATAATCGCGTTACCAGCTTCATCGCCTTCCAGAAATTGAACGATTAAAAAAGAATTGCCGATTACCGGAAAAGGTGAAATTTCTTGGTTATTCCCTCCGGATTCCGGTGATTTTAAAACAACATCTTTGTTGTCGCTTGACGCCGCAACTTCTTCTTTAGGCGTGGTTAAAACGATTGTCTGGGTTCCGGTATTGCCCGACAAATCAGCGGAAGACAGCGCGGCGGAATATTGAGTATTGGGCTTTAAAACATTGCCGGTTTCCAAAACATGTTCCAGCTCTAAAGTGTTGTCAACGACATTAACGATTTTCTGCGAACCGGCGCTCCAAATCGTTAAATCGGAGTTGGCCGCTTCGTCGGTTTGCCAGGCGATTTTTGCCGAATTATAAAACAAATTAATCAAGCGGCTGTTGGAAATTGCAGGCGGAGCCGTATCACCGACAACAGGCGGCTCTTCGGGCAAAGGCGACGAAGAAGTCGCCGGAGATTCCGGAGACGAACCGCTTTTCATTGTTTCAAAAAAACCGGAAAGTTGAGCTTCGTTTCCCCATTCGTCTTTTACAATTAACTGATAATTATAAGTTTTATCCGGCTTTACGCTTAAACCGACGGAGCAAACAGCAACGCCTTCCGGACAAAGCCGGTAATTGCCGCTGAAATCAACAGCTTGGCCATTTTCTCCGTCAATGGAAAATATTATTTTATAATCAACCGGCTCATTGGCGTTAAAAACGATTTTTGCTTCATATAAAGAAACGATTGAGGTGCTCGCGCCAGATACAATCGGCGCCAAATTGTCGTTTCCTTCGTAAAGCGCGAATTTAAAAGCGAAATTCTGATCGACTGATCCCAAACGGGCCGGGCCGACAGCATCGGCGAAAAAATACCGGTCGGTATTATGTAAAAGCAGTTGCGTCAAATTAACGTAATAAAACTCCAACTCAGGCGCCGAACTCAATATTTTTATCTTATACATAGCCGTACTGGAAACGTTAACTGGCTCGTCAAAATCAACGTGAAGCGCCGTGCCGCCCCATATTTTGGCGGCATAAGGAACGGAAACCGTTTTAGCCGCCAGTAAATTGTCGTTTTGATCGCGCAAACCGAAAGAAACGGAACCGCTCGTTCCCGGATTCGCCATCCAAAAATCAAACCCGCCGATAAAATCGTTATACGGCTTGAAAAATTGATAAGGCGTTTCGCCTCCGGAAACAATCATTGATTTAGAAACGGTGTTCGGCGCGAATTCAAAAAAACTGTTGCCGTGCCCAAAAACTCCGGCGCTGATCGTCGAAAGAAACAAAGTTAAGATAAAAACAATTTTTGACTTAATCGACATAAAAAATTATTGGCTTGTCAAAACCGCTTCATATCCCCGCCAATTTTCGGAAATCGAAACGGCGGGGTCGCTAAAAGATTGATAGCCGCTTTTTTCAACGGTAAGCGCGTAAACGCCGTTGCCAAAGCCGCTGAAAAACGCCTGTCCGGCCGATAAACAATCCGAAGAAAATTCAAGTTTTATGTCTTCCAAAGACGGCGTGAAATTTTCATCCTGCGTGCGCATAAAAACCTTATAACGAACATAACGGCTGTTGTTGTGGCTGGAATGAACGGAAACCGTGCTGGAAGAATAAAAACTGCCGGCCGCGCCGTCCGGTCCGATGAAATTCCACGTGGCGTTGTCGTTGTTTGAAGCGATTTGAAATTTCAAGCTGTCGGCTCCGGTTTGCGACGGCTGCGCGGTCGGGTTCCAGCTTAAATCGTAAAAAGTGGTGCTCGACGTTCCCGGATCAAACGTTGAGGAAATCAGCCACTCTTCGGTGGAAGTGGAATATTTTCCGGCGCCGAGATCAACCATCTTTATTCCGCCTGCCGGATTGTTGTCGCTGACGCCGCCGCTTTGAGAACTATATTGAGCGCCGGACCAGTCAGTTTGAGAAAAAGAACGGCGTCCGGTATATAAAGTTTTATCATTGCCGCCGCCGACCAATCTTGCCCTGGCGTCCCTGACAAACTGGCCGGTTCCGTCTTTTACCGTCAGTAAAAGAGCGGATGGATTTTTCAATTCCATCACCCATCGCAAATCAACCGAAGAATCGGGGTTAAGAATAACCGGCATCGCCGGCAGATAACCGCTTAAATCATAAGCGCCGTCAAGATTGGAAAAATTGTAGGTGTCCCATTCAAGATTGCCGATTGTTTTTGTTCCGGAAGCGCCTGTCGTCGAAGACGCGGCATATTTAAAAATATCGGGCGCGGTGCCGATTAATTTCACGCCTTGCTGCAGAAAATCAATGTTCGGTACGACCGCGCACATGGAATCGGTTGTTTTAAAATTAACAGCGCTTACTTTGTCTATGGCAAAACTAATGGAAGTAACTTGCTGGCTGGCGACCGTGGCATGCGGTTTTGCCGGATTGGGATTTTCCGGCGCTCCAGATTGATAAGTTCTGTCCGATGAATAACCAGACTTAGAAACGCTGACTTCATAAGCCGAAGTGCTTGTCGGAATATCCACCAGCTGTAAAACGCCGCTGTTATTTGTTGAATCGCTGATAGCAATTACTGGACCTAAAGAATTATTGACTACGCTGACGTTGGCGCCGGATACCGGCTGTCCGCTGGCGTCAAAAACATTGACAAAAAGAGAACCGTTGTTTGACGCGCTCTCCAAATTTTTGGGCGCCACGGTAGTCGTCATCTTCACCGGTCCGAACGCCGGGCAATTTGAACAGCTTATTTTTAATTCCGCCATCTTATAATCAGCCGGCGCCGTATCGGCCGGAATAGTGGTGGCGGTGCCGTCAAAAGCATCGTCAATGTTCCGAACGGTGGCGCTGACGATAAAATCAATGTTGCCGGCGGTAACGGTTTTTTCCGCCGGAATTTTACCGGCCGGATAACCGCCGCTTACGCCGACATCGGCGTAATCCATTTTTCTGATCGTCTCGATTTCATTTTCCAAAACGGAAACGGCCGTTGAATATTGGCGGCTTTTAACCAACGCCGAAGAGATATTGGAATAAGCCAGATAAAAAATAGAACTGAAAATCATGAAAATCGCCGTTGTTATCAACGCCTCAACCAAAGTAAAGCCGGAAGAAAGCCTTTTTTCTTTTTTAATCATAAAGACAAACTTTGAGTTAAGCTGTAAATCGGCATAATGATTGAAAGAGCGACAAAACCCACAATTACTCCCATAACCAGCAAAAGAATCGGCTCCAAAACGCTGGCGAGATTTTTAGTGATCGCGTCAACTTCCGCTTCGTAAAATTCCGCCAGATAAAACAGCGTCTCGCTCAAATTGCCGGTATTTTCCCCGACTTCAATCATCTGAGCGAGCATAATCGGAAAAAGTTTTTCTTTTTTAAAAAAATATTTGGAAATTTGTTCGCCTTTTGTAATTTCATCAGCCGCCTTCGTCAATTCTTTTCGGTAAACCAAATTGGAAAGGGCGCCGGAGGTGATGCTCAAAGACTCGACGATTTTCACTCCGCTTTTCAAAAGAACGCCGAACGATCTGGTAAAATTGGCCATATTGACGTTTTGGATCATCGTGCCGACAAGCGGAACCTTGAGCAGAAAAAAATGATAATAATATTTCATTATTTTTATTTTCAATAAAAGCCAGGTCGCGATCGCAAAAACAAAAACAGCCAGAATAATAAAATGCCAATTTGCCAAAATGAAATTGTTAACGTTGATTAAAATCCGCGTAGTCAAAGGCAACTGGAATTTCATGTCCTGAAAACGGGGCAAGATTTTCGGAAAAACGAAAAATACCAGAAGGCCGACGATGCCGATCGTCGCGGTTAAAACAATGATCGGATAAATCAAAGCGCCTTTGACTTTGCGCTTCAATTCCTGTTTTTTCTCCAATTCTCCGGCTAAAAAATTCAGGTTTTCAACCAATGTGCCGCTCGCCTCTCCTACCCTGATGATATTGATGAATAAGTCGCCGAAAACGGAATTAAATTGATCAAGACTGGCGGAAAGAAACTGCCCGTTATCAACGTCAATGATAAGCTGTTGGAGAATTTTAAAAAGCGACTTTGATTTGGTCTGTTTTTGAATCATCGTCAGACTGTTAAGAATCGGCATGCCGGATTTAACCATCACCGCCAAATGTTTAACTAAAATAATCTGATTCTGGGTTGAAACCCGCAGAAAAAAAGAGTTGATTTTTTTAATTAATTTATTCATGAATCACCCTCAAAACTTCTTCAATGGTGGTTTTGCCCTCAATCGCCTTTTTGAAACCGTCTTCCATCATTGTTGTCATGCCGTTTTTAACGGCGATGCTGTTGATTTCATCGGTGTTGACGCGCCGCATAATCGCCTGGCGGATTTCTTCGTCAACGCTTAAAACTTCATAAATACCCAACCGGCCGTAATAACCGCTGTTGTTGCACTTCAAACAGCCCTTGCCGACGTAAAATTCTTTATGATTGCCGATTAATTTCGGCGGCAAAGATCCCGCCAAACTTTTAAATTCGGCTTCGCTCATTTTCTTTTTGACGCGGCAATCGGGACAAATTCTTCTCACCAATCTCTGACCGATCGCCACATTGACGGTTGAAGCGATCAAAAACGGCTCTATTTTCATGTCCATCAGCCGCGGCAGCGTGGTGGCCGCGTCGTTGGTGTGAATACTGGAAAGCATGAGGTGCCCCGTCAGCGCGGCGTTTACCGCGATGCCGGCGGTTTCTTCATCCCTGATTTCGCCGACCATGATGATGTTCGGGTCCTGTCGAAGAATCGATCTCAAGCCGGCGGCGAAGGTCAAACCGGTTCGGGGATTCACCTGAATCTGATCGATGCCGCCGATGGAATACTCGATCGGATCTTCAATCGTGATAATGGAAACCTCGTCGGTGTTCAATTCTTTGATAACCGTGTAAAGAGTGGTGGTTTTGCCGGAACCGGTCGGACCGGTGGCCAGAATCATCCCGTAAGGTTTCCTGATGGCTTCTTTCACGCATTTAAAATCCCTGTCGTTCATTCCCAAATCGTTCAGCGAAAGAATTTTGGAATGTTCGGCTAAAATCCTCATTACGGAGTTTTCGCCGTCGTAAGTGGGCGCGATGGAAACTCTGACGTCAACATAGCCGACGTCCGCCACCGCCGCCCGAAAACGGCCGTCCTGGGCCGCCTGATGTTCGTCGGTGCGAAGACCGGAAAGCACCTTGATGCGGGTAATAATCTCCTGCTGAATTTTTTTGGGGAAAACAAAAGCGTCCTGAAGAACGCCGTCAACCCTTAAACGAATGCGCACCCTGTCCAATTCCGGATCAACATGAACGTCGGAAGCGCGGCTGTGATAGCCGTATTCCATCAAATCTTCCACCAATTTAATAATAGCAATGTCTTCTTCTTTACCAACCGCCAATTCGCGCTCTATTTTTTTATGTAATTCGGCAAGTTCAGCCATATAACTCTTAAATTATAATATTTCCCCGCTTACAAAGCAAAAAGTTTTTGGGCGTTAGAAAATGTTTCATCGCTGATTTTTTCCAAAGAAACGTTTTTCAATTCAGCCAGTTTTTTGGCCGCCTCAATGATATAAGCCGGTTCGTTTCGTTTGCCGCGATAAGACGCCGGCGCGACAAACGGCGAATCGGTTTCCAAAAGAATTCTTTCCAGCGGAATAAAATCTACAACGCCGTCAAGACTGCGGTTAAAAGTGATTAAACCGCCGAATGAAAAATAAAACCCCATTTCCAAAAGAATTTCGGCGTTTTCTTTAGAACCGGTGAAAAAATGAATAACCCCGGGCGGAGAATTCAAAAAACCGGATTTTAATTTTAAAATCTCGATCAAATCGCCGAAGGCGTCGCGGCAATGGATCATCAGCGGTTTTTTAAGTTCGCCGGCAAGCTCAATGTGTTTTATAAAAATCTCTTTCTGTTTTTTTATTTCTCGTATTTCTTGTTGTAATCCGCCTTCGCTTTTGCTTTCGGCTTCGGCGGATGCTCGTTTTTGTAATCGCTTGATTCGCTCGCGAACAAAAACGGCGTAATCCAAGCCGCATTCCCCGACAGCCACTACCTTGATATCAGCGGCTAATTTCTCGTAAAATTCTCGGCTGAAAATTTCTTTTTCGGTCGGGTGATGTCCCGCGGCGGCCCAAATCGTTTCCGGATATTGATGAGCCGTTTCCACGGCTTTTCGCGAGCTTTCGCGGCCGGTGCCGACGTTAATTATCAAAACGTTTTTTTCTTGAGCCCGCCTGATTACTTCGTCAATGTCATTTTTGTAATCCGGGAAATTCAAATGGGCATGAACATCAACAAACATCATGCTATCTTTTTTTTATTCGCATTTCTTTCCCGGAAACTTTCTGCGTGGTTTTAATAACCGTGTCCGGATTCAAAGAAATGCTGTCAATTCCCTGTTCCACTAAAAATTCGGCGAATCCTTCTATGTCCGATGGCGCCTGACCGCAAATACCGATGTATTTCTTTTTGGCGCGGCATTTTTTAATTACGTCTGAAATCAATTTTTTCACCGATTCGTCGTTTTCGTTCGTTATTCCTCTGATCATTTCGTTGCCGTCTCTGTCTATGCCAACCGTCAATTGCGTCAAATCGTTTGAACCGATGCTCATCCCGTCAAAAATTTTCAAAAATTCATCTGCCAAAATGACATTGGCGGGAATCTCGCACATAACATATACCCTCAGGTTTTTGTCGCCCCGAACCTGTCGAATGGCCGCCTTGTTTCCTCGCAAACCGAATTTATCAATAATCTCCAATACTTTTTCCCCTTCTTCCGTTGTCCGGCAAAACGGCACCATTACTTCCACATTATCCAGCCCCATTTCCTCGCGGACTTTTTTAACGGCTTTAAGCTCCAGAATAAACGCCGCCGCGAAATTCGGATGATAATAACGCGACGCTCCCCGCCAGCCGATCATTGGATTTTCCTCCGACGGCTCATATAATTCTCCGCCAATAAGCGTTCTATATTCGTTTGTTTTAAAATCCGAAAATCTGATAATCACCGGCTTCGGATAAAAAGCCGCGGCGATTTTCGCGATGCCAAAAGCGAGTTTATCAACATAAAATTGGGTTTTATCTTTATAACCGATTGTTTTTTTATC
>JASJPP010000004.1:0-14520 GCA_031432155.1 Patescibacteria group bacterium | reverse complement strand
CCGATATCTCCCGCGATAATAAATTCTTCTCTCGCCAATCCCACGCCATCATTGGGCAGAAACGATTTTTCAAAAGCGGTTTCCGGCGTGGCGATATTCATCATTATTTTGGTTTTTGTCCGTTGTCCGCCGTCCGCCGGCTGGCGGAGCGGAGCGGATTGGAATTTTTTAATATCATGTTCAATAATTTTAAATTTCAAAGCGCCGTCGTAAACAAAACCTTCGCTTCCGGTAGTATCAACGGTAATCTCTTGTCCGGTTTTGATTTTTTTGGTGGCGTTTTCTGAACCGACAATACAGGGAATGCCGAGCTCGCGGCTTACTATCGCCGCGTGGCTTGTGCGTCCGCCCTTGTCGGTAACAATCGCCGAAGCGATTTTCATAATCGGTTCCCAGTCCGGGTCTGTCATATCAGTCACCAAAACTTCACCGGCTTTGAATTGCCCGACGTTTTTCGCGTCTAAAATCACCCGCGCCTTGCCGACGGCAATCTTACTGCCAACCGAAGCGCCTTTGACTAAAACATTTAACCTTTGACCTTTGACATCTGACAAAACATATTCTTTGATTTTTGAAAAATCCCTTAAAGCGTGGATTGTTTCCGGCCTCGCCTGAACAATGAATAATTCGCCGGTTTTGCCGTCCTTGGCCCATTCCATGTCCATCGGCGTCCATTTGCCGCTCTTTTTTGAATAATGCTCTTCGATTAAAACTCCCCATCGCGCCAATTTTAAAATTTCAGCGTCCGACAAAACAAATGCTTCTTTTTCTTTTCGGGAAGCGGCGATAATTTTAGTATTTTTAATTCCCGGCGCCGCGGCGTTGCCGTATATCATTTTCCTGTTTTTAACGCCGAGTTTTTTGCCGATAATGGCGTTGGTTTTTTTGAAAACCAAAAATTCGTCAGGCGTCACTTCCCCCTGGACAATCATTTCGCCGAGTCCCCACGAACCGTTGATCAAAACAACATCTTTAAACCCCGATTCCGTATCAAGCGTAAACATCACGCCGGAACATCCCAAATCCGAGCGCGCCATTTTCTGAACGCCGACGGACAAAGCAACCTTGAGATGGTCAAATTTTTTGTCAACGCGATAAGAAATGGCGCGGTCCGTAAAAAGGCTCGCCATTGCCGATTTCACGGCCTGAAGCAATTCTTTTTCGCCGCGGATATTCAGATAAGTTTCGTGCTCGCCGGCAAAAGACGCGCCGGGAAGATCTTCCGCCGTTGCCGAAGAACGAACCGCGGTGTCGACGTTTTTTCCGTATTCTTTTTCCATTTGCCGGTGCGCTTTAGCAATCTCTTGCTTTAAATCCTCCGGAAATTCCGCTTTTTTAATCGCTTCGCGGATTAATTTCCCGCGCCTTGCCAAATCGCCAAGATTCTTGGTATTTAAACCGTTAAGCGTTTCTTTTATTATTTTTTTTAACCCCGTTTTTTCCAAAAAATAACGATAGGCTTCGGCGGTTACGGCAAATCCGCCCGGGATTTTTACGCCTTTTGGCATTAAACTTTGAATCATTTCGCCGAGTGAAGCGTTTTTCCCGCCCACCTCGGAAACGTCTTTTATACCGACATTTTTAAGCTGTTCGATAAAATTTTTCATTGTTTTATTATAGCAAAAAAGCGGGAAAAGATAATCCCCAGAATTTTCTGGGGATTATTTTATATCTTCCCGACCAAATCCAACCCGGGTTTTAAAGTTTTTTCTCCGGGCCTCCAACTCGCCGGACAAACCAATCCTTTATTTTCCCTGACGAATTTCGCCGCCTGAAGTTTCCTTAAAATTTCCGCCACGCTTCTGCCGATGCTGTTATCGTGAATTTCGCAAGCTTTCAAAATTCCGTCCGGGTCAATAATAAAACTTCCCCGCAATGACAATCCTTCTTCTTCAATGTAAACGCCGAATTCTTTACAGAGCTTTCCGGTCGGATCGGCCGCCATCGGATATTTAATTTTTTTAATCGCCGCAGAAGTGTCGTGCCACGCTTTATGGGCGAAAACCGTGTCCGTGCTTACGCTCATTATCTCGGCGCCGTTTTTTTTGAATTCCTCGTAATACTCCGCCGCTTCTTCCAGTTCCGTCGGGCAGATAAAAGTGAAATCCGCCGGATAAAACAGCAACACAAGCCATTTGCCGCGATAATCGGAAAGTTTTATTTTTTTTACTTGTTCGTCTTGAAACGTTTCCAATTCAAAATCGGAAATCGCTTGACCTATTTTAACCATAATTTTGATAAATATTTTATTTTTCGCATTTTTTACATCGACCTTTAATCGTTAAATCAACGCCGTTAATTGAATAATTTTTCGGGAAATCTATCTTTATCTTTTTTTTGAAAAATAAATCGTCGATTCGTCCGCATTTTTCGCAAATAAAATGGCCGTGGACGGAAATATCGCCGTCGAATCTTTTTCTGCCGGCTACTTCCAGCTTCCCTATTATTTCGTTTTTGCTGAATTCTTCCAAATTCCGGTAAACCGTTCCCAGACTTATATTCGGCATTTCTTTTTTAACCGCCGAATAAACTATTTCGGCGGTCGGATGCGTTTTAACGCTTCTTAAATATCCCAGAATCGCCGCTTTTTGTTTCGTTTGCCTTATATCGGACATGTTTTATTAATAGTAATTATTACTGATAATAATAAAAAGTCAAGTCGTAAACGGCAATCCGCGCAAATCAACAGTTTTAATTTTTAATGGCGATCACCAAATCAGAAATGTTTGAACCGGTGTCGCCGGTTAAAATATAATCGCCGATTTTCTCAAAAAAACGGAGGCTGTCGTTATTGCTCAAATAACTTTCGGCGTTCAAGCCGAGTTTTTCTGATTTCTTTTTTGTAATTGCGTCGCACAAAGCGCCCGCAAATTTTGTATTGTCTTTGCCATCGGAGGCGACTGAAACGATTATTTCGTTTTCGCCGATAAAAGACAGAGCTGATAACGCCAGCTCCTGATTCCTGCCGCCCTTGCCTTGGCCGACAACATTTACGGTTGTTTCGCCGCCGTACAACAGAACGGTTTTGGGCGGCGCTTTTTTAAGTTCGTTGACGATTTCTTCGCCGACTTTTCTTGCTTCGCCGCTCAAACAAACCGAACAAATCTTAACCGAAAAACCCGGCTCTTCGGATTTTTTTCTCATCGCATCCAGGGCGATTCGGTTGGAAACAATCAAAATATTTTCAACTCTCTCAAAATATTTATCGTCTTTCGGCGTTTCTATCAGGCTTTTTTTCAAAAATCCGCATTTTTCGCAAATGCCGTATTTGTCCAGAATGCGATCGGCGTCAGAAATTGTCGTGCCGTCTTTAACGGTCGGACCGGAAGCGATAAACTCCGTTTTGTCGCCGGGCACGTCGGAAAAAATCAGACCGACAACTTGCGCCGGATAAGCATACTTCGCCAGAAACCCGCCCCGGGCAATGGAAATATGTTTTCTTATCGTGTTTATTTCTTCGATTTCAGCGCCGGCTTTGAACAAACATTCCATAATTTGCTTTTCATTATTACAGGTAAAATTAGTCGGCTGGCAAAGCAGCGTTGAGCCCCCGCCGGAAACAATAAAAATAATCAGATCGTTTTCTTTCGTGTCGGCCAACAAAGAAATAATTTCTTTAGTGGCGTTAATATTGCGTTCGCTTGGGAAAGGATGATCGCCGAGATATTTTTTAATTTTCTTCAACTCTTTGCCTTCATGAACGTCAATGACAATCCCGCCGAAAACGCGCTCTTTTAAAACGTCTTCCAGAACCGCGGCCGCCTCCAAAGAGCATTTGCCTACGCCGATCACGAAAATCCGGCCAAGCTTATTTAGGAAAAAACTTTTGTTTTTGACAAATAATTTATCTCCGTCAAGTCGGATGTTTTCTTTCATGATTTTTTCCGTATCAATCGCTTCAAGTCCGGCCTCGGCGATTTGAAGCGCCGTCTTTCTCAAGTCGTTAATCACCAATTCTTGAAAGTTTTTTATTTTCATTATCAATTTATTTAATTTTTAACGTGAATTCCAATTCGTCTATTTTTACCTCTTTGCCGCCGATGGCGTTTTTAAATTCAATTTCTTTTGCGCCGACTGATTTTTTAATCTCGTCTTCAAATTTTTCTATAAAAATTTTTCCGTTTACGCCGGTTTGAATTTCCAAAACGACTTTTTGCTCCGGAGTCAGACCGGCTTCTTTGCGCAAATCCTGAATAGCGCGCGTCAATTCCCGCAAATCGCCTTCGGCTTTCAGTTCCGGGGTGATTTTCGTATCCAATTCAACATCGCTGGCAATATCTTTATTAAAAATAATTTCTTTGACATTCACTTCATCTTTTATTAGGTTTAAAAAATCCTTATTATTTTTGAGATTTGTCCGCCGGCCGGCGGATTGAGATTTGATTTTAAGCGAAGCGATTGGTTGCCTGACTTTTATCCCCGCCTTCTGCCTCGCTTCAAGCCCAAGCGAACAAATTTTCCGCGTTTCCGCCATCATCTCAATCAATTTTTTATCAATTTTCGGTTTACCCGCCGAAGTTTTAACGAAGGCGGACCAATTTTCAAGATGAACCGAATTATTAAATTTGAGATTTTTATAAATCGCTTCAGCCGTAAACGGCATAAACGGCGCGATAACTTTCGAAAATTCGGATAAAACAAAATTCGTCGTCGCTATCGCGTTATTCTTGTCTAATTCTAATTCTTTCTGCGTATTTCCGCGTCCGGCAAGCGTTTTCCCGCGCTCGCTAAAGCGAGAACGCGAACGGCGAATATACCATGTTGACAAATCGTCAACAAAATCCGCGATCGGACGCGTTGCGTTATCAAGTTCATATTTGTCCATTGCTTCGGAAACTTCGGCGATTAATTGATCAAGCCGCGCCAAAATCCAGATATCCAAAACGTTAACGCTTTTTATTTCAGCCAATCTTTTGACTTTTATCTTCTTCTCCGAATAAAGCTCGTAAAATTTATAGACATTCCACAATCGCATAATCACTTTTTTATAAATTTCGTCCACTCCTTTCTCGGAAAAATTCAAATTTTCTCCGCGCACCGCCGGCGATGACAAAAGATAAAGACGCAAAGCGTCGGCGCCGTATTTTTCCACAACCTCCATCGGGTCCGGATAATTTTTCAAACGCTTGCTCATTTTTTGGCCGTCTTCGGCCAAAATTATTCCGTTAACGATGACGTTCTTATAAGCCGGCTTGCCGAACAGCGCGGTTGATAAAACCAAAAGCGTATAAAACCAGCCGCGCGTCTGGTCAATGCCTTCGGCGATAAACTCGGCCGGAAAAGTTTTATCAAACTTTTTTTTGTTTTCAAAAGGATAATGCGATTGTCCGTAAGGCATGGAGCCGGATTCAAACCAGCAATCAAAAACTTCCGGAACCCGGCGCGTTTCGCCGCCGCACGGGCATCGTAATTCAATATCGTCAATATACGACCGGTGCAAATCAAGCTCATAATCGGGATTATGCGGGAGCGGCGCAAAATCCAATTCCATTATTTGAGCGGTTTTGATAAAATTCGGTTTTCCGTCTCTTAATTTTATTGATTTTTCGACGTCCGCTCCTTTTGCTCCGGAAAACATCAGCCAAACGGGATATTCGTGGCTGACGATTAAAATATTTTTGCCGGAATGCTTGTTCTCAATTTCATACAAAAACTCCGCCATTCTGTTTTTGAGTCCAGTCAAATTTTCGCCTTCCGGCGGCGCTTTAAAAAATTTTTCCCTTACCGAGCCAAAACTGTGATATTTCTCGGATTTCTGACCGTCAAAAACGCCCACATTCACTTCTCGCAAACGGTTGTCAAAAATTATTTTTGATTTATCAAAACCGATTATTTCCGCCACTGTTTCCGCTGTTTGTCTGGTTCTTAAAAAATCGGAGGAAAAAATCAAATCTATTTTTTGGGATTTCAATTTTTTCGCGGAATTTATTGCCTCTTTTTTTCCTTTGTCAGTTAAACCGAAATGATTGTTTTCTATTTTTGAATTGATGATGTTTTTGGCGTTGTTTTCCGCTTCGCCGTGCCGCATCGCGAAATATTGATTGCCCGATTTTTTGGAATATTTTTTAATATCATCAATTGAACCGATTATGATCTGCTTATCGCATTTTTCGCATTTCCAAACGGGCAACGGCGCTCCCCAAAATCGGCTTCGTGAAATTGCCCAGTCGCGGCTGCCTTCCAGCCATTTGCCGAAACGGCCGTCTTTGATATGCTCCGGAACCCAATTTATTTTTTTATTGCCGGAGATTAGCCTGCTTTTAACGGCATTGATATTCACGAACCAGGAGCTTGCCGCGTAATTTAAAAGCGGCGTATCGCAACGCCAGCAATGCGGATAAGAATGAATAATTTTTTCTTTGCTAAAAAGTTTATTTTCTTTGGCGAGCCATTTGATTATTTCAATGTCAGTCGCCTGCGAATTCTCTTTCGGTTTTACGAACAAACCGGCAAAATCTTTTACTTCCGGCTTGAATTTCCCATCCATCCCGACATGCTGAATAAAAGGCAAATTTTCTTTTTTCGCCAGATTCATGTCGTCCTCGCCGAAAGCCGGCGCGATATGAACAACGCCCGTGCCTTCGTCCGTCTGGACGAAATCCGCGCCATAAATTTTCCATCCATTCTCGCGATTTTTTAATTCGCCAACCGGCGAATTATCTTTCAAATAATAATCAAAAAGCGGTTTGTATGATTTTCCAACCAGATCTTTCCCGCGCATTAAAACATTATTTACCACTGCTTCAATTTTCATTCGATTAAACGCATTGCGCTCAAGAATATATGTTTCAGTTTTGCCAAATTCATTTTTTGTTGAATAAGAAACATATTCCATCTCTTTTCCCACTGCCAAAGCAACATTTCCCGGCAACGTCCACGGAGTAGTCGTCCAAGCCAAAACATAAGTGTTCGGCTCATTAATAAGCTCAAATTTCGCCACCGCTGAAATATCAGTCATGTCTTTATACCCCTGCGCCACTTCAAAATTTGCCAGAGTGGTTTCGCATCGCGGACAAATATGCATCGGCTTATAACCTTCGTAAATCAACCCTTTGTCAAAAAGCGATTTAAAAACCCACCAGATTGACTCCGTATACTGCCAATCCATCGTTTTGTAATCCCGTTCCATATCCACCCAGCGGCCGACGCGCGGAATAATCTTTTTCCACTCGTCGGCATAACGCATAACGCTTTTCTTCGCCGCCTCGTTAAATTTAGCGACACCGAATTTTTCAATGTCTTTTTTCGTCCCGAGTTTAAGCTCTGTCTCAATCAAATTTTCAATGGGAAGCCCGTGGCAATCCCAGCCCCAGCGTCGCTCAACCAATTTTCCTTTCATCGTCTGATACCTCGGCACCACGTCTTTAATAATTGAAGCCAAAATATGGCCGTAATGGGGCAAACCCGTGGCAAAAGGCGGGCCATCGTAAAAAGAAAAAACCGGCTTGCCCTGAGCCCGTTGAAGGGATTTCTCAAAAATTTTGTTTTCTTGCCAAAATTCAAGAATTTCTTGTTCTCTTTCGTTTGGATTTTGAGATTTAAAATCAGACATAAATATAAAAAATCATATCATTCGAGAAGCCGAAATTCAATTAAATAAAAAAGCCGGTGCCAATGGCAACGGCCGAGATCCTTCCTAAAAAAACGCGCTAATCTTTTTTAGTCGCAAGAGGTTGAAAAACAATAACGGTGATTCTATTTCCCCTTTTCCTTGTTATACTCGTCAATCTAAACGCGTTCGCCTGAAAATTTCTCTCCAGGCGCTCTTCTGTCAAACGATTTTGGCAAAGATAAAATATCTTATGAATATCATAAAATATCTCATCGTTGCCATTGACATTGTGAATAATCGCGCTCGTCGGGCAAATAACTCTCAGCGCTGGACCCACTGCTATCCCGTCATCGTTCCTTTTCAAAACTTTGTAATCATAGGGCATTACGTTTTTTCTGTACCACCTCTTAATGCTTTCCCCTTCACTTTTTGCTCTTTCAACGATTCCCATTTCCGTTTCCTCCACTGTTATTGGCCGATATTGGCCGATGACAAAGAACGTTAAAATCTTAATCGCTGAAATCAAATTCGTCAAGCCCGTAATTACTTACATTTTTTTAGGCAAACTCACGCCCAAAAGCTTGAAAATGTTTTTGAAAATTTCCAATGTCGCGGAAATCAAAGCCGAACGCGCCGCCATTAAACCTTTCTCTTCGCCCCCGCCTTCGTTAAAATTTCGGCGGGCAGGAATAATCCGCTCTTTCTCGTAAAAATTATGGAAGGTTCTGGCCAGATCCAAAGAATAGCGAACCAAAATCTGCGGGTTGTATTTATCGGCCGCCTCTTCAATGATTTCCGGAAACCGCGCCAACTGCCGCATCAAATTTATGTCTTCTTTTGTGTTTAATAAAGAAAAATTGACATTCGACGTCCGACATCTAACATCTGACTTTCGCAAAATACTTTGCGCTCTTACCGCCGCATATTGAATATAATAAACCGGATTTTTCATTGAACGCTCTTTTGCCAAAGACAAATCAAAATTCATATGGGTGTCGGGTGAATTCATTAAAAAGAAAAATCGCGCCGCGTCCAACCCGATTTCTTTAATCAAGTCGTCAAGCGTAACATATTCGCCTTTCCTTTTTGACATTTTAACTTCCTCGCCGCCGCGAATTAATCGCGCCAACTGCGCGATAATCACCTGAAATTTTCCGTCGCCGTTTTCAAAAATTCCCAACGCTTTAAGCCCCGCGCGAAGCCGCGGCTCGTAACCATGATGATCCGCTCCCCAGATATCAATAACTTGAGCGAATTTTCGGACTCTGAATTTGTCCAGATGATAAGCTAAATCCGGCAAAAAATAAGTCGGCTCGCCGGCTTGCCCGTTTAAAACGGGTTTTCTCACCAAAACTCTGTCTTCAGAGTCGCCGAAATTTTTTGACTTGAACCACAAAGCTCCGTCTTTTTCGTAAGTCAGATTTTTCTCGGCCAGCCGGCGGATTAATTTCTCAACCGCTCCGGATTTGTATAAACTCTCTTCGCTGAACCATTTGTCAAATTTGATTTTCAAATCTTTTTCGATGAATTTTTTATTGTCTTTTTGGACTTCTTGCGCCAACAAATATCCCGCCTCGCCGTATAAATCGTTTTTTAATTTTTTAGTTTTTAAGTTTTTAAGTTTCGCCCCGATTTTGGCAATTTGCGATTCAAGATTTTTGGTCAAATAAGTTTTGCCTTCGCCAAGCGCCGTCTTACCCAATTCTTTAATCTGCGTGCTCGCTTTAGCATCGTTAACATAATATTCTTTCACAACTTTATGACCGGCGAATTTCAAAACATTCGCCAAAACATCGCCGAAAAATCCGCCTCGGCCGTTGCCGATAGTCAACTGTCCGGTTGGATTGGCGGAAACAAATTCCACTTGAATCTTGAATCTTGAATTATGAATTGTGGGTTTCCCGTAATTGTTTTTCTTTTTCAAAATTTCTTTTAATTCGTTTTGTAAAACTTTTTCCGAAAGCCAGAAATTAATGAAGCCCGGCGCCGCGACTTCAATTTTTTCAAAGAAATTTTTTGCTATCATTGATGATAGCGCGGTTTTTATTTCTTCAGCTATTTGCATGGGGCTTTCGCCGCGAATTTTCGCCAATTTCATGGCCGCATTCGTTGAGTAATGCCCGAATTGCTCCTGTTCGACGGGAAAAATCCCGATACCGGCATCTTCTTTAATGATTTTTTTCAGATAATTTTCGATTCTTAACCTGATCATTGTTTAAAGTTTAACGGATTTTCGGCTAAAACTAAAGTTGTTTTAACGCTTGATACTTAATGCCTGATATTTAATACTTAAATCATGACAATCATCGCCGAAAACAGAAAAGCAAGATACGACTACAATATACTGGAAACGATCGACGCCGGCATTGAACTGAAAGGATTTGAAGTGAAAGCGGTTAAAAACGGCCGGATAAACCTGGCCGGTTCTTACGCGGTTATTCGCGGTGGCGAAGCATGGCTGCTAAACGCCGATATTCCGGCTTACCAGCCGGCTAACGCGCCGCCGGATTACGACCCTCAAAGAACCCGCCGTCTTTTGCTTAAAAAATCGGAGATCAAAAGCCTTGTTGGCCGGCTCCACGAAAAGGGATTGACTTTGGCGCCGTTAAAAGTGTATATTAAAAACGCTTCGGCAGGCTCAGCGCGAGGCCGAATAAAATTGGAAATCGGGCTGGCAAAGAGCAGAAAGAAAGCGGATAAACGGGAATTGATAAGACAAAGGGAAACGAAAAGGGAAATAATGAAAAGAACGGGAATGTAAGGAATCGATGGCGGCACTTTTATAAAATCGCAAGCCGAGGATGATTCGTCACCTCGCCAATCACCGAATCAAAATCATATCTGCCAAAAACAGATTAGCCAATTACTTGGCTCCCGCTTTCGCTTTCGCTTAAGCGGCATCGGCGGCTTATGTCTAATAAAGTCATCACCGGTGTTATAAATTTAGACTTTGCCAAACCCACGTCAGTAAGTTTGGCGAAAATTTCTGACAAAATTTTCGTCCCGAGTTTATCAAAGGACTAAGCTTGTAGAAATTTTATAAATCGGCTGTCAGATGCGGGTTCAACTCCCGCCATTTCCACCCATAGCGGGCTGGCAAAATAAAATAACATTATTCAGCAACATAAAATCAACAACCAAATAACGGCTCCGGAACTGCGGGTATTGGACGAAACAGGACAGAACCTTGGTGTTATGCCGCGCGAAGCGGCATTAAAATTAGCGGCGGAAAAAGGCGATGACTTAATAGAGGTCGTGCCAACCGCCAAACCGCCGGTCGCCAAAATCATCAGCTTTGACAAATTCCGCTACCAGAAAGAAAAGGAATTTAAAAAACAAAAAGCGAGCCAAAAAATCACGGAGCTTAAACGAATTCAAATCAGCGTCAGGGCCGCCAAAAATGACTTGGAAATCAAAATCAAGAAGCTTAAAGAATTTCTTGAGGCCGGAGACAAAGTGGAAATTCTGCTGGTGCTCCGCGGCCGGGAAAAATACAACAGAGACTGGGCTCGCCTGAAACTGGAGGAATTTTTAAAAATGATTGACGTTGAATATAAAATCTCAATGGCGCCGAAATTCGGCGGAAAAGGAATGATAACGCAAATTACGAAAAAATAACATGACAAAAAAATCAATATCCAGCCGGATCAAAATCACCAAAACCGGAAAAGTTTTAAGACGGGCCATGGGCATCGGCCATTGCCGCGCCAAAAAAAGAAGCAATCAAATCAAAAGAAAAAAGGGGTTTCGCCCGCTAAGTTTTAAATTTTAAATCATATATTCTAAATTATGACCAGAGTTAAAAGAGGGACAATAGCGCACAAAAAGCGCGAAAAAATACTGAAATACACCAAGGGTTTCAAATGGGGGAGAAAATCAAAAGAACGGGCCGCCAAAGAAGCCTTGCTTCACGCCTGGACGCACGCCTTTCGCGGACGCAAAGAAAAAAAACGGAACTACCGCCAATTATGGAATGTCCAAATAAACGCCGGAGCCAAAATAGCCGGCACAACATACAACAAACTTATCAGCGGCCTTAAAAAACAAAACATCATTTTAGACCGCAAAATCCTCGCCGAACTGGCGAAAACCGAACCGAAAGTGTTTGAAAAGATTGTTGAGAAGGCGAAGTAAAAAATAACGGCATTCAATGCCGTTATTTTTTTATTTATAAATCTCATGGGTGCCGATATCTAAAAATAAAACTTCTTTATCGGTAAGAAAAATAAATTTTATTCTATAAGAGTAATTTATCCAAAAAGACCGGATTTCTTTTTCGTTCCCAAACGGTTTCAATACTTCTTTCTGCCATAAATCTTTAACGCTTCTTTTAATGAAGAAGCTCTGATTGTTTTCCCGGTTTTATACTCTTTTATTCCTTCTTTTACTAATTTATCCGCTTCTTTTGCCGCCTTTCCTTTTAAATAATAAGTAGGAGCCGCCACATCTTTTAAAATAAGAAAAACAAGCTCTTTAAGAGTTTTGGTTTCTTCTTTCAGGGCTTTAACTTCTTTATATATTTTTTCCGCCGTTTGAGTGGACATAATTTAATATTATATCAACAGCTAAAATCCGTCAAATTAATTCTTATTCTACGCTTACTTCGCTTTCAGTCGCTTCATTTTCGCCTTCATTATTGTCTTCTTCGTTGCCTTCCCCATTAGAAACTTCTTCCGGATCTTCAACCGCCGCCTGCTCTTCTTCGATTATTTCTTCCGGGGTTTCTTCAATTTCTCCTTCAACAGATTCGCCTTCCGGTTCGCTGTTTTCAATGCCGATGGATTCCTCTATTTCGCTTTCGTTAACATTTTCATCAGCCGCCTCTTCGGTTTGTTCCGCGACTTCTTCAACGATTTGCTCGGAAGAGCTGGCTGTTTCGCCGGGCTCATCGCCTGGCTCGTCGCCAATCTCCCTCGTTTCTTCGGAAGATTCATCATTAACGTTTTCACTCTCTTGGCCATCGTCGTTATCATTCTCAACAATGGTTTCCGTTGCGGTATTTTCTTCATTTTGAAAATCATTATTTGATTGAGGATTTTCGTCGAGAGCGTCAACCGAAACGTCGTTAAAAGCTCCGGCTCGCTGAAGGGCGGCCAGAAGCTCGGGTGTAGGTGGATCCCAAATGTCTCCGCTTATTGAAATGTCGCTTAACATCGGGTTTTCCGGCCCGACAGCCACGATTTTAATCCAGATGTATCCCAAAAATCCGCTCGGCACGGTCCAGTTATAGACGCCGTCGTTTTCCGTCCCTTCAACGATAAGATTGGTGGTATCGCCACCGCTTATTTCTCCGTCTGCGTCGTCGTCTCTGATCCAGTAAAGATTGATTGAAAGATCTTCGTCGTCTCCGTTGGGGTTGGCGGCCGTCCACTCAATGTCGTAGTCATAAGTCCAATACCATGTGTAGCTTCCGTCCTCATCCGGATAAATCAAATCAACGGTCGGCGGCCCCAGCTCAACAAAATCGCCCGGCTGGTTCGTGTCATATCCGATCGGGCTTCTCGCCAAGGTGTTTCCTTCGGCGACATCAACCGCTCCCGGGTTCCAGACATTCAAAGCGTTGTAATGATTCCAGCCCGGGTCAGGCGTTCCGTAATTCATCCTGTCCATCACCGTGCCGTCAGAACTCGTCAAACTCAACATGTCATTGTCGTTATGGAGCCCGTTGCCGATTTTCCCGTCAGCCAAAATAATTTTCACGATGCTGTCCGGAATATGCCAATAATCCAGAGTGGTGGTCGCGCCGGTTATCACGGCAAAACCTTCCGCGGGGACGCTCGGCGAAGCGGGCAAGACATCGCAGGATTTATTGTCGCAAAGAGTCCAGCCCGAAACGTCAACCGGCTCGTCGGTTTTATTGTAAAGCTCGATCCACTCGTTGTCGCCCTCCGCGCCCCTATCCGGCGCCACGTCGTAATAAATTTTATTGATGACGATATTACAGCCGATATCCGGCGACAAATTATTGATGTAATCAATCAAATCTTTCATCGCCAAAAGCTCTTCAAAAGTGGCGTCCGGATTCTGAAGCATGGCGTCGGCTTCGGCAATAATTTCCGAAACGGTTTTGCCGGCTGTTGCCACGAAATAATCTCCGATGCCAAAAGCCAAAACATTGAATTTCAAAGCCAAAAGCTGGGCTTTGACCGCCGGCGTCGCGTCGCCGCCGGCAACGGAATTGTTGTCAAAAATATCAAGCGCCGCCTCAACGGTTTCAACATAAACGCCGCCTAAAACAATCGGCAAAAACCCCTCGAATTCTTCCTCGTGATTTTTCCAAAAACCGATGGTGCGCGCCTCAAAATCCGCGCAGTAACGGTTTTCAATGGTCGCGGTAACGTTGATAATATGCGACTCAAAAGCGGCAAACATCGACGCCTGCCCCAACGCCGTTAAAACAATAACCCCGAAAACCAATGATTTTTTAAAAACCGAATAAAAAAGCTTGAAATTAAAAATGGTTTTGGCAAAAACCGGTTTTCTTTTTCGGACAATCCCGTCAAGGGTATTGATATTTAAAACAAAATTCCGCGGCAAAACATCCGCTCTTTTGACGCTCAAAATCTTAACCTGGATTTTCCGCGCTCTCGGCAAACTTTTCCTTTTTAAATTTTTATTCGCCGCATTATTCATAATTCATTATTCTTGATTCATTATTCTTACTTACTGTTCGCCGCCACGCTTATCAATCCAAGATAAGGAATGGCGAACGGCTTTCCCCAAACCGTCAATGTTTTCCCGATTATGTCTTCGTATTTCGCCGGCGCGTCTTTCTGGAAATTGGCGTCGCCTTTAGTCGTCAAATCATTTTCCCCCAATTCAACAATTCTATGAATCGTAAAGCCCTTGCTGTTCCGATAAACAACAATATCGCCTATTTTAATTTCTTCTTTTTTAACCGACTTGATAAACACCAAACTGCCCTCTTTCAATACCGGCCACATTGAGCCGGAAGTAATCGCCGCCAT
>JASJPP010000003.1:34901-54667 GCA_031432155.1 Patescibacteria group bacterium | reverse complement strand
TCGGAATTGGAAATCAAAGATATGTTGTCCAGTTTTGAAAGCCGACGGTTCATTAAAGGATCGCTGGAAAGCCCCGTTTCAACGGCGAAAATTTTGTCCGCGTATTTGCCGAAACACTCTTCGATGGAATCAAAGCCCGACATTGAACCGAATACGGAAAACCAAGGCGTCCAACAATGCGCCGGCACGATAGCGGCTTCGGGATTGATGTTAAAAATAATTTCCGCCAATTTTTCACTGTCCAGCCCCAAAATCGGCCGGCCGTCGGATTTCAAATTGCCGACCAGAGAAAGCCGGGCATTGATTTTTTCAACAGTTTCCAAATCAGGCGCGAAAACCAGATTATGAACGCGGTAAACTCTTTTTTCTTTGGTTGACGGCGACAACCGCGAATAAATGCTTGAAATTTCCGCGCTTAAAAAAAACCGCGTCTCGGCATAAGTTCCCTTAATCGTCGGTTTTTTATATTCTTTTTTTAACTTTAAAAGCCCGGGCTCGGCCGGCTCCAGTTTTGTTTTAATTTCTTTAAACCACTCCGGATGAGTAAAATCACCCGTGGCCATCACCAAAATGCCTTTGTCGTCGGCCCAACGATCAAGCTCTTCCAGATTCATATTCTTGCTGGTGGCGCGGGAATATTTGGAATGAATATGGAGATCGGCGATGAATTTCATAATTAAAATTTCTGCGATGTGTTGGTGCGCGTTCGAGGGATTGAACCCCGGACCTACTCGGTGTAAACGAGTCGCTCTGCCACTGAGCTAAACGCGCGCAAGTTTTTTTAAATTATGCCATTTATGAAGAATTTGTAAACGGCTATTGCCACCGGTTGGATTAAATTTTACAATTAAACCGATGTACGACGTTATTACAATCGGCACGGCGACGCGGGACGTTTTTTTAACCAGCCCGCTTTTTAAAATCGTCCGCGATCCCCGGCATCTTCAAAAAATGGGATTTCCGACGGGCGAAGCCCAATGTTTCGCTTTGGGCGGGAAAATTGAAATAAGCGCGCCCGTTTTAACCACCGGCGGCGGCGCGACCAACGCGGCCGTCTCTTTCAGCCGGCAAAAACTGAAAACCGCCGCTCTTGTAAAAATCGGCGACGATGAATCGGCAAATTCGATTATCAATGAATTAAAAAACGAAGCGATTACGCCGTTTGTCATCGCCAAAAAAAACGCTTCCACCGCCTACTCCACGATACTTTTGGCGCCAAGCGGCGAACGGACCATTCTGGTTTATCGCGGCGCTTCGGAAGATTTAAAAACCGAAGAAATCCCCTTTGACAAGCTTAAGGCCAGATGGGCCTACGTCGTTCCGGGAAAAATTCCTTTTCCGGTGATTGAAAACATCGTCAACCATTTTTACAAAAACAAAACGATGATCGCTTTCAATCCCTCCAAGCATTTTATTGAAATGGGAATTAAAAAACTGAAGCCGCTTTTGGCGAAAATAAAAGCGGTGATTTTAAACCGCGAGGAAGCCGCTTATTTAACCGGCGTCGATTACGAAAACGAGAAGTTGATTTTCAAAAAACTTGACGAAGCGGCGGCCGGCATCGCGGTGATGACTGACGGCGGCAAAGGGGTCTTGGTTTCCGACGGCCACACCGTTTATTCCGCCGGCGTTTTCAAGGAAAAGCTGGTGGCGGACAGAACCGGCGCCGGCGACGCTTTCGGCAGCGGATTCGTGGCCGGTCTCGTCCAAAAACAGGAATCCTGCCAAAAAGGGCTTTGCCAACCGTTTAATATCGAATACGCCATCCGGCTCGGATCGGCCAACGCCACTTCGGTAATAGAAAAAATCGGCGCCAAGGACGGCATTCTGACAAAAACGGAATTTGAAAAATTAAAAAGATGGGAGCGCTTGCCGGTCAAAGCAGCCGCAATATAAAATTATTTTTACATGTTTCCTCTTGATAAAATCGCCAAAATTCTTCGGGCCGACAAAGACGTCGTTTCAGGCATTGAAAAAAAATTTTCTGCCGCAACCGGGAAAAGCGGCGTCATTGAAAAAATCGTTGAAGAAAATGAAGCGGCGATAAGAAATCGCCTGGATTTTCTGGGTCTCGGACGGAATCTTTTCGCCAGAAACGTTTACGACGCCTTAATCAGCAAAATTGAAGCTGACGACAACAAACTTTTTGAGGCGATGGGCCGGCCGGTTTGCGACAATCAGGCCGGCTGCGCCGTTATTCTTGAATCGGCCAAAAAATTGGCGGCTGACAAGCCCGGGTTTTTTTTAAAAAAAGAAAAAGCCGAAGAACTGTTAAGAAAAGAACCTCCTTTAAAAATAATTCAGTATCTCGGCTATAAAAACGTCGACGAACTTCTCGGCCGCGAAGATTTGCTGGAAGTTTTTTCCGCCCTGCGTTTTCTGGAAGGTAGCGATTGGTTAAACCAGACGTTTTTCAAACAGTACGAAAGTTTGAAACCGGACGATTTTGAAGAAAGAAAAATCGTCGTTAAGTCGCTTGGCCCCCAGTGGGCCGCGGCGGCAAACGCTTTCGTCGCCAAAAAATATCACAACATCAGCCATCTTAAAGAATTGGGCGTTATTTTCGTTATTCCCGTTTCGCTCGGCATCTCCGGAGAGCTGATAAGGAATTTCAGCTTGATTCTTCATTATTTGAACGAGGTTCCGTTTTATTCCGATTTGTTTAAAATGTTCGCAACCGACGGAACCTCTTTTTCACGCAATTTGATTTCGCTTTTGCGCGGCGACGTCGTTGACAGACGACTGGCTCCGCCGGCTGGCGGAGTCGAAAAATCACAATGGCTGATTATTCAAAGATATCTGGGCAAAGACGACGAAAACGACTGGCGGCTTTTTGAACCCCACGTCAATCCCGAAGCGCTTCACTGGGCCAGGGCCGAAAAACTTCTGGTTAAATCCGGCGACCTTTTTGACGGATTTTCCAAGGAATTGGTTTTTTGGCAAAATTTGAGCTGGGTCGGCGATTATTTCCCGACTGAAGCCGGAATCGATATTTTGGCGAGTTTTAACATCGTTGACACGGCGATGTCGTTGGTTAAAGAAAAAGAGCTGGTTAAATATCTTTATCATCACCAGGAATCTTTGTGGAACAAAATTTTTTGCGAATATTTCGGCGAAGAAAAAATGGAGGCGTTGATGAAAGAAAATATCGTTAAAGGGTGGTTTGAAATATAACGAAAAAATTATAATCAAACGCAATTTTTATCGTATTACTCTGTTCCCGTATTTTTTCTTGATCGCCAGTATTTGTTCCGGAGTCAGTTTATCGTAAATAGCGGTCCAATCGGTAGCGATTTGCTTTTGGGCGGTTGAAAGATCGACGCGGCGGGCGCAAACTTCCTGCTGAAGATACACCTCAACGACGTCTTTTTCGCGGAATCCCGGCGCCGGTTCGGCGGCTTCCAAAAAAAGGTTGGCGATGTCGTTTGAGCCGCCGATGGCCAATGGAATCAAATGATCAACTTCGTAAGCTCCTCTCGGTTGCGGATACGCCACGCCGTATTCGGCGTATACTTGTTTTCTTAATTTTGTTGATACGTTTCGAACGGTCTTGGTATAGCCGGAAACGCAGATTTGTTCCGGGGTCGCGTCTTCAAATACGGCGCCGGGAGTGCATAAGGGATCGGGCAGAGGACCTCTGACTGCGCAGTTGTTTGTTTTTGTTCTTGCGCCGATTTTGGGCGGAGAAAAAAAATCTGTCGCGGGAGTGTCGCGAAGAAGCGCTTGCATTTGCCGATCGGCGATTTGATTTGATTCGTAACGGTGGTAATAAAGAAATCCGGCGGCAACGAGCGTGATAAAAAACGGCGTCGTTAAAACCAAAAAACGGAAATTTGTAATCCTGAAAAAATTAACGTTGGGCGCCGTTTCCTTCGCTTCGTTTTTCCAAAAAAGAATCCGAAAAAAAACCGCGTAAATCAAAATGACGAGAATAAGCGGGAAATTTGGGATGGAAAGCGAAGAAAAAGAAAAGTCGGCGAAAAACCCGATGGCGGCAAGCTCGTAATAAAGCAAAGCATAAGCGATTATTCCCGGGACAAAAGCGAGAATGTTTGAAACAACGCCGGCAAGGCCGGTTATAAAACCCAAAATCATCGTTGCCGGCACAAAAGGCAAAATGGCGATGTTGGCCGGCAGGGCTACGAGCGACAAATTTCCCATTTTGTAAAGAATGAAAGGAAGAACGAACATATACGCCGCCGAAGTGACGGAAACGATATCGCGAAGCCATTTCCATTTGATCCATAAAAAATACTCCTCAATTTTGGGAGCGAGAAAAATGACGGCGATTGTGGCGAGAAACGAAAGTTGAAAAGAAACGTCAAACGCCAAAATAAATGGGTTTATGATAATCATGATGACGGCCGTAAGAATAAGCGCGCGGCCGATGCCGTATACGCGTCCGGTGGCTCTGGCCAAAAGCGCCAGCGTTGCCATAATTCCGGCGCGGATCGCGGTTTGCGTTCCGCCGGTTATGGCGACATAAATAAAAATGGCGGCGATGCCCGCGCCGGTTGCGAAAAACATCGGCAGGAACGCCAATATCTTCATTATCCATTCGGCGACAAGAGTTACGTTGTATCCTGAAACAGCCACGATATGTATCGTGCCGGTATTTATGAAAGACTGGCGCAATGATTGGCTGAAAGACGAGCGTTCTCCAAGGGTAAGTCCTTCCATCAGAATGCTTTCCGGCGCGGGCAAGGTCGAATTAATTGCGGCGCTAAACGTTTTTTTCGCGGAAAACAGCGCGCGTTTTATGAAATTGCCGTGGCCGCGCGAAAGAGCCTCGATTTTCGGATTCTTGATCGCGTAAATAACGCTGTCTTTGCGCAAATAATTTACGTAATCAAATTTTTTACCCTGGTCAGTTAAAAAATTCTTTGGCCTCTCTAATTTTCCGGAAAAATTTATTTCATCGCCGTATCGGTAGTCGTTGTTTTCTTTCGCCGCAAGAATGATTCTGGTTTTTTGTCCCGATAATTTTGTTTCAGCCACAAGATTGACGTTGTTTTCTTTTTCGTCGGGATAATCAACGATTATTCCGGACAGAAAAACTTTTTGGCCGATTTGTCGTTCAAAAACTTCCGGCGGAGGTTTATCCGCCAGGTGAAATCTTAAAATCCCGAGCGAAAAAGCGAGCGTAAAAACAAAAAAGAGGGCAACCCTCTTCTTTTTCCAAACCAAGGAAAAAAACAAAATCAAAAAAATGGAAACCAGGCCGACAAGAAAAGCCGACGATAAATCAACTTTCAAAAAAGAACGCCAAAATATTCCAGCCGCGAATCCGGAACATACCGAATAAAAAATCTTGTTTCTCAACATATTCCGCGTTTATAATTAAAAATTATAATACGAACAATCATGAAAGGAAAATTGAAGAAAAAAGTTTTCGCGGCGATGTCGGGCGGCGTTGATTCAAGCGTCGCGGCGCTGCTGTTGGCGAAAAACGCTAAATACGAAGTTATCGGCTGTTTCATAAAAGGATACAACATCGACGGCTGTCAGGACACCGACGCCGAAGACGCTCGCCGCGTCGCCGAAAAATTAAAAATTCCTTTTTACGTCTGGGATTTTGAAGACGAATACAAAAAGAAAGTGGTTGATTACATGATTGGCGGTTATCGCAGAGGGATTACGCCCAATCCGGACGTAATGTGCAACAAAGAAATAAAATTCGGTTTGTTTTTAAAGAAAGCGCTGGAAATGGGGGCGGATTTTGTGGCCACAGGACACTATGTTCGGCGGCGGCCGGAATTTCCAATTATCAATTATCAATTTTTAAACACGCCTGAAAGTATTGAAAATTGCAAATTGAAAATTGCCAAAGATCTTGACAAGGATCAGTCTTATTTTCTATGGACGCTTACACAAGAGCAATTAAGACATTGTTTGTTCCCGATAGGCGATTATTTAAAAAGAAAGGCGCGCGAAATCGCGCGAAAGGCCGACTTGCCGACTGCTGAAAAAAAAGATTCCCAGGGAATCTGTTTTTTGGGAGCGGTGAAATTCAAAGATTTTTTGAAACAATATCTTCCGGTTAAAAAAGGGGATGTTTTAAGCATTAAAGGCGAAAAAATGGGCGAGCACGACGGCGTTTGGTTTTATACGATCGGCCAGAGGCATTTAAAAATCTCAAATCTCAAATCTAAAATCTCAAATCACAGGCCTTATTATGTTGTTGAAAAAAATATCAAAAAAAATATTTTAATCGTCGCCGAAGGGGAAAATAATCCGGCGTTGCGCAAAAAAGAGGTTGACTTAACGGACGTGAATTTTATTAATCCCGTAATTCATAATTTTAAATCAACCTTTCCCGTTTTCGCGCGGATTCGTTATCGTCAGCCGCTCGTTAAAGCGGAATTGGAAAAAAGCGGCGGCGGATGGAAACTGATTTTTTCCAAACCGGTAAAATTTGTCGCTGCCGGCCAATCCGCGGTTTTCTACGCCAAAAACGGCGAAATGCTCGGCGGAGGAGTGATTATTTAAAAAACAATCTCGCGTTTAAAGAAAGTTGAAATATTCCGTGATCGGTGTTTAAATAAAAACAGCTGTTTGCCGGTTTAAAACCCCCATCCCGAAGGAGAATGAAATGGACGAACCCAAAAAGAAAGAAGAGAAAGTGGAAGATTTTTACAAGGTGCTGGTAATCGGAATTATTGTGATTCTCGGGCTTTTGGTCGTCGCTGTTTACAGCGAAAATCCCAAGCCAAAGCCCAAACCGGCGGTCTCTTCGGAACAACGCTGATTTTGACCGTGTTTTTCTTTTCGCTTCCCTTGCCTGACGGCAAGGTTTTTTTATCCACAGATATTTTTTTGTTAAAATGTTATAATAAACTTAATGGAAACCGGATCAAAAAAAATAGTCTGGATCGTCGTTGCCGCAATTTTAATTATTGCCGCCGCTGTTTATTTTTTCTATCCGGGAAAACAACAGATCAATCATCTGCCGGCGGCAAAAACCGCGATTAACAACGTTCAATTGCCGGAAGGAAAAATTTATCTCACGCTTCAATCTCTTTATCCGGAAAACAGCCCGGTTGCCTTCTATGAGTTCAGTCCGACTTCCAAAAAACTGAACAAGTTTCCGATAAAAGAAAACAGCTTTTTAACGCCGCGCTTTTCCGATGACGGCAAAAAAATGGTTTTTGTCGCCGAACGCGGCGGCGCGGCTGAAATTTTTACGGCCGACAATGACGGCTCCGACATCAAACAAATAACGACCGGCGCCGACAAAGGATACAAGCAAACGCCGGTTTTCTCGCCGGACGCATCGCTTATCGCCTTTACGCTCAAACCGAAAGGCCCGCTTCTTCCTTATCCGGAAAATCGCAATATTTATATCGTCGGGTCCGACGGCAAGGAAAAATTCATCGCGGCGGGCGTCAATCCGATGTTTTCGCCGGACGGAAAATTTTTGCTGATTTTAAAAAACGACGGCCTTCATTCAATTGATTTAAAAACGAACAAAGGACGCCTCGTTATTCCTCTTTCCAAAGAAATAAAAGGGAGCGGCGCCATGGTCAGCATGAAACTGTTTCTTTCCCGCAGCGGCGAATTGCTTGCCTGGACTAACATGGAAAGAAAACAGGTTTACATTATAAAAATTTCTTCCTGGGAGCCGTTTCAATATTATTTCGTCAAAACTATGCTTGACGTCGCCGCTTTTTGGCCGGTATTCTCGCCGGATGCTAAATATCTCGCTCTTCAGGAGGTGGATTGGGCGGCGCCGGTTCCGAAAAATTCGCGTTTGGCGATTTACGATCTTAAAAATTTCCAAAAACAAACGACTTATGATCTCAACAGCTACAAGCAAACGGCGACGTGGATCACCGACTGGCAACCATGATTATGAAAACATTTTTTTACAATTACAAAAAATATATTGTTTTGGCCGGCGTCATCGCTTTAATTGCCGGTTTCGCCGCTTTCATTTTTTGGCAAACAAATTTTCAAACTGAAACGGTTAAAGCCGATTACTGCGTTATTGACGGCAATGGTTGCCAGGTTTGTTATAACGAGGCCTGTGAGGGTTGCGGAGCCGGCGGATGTTGCGACAATTGCGTGACTTCCGTTAATTGCCCGCCCAGTCCGCCCGCGGCGTCACCCGAATCGTGCAATGAATGCGGTTCTTGCGGCGATTCCCGCTACCGCTGGTGTGAAGGCGGTCAATACGGCGCGGGAAACTGCGTTGATTTCATCTGCGACTGCCGGCCCGATTTATGCGGTCCGCCGGCGCCGAGCGTTGATCTTTCTGGCCAAAGCATCATAGAAGTCCCGTCTCCGTTTGAACTGTCTTGGTCTTCGTTTAACGCCGACAGTTGCGCGGCCATTTCCGACCCCGTCGGTTTTTGGAAAGGCAATAAATCGCTTAGTGGTTCTGAAACATTGAATCTCCCGAGAGGTGTTTATAATTTCACGCTTTCCTGCTCCGGCCCCGGCGGCACAGCCGTAGATACAATGACTGTTCGGGTTATTCAGGTTCCCAACTGCGTTTTTTGGGCTGATCCCGCGTCAATCATTATCCCGCAGAAATCTTCTTTAAAATGGACTTGCCAATACGCCGATTCTTGCTCCATTGACCAGGGAGTCGGTTCGGTTTGCTCTACTGAAGCTGAATGTTCGTCCGATTTTACCAATGTCAGGCCGAAACAAACAACGACTTACGCTTTGACTTGTTCCGGCCTTGACGGCTCCCGTTTTTATAACGCCGTCGTTAACGTCGGTTTCTTCGCGAAATTGCGGGAAATTTGCCCGACTTGCAGCTGGTAAAATGATCGTTGTTTTTACCGGTAACGGCAAAGGGAAAACTACGGCGGCTTTGGGGCAGGCCATGAGAGCCATGGGGCAAGAAAAAAAAGTTTTGATGATCCAATTCATCAAAGGTCCATGGAAATCCGGCGAAGATTATTTTCCCGCTAAATTTAAGATTCCGAAACCCGAATTTCAAATCGTAAAAAGCGGCAGAGGATTCGTTAAAATTTTGGGCGACAAACTCTCTTTCTCGGCTCATCAAAAAGCCGCCGCCGCCGGCCTTAAAACGGCGAAAAGGGCCGTCCGTTCCAAAAAATGGGATTTGATAATTCTTGACGAAATTAACGTGGCGGTCGGGCTCAAACTCGTGAAAGCCGCTGAAGTTTTAAAAATTTTCCGAAATTTTCCCGAAGAAAAAATCGCGATTTTTACCGGTCGTGGAGCGCCGCGATCTTTCATTCAAAAAGCCGATTTGGCGACAGAGATGAAAGAGATCAAACACCCTTTTCAAAAAAACAAGGCGGTTCAAAAAGGTTTTGATTTTTAACCGGTCCGGCGAAACAAGAAAAGCTATTGCCTAATTTTTAAAAACGGCTATAATTTAACGAACATCATGAATTTCGTTCCGACAGTCATAGAAAAAACCCAATACGGGGAAAGAATTTACGACATTTACTCTCGTCTTTTGGAAGAACGGATAATTTTTTTGGGCGGGCCGATTAACGACGCGGTGGCCAATTCGATTATCGCCCAGCTTTTGTTTTTGGAATATAAAGACTCGAAAAAAGACATTAAGTTGTATTTGAACACTCCGGGCGGCGTTGTTACGGCCGGTTTGGCGATTTACGACGCCATGCAATACGTTAAACCCGACGTTGCTACGATTTGCGTCGGCATCGCCGCTTCAATGGGCGCGGTGCTTTTGAGCGGAGGCAAAAAAGGCAAGCGGTCCATTTTGCCGAATTCCGAAGTTTTACTCCATCAGGTGATGGGCGGCGGCGAAGGCCAGGCCGTGGAAGTTGAAATAGCCGCCAGACATATCATTAAAATCAAAGACCAATTAAACCATATTTTGGCCAAACACACCGGCCAGCCGATTTCCAAAATTGAAAAAGATACCGACCGAGACTTCTGGCTTAACGCCGAAGACGCCAAAAAATACGGCTTGGTTGATGAAATCATCAAAACCAGCAAATGAAGATCGCTTTTTTTGAAATTGAAGAGTGGGAAGTCGATTACCTGAAAAAAACTTTTCCGGATTCGGAGCTTTGGTTTAGCAAAGAAAAACTCAACAAAGATAATTTGCCGGCGGAAAAAAACTTTGAAGCTATTTCCGTTTTCGTCGGTTCAACGGTTGATAAAGAAACAATCGATTATTTCCCGAACCTTAAATTGATCACCAGCCGTTCCACCGGTTTTGACCATATTGATTCGGCTTTTGCCCGCGAAAAAAACATCAAGCTCGGCTACGTGCCCGGCTACGGCGACAATACCGTGGCGGAATTCGCTTTCGCCCTTCTTCTGTGTTTGTCGCGCAAAATTTTTCCGGCTTTCGACCAAATCAAAGAAAGCGGACTTTTTTCTTTTGACGGGCTTCAGGGGTTTGATTTAAACGGCAAAACCATCGGCGTTGTCGGCACCGGCCGCATCGGAAAACATTCCGTTAAAATCGCCAAGGGATTCGGCATGAACGTCATCGCTTTCGACGCTTATCCGAACGACCAGTTGGCGAAAGAGCTGGGATTCGCATACGTTCCTTTTGAAGAGCTGCTGGCCCGAGCCGACGTTATCACGTTCCATGTCCCTTACGGCGAATCAACTCATCATCTTGTCAATCTTCAAAACATCCAAAAAATAAAAAAAGGCGCGATTCTCATCAACACCTCCCGCGGCGCCGTCGTGGAAACCGAAGCCCTTCTCAAAGCTCTCAATGAAGGAATTTTAGCCGGCGCCGGTTTGGATGTTTTGGAAGAAGAAGGGCCGATTAAAGACGAAAAAGCTTTTTTGCTCTACGGTCATCCGGAAAAAGCCGATCTAAAAACAATTCTGGCCAACCATGTTCTTATTGATATGCCCAACGTCATTATTACTCCCCATAACGCTTTTAACACAAAAGAAGCGCTTCAGCGGATTTTAAACACTGATATTGAAAACATTAAAAGTTTTCTTTCCAAAAACGAAACGACTTACCCGATTCCTTTGAAGTAAATTATAAATCTTTCAGCGAAAGGCCGATGCGCCCGTTTTCAGAGCGGATGATTTTCGCCCGCACTTTGTCGCCGATTTTTAACACGTCTTCTACTTTTTCCACGTAGCCGCTTTTAAGTTCCGAAACGTGAATCATGCCGTCTTTGCCGCCGCCCAGATCGACAATCGCGCCGAAATCAAGAATTTTAATCACCTCTCCTTCAACTATTTCCCCGGGCCGAAATTCGCGGGTAATGGCTTTAATTTCGGCGACGGCGGCTTTCGCTTTTTCGGCTTCGGCGGCCGCCACAAAAACCTTGCCGGTTTGTTCAATGTCAATCGTATGAACGCCGGTGCGCGCGATAATCGCGTTGATCATTTTGCCGCCCGGGCCGATTACTTCGCCGATTTGCTCCGGACTGATTTCGGAAACTAACACAACGGGCGCGTAAGAAGAAACTTGCGGCCGCGGCGCGGCAATCGCTCCGCTCATAAAGTTCAAAATTTCCAGTCTGGCTTTTTTGGCCCGGCTTAAAATTTCTTTAAGGGTTGCTACGGCAACGCCTTCTATTTTAACGTCCATCTGCATGGCGGTGACGCCGTCGGTCGTGCCGGCCACTTTGCAATCCATATCGCCGTAATGGTCTTCCGGCCCCTGAATGTCGGTTAATATCTTGTAATTCTCTCCTGATTTGTCGATTATCAAGCCCATGGCGATGCCGGCCACCGCTTTTTTGATCGGAACGCCGGCGTCCATTAACGCCATTGAAGAGGCGCAAACAGTCGCCATTGAAGAAGAGCCGTTGGAAGCCAGAATTTCGGAAACTACCCGGATGGTGTAGGGAAATTCGTCTTGCGAAGGGATTATAGACCTTACCGCTTTTTCCGCCAAAGAACCGTGCCCGATTTCCCGCCGTCCGGCGCCGCCCAAACGGCCAACCTCTCCGGTGGAATAAGGCGGAAAATTATAATGAAGCATAAACCGGCGTTTGTAAGAAATTTCCATTGTTTCAATCAGTTGTTCGGCGCCCGGAGGAGCAAGAGTCACCACCCCCAGAGCTTGAGTGCCGCCGCGGATAAACAGCGCCGAGCCGTGAAGGCGTTCAAATAATCCCGTTTCGGCGTGAAGCGGCCTGATTTCGTCAAGTTTTCTGCCGTCCGGCCTCTTTTCCGATGCCAATATATTTTTATGGACAAGGGCGTCAACTTCTTCTTCAAACAAAGCGTCGACTCCTTCGGGATTTTCCAATCCTTCGGCGGCCAAATGTTCCGCCAGTTTATTTTTTAATTCTTCAAGGTTTGTTTGCTGTTCCGATTTATTTTCGGCGTAAACGGCCGTTTCCAGTTTGTCTTTCAGAAATTCCCGGATTTTTTTCTTAAGCTCCAAGTCCGGTTCGATTAAAAGCGTTTCGGATTTTTTGCGGCCGACGCTTTTAACGATGTTTTTTTGAAATTCAACGATTTTTTTGATTTCTCGGTGCGCTTCCTCAAGGCCGTTTGCCACCTCTTCTTCAATTACCTGGTCGCCGCCGAATTCTATCATGTTTATTTTGTTTTCGTTGCCGGCGACAAAAGCGTCAAAAGAAAATTTATCTCCCCTTAATTCCGAATTAGCCGGATTTACCAGGATGTTGTTTTCGTCTTTCAGTTTCCCGATTCTTACTCCGGCCACCGGCCCGTTCCACGGAATGTCGGAAATTGCCAAAGCGGTTGAAGCGGAAATAAGGGCGATAAAATCCGGATCGTTTTCTTCGTCGTAAGAAAGAACCGTTATCACAATTTGAACGTCGCGCCTAAGCCGCTGGTCGAAAAACGGACGGATGGTTCGGTCAATCATGCGTCCGGACAAAATCGCCGCCTCCGACGGCCGGCCTTCCCGCCGCACGAAACGGCTGCCGATGATTTTCCCGGCCGCGTAAAATCTTTCTTCGTAATCAACCGTTAGCGGGAAATAATCGATTTCCCGGTCTTTTTTCCCCATCACGACGGTTACCAAAACAGAGGTGCCGCCGCAACGCCCCAAAACGGCGGCATTGGCTTGCTCGGCCAATTTTGAAATTTCAAAAACAATTGTTTTCCCTTTTATTTCGGCGGTAAATTGTTGATTTTTTAAATTCATAATTATTTTTTCAGCAGCACTCTTGGTATTTCTTCTATGTTAATGAAAAAATCGGCGGCTTCTTTGAGTTTTGCCGAGGCGCTTCGGCTGAAGGCCGCCACCTCGACTTCCGTGCCCATCCCCCATTTCAGATATTCCACCAGCGGAATAAAATCCCCGTCGCCGGTGGCCAATATTATCGCATCTAAAGATCTGGCCATTTTAATGGCGTCAACCGCCATTCCGACGTCCCAGTCGGCTTTTTTGACTCCGCCCGGAAAAATCTGGAGATCTTTGATCCGGAGCTCGACGCCGGCTTTGGTCAGCGCTTCAAAAAAAGAGGCCTCGCCGAGAGCCGTTTCGCTTTTGACGACGTAACCGACGACGCGGATTAATTTCCGGCCGACGGCAAGACATTTTATCAATTCCCGATAATTGACTTTCGCGCCGTAAAGATTTTTGGCCGAATGATAAAGATTTTGAATGTCGATAAAAATCCCGATCCGCTGTTCTTTGTAAGGCGCCAATCTCATATTATTTTTTCAGGCCGAGTTTTCTCACGAGGCCGCTGTAGCTTTTTTGGTCGGTTCGCGACAAATAATCAAGCAGCGCCTTTCTTTTCCCGACCATCTTTAAGAGGCCGCGGCGGGAATGGTTGTCTTTCGGATGCGCTTTCAAATGATCGGTGAGTTCGGCGATTTGTTTGGTTAAAAAAGAGATTTGGATTCCGGTTGAACCGGTGTCGGTTTCGTGGAGTTTGTGCTCTTTGACGATGTTTTGTTTTTGTCTGGCAGTCAACATAATTATTCAATGATAAATCAAAGAGCCGAAATTGTCAATTTCTTTATATAAATTTTATCGGAAAATCAGCGGTGTTTCGGTGTTACCCAAAAGCCGAGCCGGAAACGGCCGCCGAGCATCAGCCGGCTCTGGGCTTCAATCGCCGGAAAAGCGCCGAAAATTATCAAGGTAAAAGGCATCAGAATCCACTGGAAAAAATAAAGAAAATAATGCCGGGGCTTGAACCAGTCCGGTTTGGGCGGCAGAAGAACCACGCTTAAAATCGCCGAACTGACGATGCCAAACATCGCCAGCGTCATGATGGTTTTCGTGATAAACGGCAGATTGTAAGAAAGAAGCGTGAGGTTGAAAATTTTTCCTCCCAAAATAATCGGCAGCCAGCCGAGCGAAAAAATAATAAGAGCGTTGGTGGACCATGAATGAAACCCTTCAATAATGTTGAAGCTCCAGTAAATTTTTTTTCTCAAAGGGATTATTTTGTTTGTTTTAAATCCGTTTAATATGTAGGGAATGTTTTCGCATCCCCATCCCCATCGCCTTTGTTGTTTGTAAAGGTTGATCATCGTTTGCCAGAACCGGGGGCTGACGTTGGCGTCCATGGAAACCGGATAAAAAAGCGGTTCCGCTCGCCAGTCGCCGTCATAGCGAAGATAGCATTGCCAAAAAATCCGCGAATCTTCGGAAACGATGTCGGTGTTCCAAAAACCGATTTCCGTCAGCGCTTTAAAAGGCATTGAATGGGAAGAAAAAGTGGTGAGGCGTTCGGGGCGAGATTGTTGCATCATGTGCCAAAAAGTGGAAGAGAAAGAAATGACGCGGGCCAGAGCCGGCGCTTGAAAGATATTGTTGGTGAATAAAGGAATCGGCTGGAAGCTGGATCGCCGCGGCCGTTTACAGGTTAAAAAAACGTAAGCGAGCCGGCCGAAATAATTCGGCAATACCTGGGTATCAATGTCAAAAACAGAAACTAAAATGTTTTCATATGGCAAAGACAGAGGATCAATAATCAGCTTTTTCGCTTCCTTGGCCGCCCAGGTTTCGTTGGACCCTTTGCCGGGAAGCTCGCCGGAAAGATTTGCCGGATGAGCGGCAACCAAAAACTTAAAAAATTTGTCGCCGAATTCTTTTTCAATTTTTTCGGCGGTTTCCCGGTCGGCTTTGCCGCCCCGTTCTTCAATCGCCAAAACCGCGATAAACTTGTCTTTCGGATAATTGGATTTAACCAGGCTTTCAAAAGATTCTCTGACTACTTCGCAGGGTTCTTTGTACATCGGGAAAATGACAAGATGGTATATTTTTTGCCAGTCGTCGGCCGTCGCGGCGTTTTGTTTTAATTTTTCCAGCCAGTCGATTTTTAAATTCTCCCGCATTTTTTTAAACGTGGCGCGGAGGTGAAATGAAAGATAGATTGTTTTGAAAAGCCAGTAAATGTCAAAAAGAATGATAAAAATAGCCGTTGCCGCCGGCGCCAGCCAGGAAAAAACAAACATCAATAAAATAGTGCTCCAGGTTAAAAAACCGGGAATTGTTTCGTAAAATTTCAGTAAATTCATTTTGACATATTAATCTTTCGCGTATATAATATGTAAGAAATTATAACGTTGTTTGTATTTTTAGATAGATACAATATAAATAAACAGCGTTATTCTTATAAAATATATTACTATGAATTTTAACCGTTTTACAATCAAAGCTCAGGAGGCGATTCAAAACGCGCAGGAAATCGCCGGGCGCCGCAATCACGGCGAGTTTAAGATTATTCATCTTTTGGCGGCGCTGGTTCTTGACGAACAGTCGCTTGTCAGGCCGCTGCTTTACAAAGCCGGCATCAATACAGAATCTTTAAGCCGGAAAATTGATGAACTGCTGGATAAAGAGCCGCGACTTTTTTCCGGCGCCAATTTGGCCCAGCTCTATCTTTCTCAGGAATTGATGAGCGTTTTAGACAGAGCCGCCAAAATCGCGCTTAATCAGAAAGACGAATTTATTTCCTGCGAGCATTTATTGCTGGCGATTTTGGAAACGCCTTCTTCGGCGAAAAACATTTTGGAAGATTTCGGTTTGCGCCGCGAAACAGCCTTTAAAATTCTGGCCGGTCTCAGGGGATCAATGAGAATTACCGACGAGACGCCGGAAAGTAAATTCCAGGTTTTGGAAAAATACGCCGTTAATCTTACGGAGGCGGCCAGAGCCGGCAAGCTTGATCCGGTGATCGGCCGCGGCGAAGAATTGAGGAGATTGATTCAGGTTTTGAGCCGGCGCACCAAAAATAACCCGGTTCTTATCGGCGAGCCGGGGGTGGGTAAAACAGCGGTTGTCGAAGGCCTTGCTCAAAAAATTGTTTCCGGCGACGTTCCCGAGCCGCTCAAAGACAGGGAAATTATCATGCTTGATCTGGGGGCTTTAATCGCCGGCACCAAATTCCGCGGCGAATTTGAAGATCGTCTTAAAACGTTTATCAAAGAAATTCAGCAGGGAGCGGGCAAATACATTCTTTTCATCGATGAAATCCATACGATTGTCGGCGCCGGCGCCGCCGAAGGCGCGATTGACGCTTCCAATTTGTTGAAGCCGGCTTTGGCGCGCGGAGAACTTCGCGCTATCGGCGCCACCACCATCAGGGAATATCAGCGCTATATTGAAAAAGACGCGGCATTGGAGCGGAGATTCGCGCCGATTATCGTTGAAGAGCCGTCCGTTGAGGACAGCGTCGCGATTTTAAGGGGATTAAAGGAAAAATATGAAATTCATCACGCCGTGAGAATCAGCGACGAAGCGATTATCGCGGCCGTTAATCTCTCGGCTCGTTATATCACCGACCGTTTTTTGCCGGACAAAGCCGTTGACTTGATTGACGAGGCGGCGGCGGCTCAGCGCCTGGAAACCGAAAGTTTGCCTCGGGAAATTGATAAAATCAGGCGCGAGATCACCCGTTTGGAAATTGAACGCCAAGCCTTGATCAGCGGCTCTTCAAAAAGCAATCAACTGAAAAAAGTTGAAAAAGAGCTGGCTGGCCTTAAAAAAACAAACGACGAATTGTCGGCGAAATGGCACGCCGAAAAAATCTCTTTTGAAGATATTCATAATTTAAGAAAGAAAGCGGAAGATTTGCGCCGCGAAGCGGAATTGGCCGAAAGAGAGGGCAATCTGGAAAAAGTGGCCAGGATTGTTTACGGCGAATTGCCGGCGGCGGAAAAAGAATTCAAGGCTTACGAGAAAAAATACCTCGGCGTAAAGCCGAAAACGAAAAACGGCAAAAAATTCGACGAACGATACATTAAAGAAACGGTTGACGAAGAAGACATCGCCGGCGTGGTTTCGCGCTGGACAGGGATTCCTGTTTCCAAAATGTTGGAATCGGAAATGGAAAAACTTTCCCGTATCGAAGAAGTTCTTTCCAGGCGCGTGATCGGGCAGGAGGAAGCGATTAAGGCGGTTTCCGACGCCCTGCGCCGGTCGCGCGCCGGATTATCCGAGGAAGACAAGCCGATGGGCAGTTTCATGTTTTTGGGACCGACCGGCGTCGGCAAAACCGAATTGGCGAGAGCGTTGGCGGAATTTATGTTCAATAACGAAAAAGCGTTGGTTAGAATCGATATGAGCGAATATATGGAAAGGCATTCAACGGCGCGGCTTATCGGTTCGCCGCCGGGCTATGTCGGCCATGAAGAAGGCGGACAGCTTACCGAAACAATCAGGCATCGGCCGTACAGTTTGATTCTTTTTGACGAAATTGAAAAAGCCCACCCCGAGGTTTTTAACATTTTGCTTCAGGTTTTGGACAACGGGCGCTTGACCGACGGGAAAGGCAAAATGGTTAATTTTAAAAACGCGATTATCATTCTTACCTCCAACGTGGCGAGCGAGCAGTTCAGGGAAATGTCGCGCATCGGTTTTGAAACACCGGCGGCTAAAAAAGAAAAAGAAGACGCGTCTGAACAAAAACAGGTTTTCCGCGACAAAGTGATGATTGAATTAAAAGAAACGTTCCGGCCGGAATTTCTCAACCGTCTGGATGAAATTATCATCTTTAATCCTCTTGCCGGGAAAGAAATCGAAAAAATCGTCGATCTTCAGTTGGAAATTTTAAAGAAAAGATTGGCGGAAAAGGGAATTAACGCGGCCATTGACGATTCTTTGAAAAATTATCTGGCCAAAGAAGGGTTTGACGCCGAATACGGCGCGCGGCCGATAAAAAGATTGATTCAAAAGTTTATTCTTAACAATCTGGCTGACCGCATTATTCGCGGCGAATTAAAGAATGCTAAAAAAATTAAAATCGGCTTCAAAGAGCCTCAGGGCCTGGCAATTAATATCGGCGCTTAAAGCGGTTATTTTCGCCGGCTTGTTGTTTTTGTCAGTCATCTATTGGCTGTTTACCGTTATTTTTTTAATCGTTGCTTTGTATTTTTATTTTCGGCCGACAATTAACGCCGGCCGGTTTTTGTTTTCTTTTTTGGCGCTTCTCGCGATTTCTTTGCTGGTTGTCAAATCGCTGGCTGTCGGTTTGTGGTTGTCGGTAATCGGCTTGTTTTTCGGTTTTCTTTTGTTTTTATTGCTGGGGATTAAAAATTTGTCGTTTGTTCATCGCCAACCGCTTTATTACCTTTATGGCGCTTTGATGTTTTTGACGATTTTCGCCGTTTTTTTCAACGCCGACAAATCAGGGCTTTTTGCCGTTAAATATCTGGCCGTCGGTTTGGCGATTTTTTTGATTTTTAGGGAATTTCTGGGCGTTATTGAAGAAACCGAAAGCATTTCCGGACTTTCCATTAAAAAGAACCTTTATTCTTTGGTTTTCGCCTTTTTAGTTCTTGAATTTATCTGGGTTGTCGCTCTTTTGCCGCTGGGATTCCTTAACGCCGCTTCATTCGCCATTCTTTTTGCGCTGGTTCTGGAAGATTTGATTATTCATCATTTCGGCGGCACCCTTAACCGCCTCTTGATTTTAAGGAATGTTACGGTTTTTTTGATTTTAACCGTGGCTATTTTCGGAGCTTCTGTCTGGATTTTTTAAAAATTAAAAAGGCGAAACCGAAGTGTTTTTTGCTCGTTATCTTTAATATAGCCGGGATTTGCCTAAATTATCCCCAGCTGTCCGGCTTGACGTTATCAGGGGTTTCGTTTATTTTTAAATATAAATAAAAATTAAAACAAAACAGTTCAGAGTGAGGCTGAACTTCCAAATCAGCAATTAACCGCGGTTTTTTTGGTTAATTTGCCCGGTTTTTTAGTCTCACTTTGATTGAAGGGTGAGATTTTTTCATTTTGATACAGGGTTATTCTTTTATTAAGCTGCTGTTTCTGCCTTAACAATTTAATTTCTTTAAAGGTAAAAGCGGCGGGTCGGCTGATAGAAGCGATAACTTTCCAGAATAATAATTAAAATAAAATAAATTTAAGTCGATACATATTTTGACTAATCGCGGGTTATTTCGTTAATCCTCACTGATCCGAAATAAATTCGAGATTAATTCAAAAGATACATAATTTAAAATGAGTAATTCGTTAAAGAAAATCGCCAGTGTCGGACTTTCCGTCACGACGGCGGTTTGGCTTTCAAGCTTGGTGGTTGCTTTGCCCGCTTCGGCGGCAACGACTGCCGAGCTTCAGGCCCAAATTCAACAGCTTTTAGCCCAAATTACCCAGCTACAGTCGCAATTATCGACGATGGGTGGTGGCGCGGGCGTGGCTGTTTCTTGCGCGTTCACCCGCAATCTCTATCTTGGAGCAAGCGGTGACGATGTAAAATGTCTTCAACAGTATTTAAACGCTTCGGGCAATAAAGTGGCTGAGAGCGGAGCCGGTTCTTCCGGCAACGAGACCGTTTACTTTGGCTCAAGAACCAAAGCCGCGGTTGCCGCGTGGCAGTCTGCCAACGGAGTTTCTCCGGCAGTCGGCTATTTCGGCTCGATTTCTCAGTCCA
>JASJPP010000003.1:10565-34801 GCA_031432155.1 Patescibacteria group bacterium | reverse complement strand
ACTGGTACTGGCACAACGCCGACCACCGGTTTAACCCTTGCTTTGGCATCGGATAATCCGGCGAGCGCCGTTCTTCCGAAAGGCGCTTCGGCGATCAGCGTTTTGAAATTCACGGTTTCCGGCAGCGGCACTTTGACCGATCTTACTTTCAAAAGAAAGGGAGTAGGCGCGACCGCTGATTTCGCTTCCGCCGGATTTTACCTTTATGAAGGCGCGACTCGTTTGACTTCAGGCAAGAGCTTGAATTCAACGACCCATGAAGTTTCATTCGTAAATCTCGGACTCGCGGTTTCGGGAACGAGAACATTATCATTGGTAGCTGACGTGGCGACTGGCGCAACCAGCGGAAACGTAAGCTACTTTGAGCTTGTTTCTTCGGCCGGAACACCGACTCCGTCCGGTTCATTGGCAAGCAATTCAATGACCATCGGCGGACAAAGCGCTGGCGTGGCGACCACCACCAAAGTCGGTTCGCTTTCCAGCTCAACCGTCGGCGCGACCAATGTCCAGATTTCCGAATTTCGTCTTGATGTTTCGGGCGACGAAGACATAGAAGTTAATTCCATCGCCGTGACTCAAGGAGGTTCCATTTCCAACAGCAATCTTTCTAATTTCGTTTTGAAACAGAACGATGTGACTTTGGCAACGGCTTCCGGCGTCGGCGCCAAGGACTTGATAACTTTTAGTCTTGGTTCACCGTTCAAGATTGAAAAAGGCCAGCAAAAGACCTTTAAGGTGTATACTGACGTTTCGGGCAGCGCCAAATCCGGAGATCAGATAAAGCTGTACTTCGATTCAGCGTCTGACGTTAAAGCCAAAGGCAAAACCTACGGCTTTAATGTTCGAATTGACACTTCCGGAATGGATACCAGCTCCGAAGCTCACACGGTTGAGCTTAAAGGGGGTGACGTAACCATCACCTTTAACGGCCCGATTTCTGGAGATATCGCGCTTCGCGGCCAGGATGTTGAGGTGTTTAACTTCACCATCGCGACCAAGAGCGCCATTGAAATCAGAAACTGGAGATTCCACGCCACTTCAAGCGGCTTGACCTCCGGCGAAGGATTTAATGATCTCAAAGTCTGGGATCTTACCAGCAATTCGGTCATAACGAGCGCCGTTGACCACACGACGTCAACCGACCACACGCTTACCGACGTCTACACGATGGCGGCCGGCGTTTCACGAACCTTTAAGGTAACCGTGGACGTGGATCCGGACAACGACGACAACGACAGCATTCAGGCATCGCTTTTGGCTTTCCAGTCAAGCGACATCAAGAATACGGACAATAACCAATTCGTGGCGACTTCCGCGATAGTGCCTAACAGCACCATTTCGGGCAACACCATGACTGTGAAAGCTCCGTCTCTTGATATTCAACTTTCCTCAAACCCCTCGTCTCAGACTTACGTCAGGGGGTCAACCGGAAAGTCGCTCGTCGCTTTCAGCTTTAAAGCCACTGCCGACACCATTAAGGTTTCCTCGGTGAAAGTCACGGCGTCCGCGACAAGCGGCACTTTGACTTCGGGAGAAGTAACCAATCTTGCTCTCTACGATGAATCCGGCACCAAGGTTTCGGAAGAAAAGTCCTTGAATTCCTCGGACAACACCGCTACTTTTGACAACTTAAGCGTTTCAATCAGCAGCGGTTCGACCAAAACCTTAACGGTTAAGGGTAATATCGCGACCGATGCGACCAACGGTGACATTTTTGCCGTTAAGATTGCGTCTTCAACAACCGACGTGACTGCCACTGACAGCGCGGGCAACACCGCTACCCAAACCGGGTTCGGAACGAACTCGGCGGCAACGGTTGCTGTTACTATCGCTGATGTCGGCGACATTACGGTTGTGAAAGCCGCTGATGATTCCGAGACGGAAGCGGGCATTATGCTTGCCGGCAGCGAACGCGTTCTCGGTAAATTCCGGTTTACGGCGACCAACGAAGATATGACCGTTAACAAACTGCATATCTTGGTGGCCAGCTCTAACGTGGCTGTCGCCAATTCCGACGGCGGAACGGTAGTTGACGATGTTCCGACCATTAAGCTCTACGAAGGATCAACGCAGATCGGAGCCACATCCGGCTACACCGTTAACTCAAGCGGAGCTTCTACTTCTATCGCCGAAATTTCCGGTCTTAACTGGAAAGTTTTACGCGATTCAAATAAGACTTTGACGGTCAAAGGCGTTGTTTCGTCCATCGGTCAGAGCGGTTCCGGAGCTGATTTCGGCACCTCTGCCTGGACAAGCGTTATGGCTGCCGGGTTTGAAGCCCAGGGCGCGACCGCCAAGGATACTTCAATTACCGCGGCGACCGGCAATGAAAAGCTGATCTACAAGACAGCTCCGAACTTTACCTCGGTTGCTAAGCCATCAACTGATGCAAAACTTACCGCGGGCACCATTCCCATCTTGAAATTCAAGATCAAGGCGGACGGTCCAGACCAAATCTCTTGGAAACAAATTCAGTTCAAGGTAACCGTTACCCAGGCCTCAATGAGCGCGGTGGAAGCCGCTCCTGGAACCACGGTTGGAAACGTTGGTTTGAGGGACATCACCGGAGGCGGAAGCACCCAGCTTAACATTGCTTCGGCTTTCAGCGGCACTTCAACCACAACCGGCGAACAAGTTGCCTTGGGCAGCGCTGGCGGACAAACCGGCTATATTTCATTGCTTCTCAATGCCGAGAATACTATTTCTGCGGGCTCAGAGAAGGAATACGAGCTTAGCCTGAATTTCACCGGCATTTCATCCACTGTTGGCGCTTCAACCTTTGTGGTTAGAGTCCATCAGACTGAGACTTCCAAGTTTACCGGCACGGTAACCGGAGTGCGGGCTTCAATCGGTACCACTACCGACGCGGCTCCGTCATTCGTCTGGTCTGATTACTCGGTTGCTGGTCACAGCGACACCGAAGGTCCGACGGCAACTTCAAGCGCCGATTGGGCAAACAGCTATCTGTTGAAGGGCATACCTTCAAACACGGTAACCTTGAGCAACTAACTTGAGCTTTGGTTGACTCATAAAAACCAAAAACCGCCTTCGGGCGGTTTTTGGTTTGGTCTTTTTAAAACAAGTTGGCTATAATAAACATAATGGATATAAAAACAATAATCCCCGGTTTTATAAAATGGGCTCTTCTGGCAACGGCGCTTGCGCCGCTTATTGTTTCCAACGCCACCATTTACCCTTTTGTTTTTCCCAAAATCGTTTTTTACAGGGTTCTTGTTGAGTTTGCTTTTATCCTTTCGTTGGCATATATCATCTTAATTCCTAAAGGTGAATTTAAAGAACGTTTCGCGGCAAGGAGCCCCGTTATTGTTTTTCTCGCGCTCTTTTTTTTGTCTTTGGTTGTAAGCGCGCTTTTGGCGGAAAACGTTTATCGGGCTTTTTGGGGCGATATAGAGCGGGGAGTGGGCATTTTTGGCTTTCTTCATTTTTACGTTTTTTTGATTTTGGCGATGGTTTTTTTTAAAAGCGTTGATTGGGAACGGTTTTTCAAGCTCTCGCTTATTGTCGGTTTTTTGCTTATCGGTTTTGCTTTTTTGGAATATTTCGGCTGGCGATTTTTATTTTTGAACCCGCCGCAAAAGCCGCGGCCGGAGTCGCTTATAGGAAACCCGGCTTTTTTCGCCACTCACCTTATTTTCCTGTCCGCTTTCGGGTTTTTGGTGTTTAAAAAAGCGGGCGACGCCTTAAAAAAAATTCCGTCGCCGCTTGGCTACTTTTGGAAATATTTTTCTGTTTCAGTGTCTTTTCTCGCAATCATGACTATTTTTATGACCGGAACGCGCGGAGCGATTTTAGGAATAGGAATCGGATTTCTCGCGTTGCTTGTTTATTTCGCGGTTAGAAAAGAAAGCCTGAAATGGCTTCGTTTTATCTCTGTCGCGGCGATTTTAGTTTCAATTATTTTTGCTTTGGCGTTTTGGCAAACGCGCGGCGCTGAATTTTGGCAGAAAATTCCCGGGCTTGATCGTTTGGCCAAGACTGCCGTTTTAGACGTTGACGACCCGTCAACGCAATTTCGTTTAATCACGTGGAAGTTAAGCTGGAAAGCGTTTAAGGAGAAGCCGATATTTGGCTGGGGGCCGGAAAACTACATTGTCGCTTACGAAAAATATTATGATCCCGATTACGCCCTTTACGGAGAAACCTGGCTGGACAGAGCGCACAATACGTTTTTTGACGTTTTGGTGATGCAGGGGCTATTCGGCGTTTTTGCTTATCTTGGGCTTATCCTTTCCGTTATTTACGTGATTTTCAAAAAAATAGTAAAACAGGATTTTTATTTAGCCGCGGTTTTTTTTGCCGGCGTTGTCGCTTATTTTGTCCAGAACCTCGTTATTTTCGACCAGATCGTTTCTTACGCGGTATTTTTCAGTTTTATCGGATATATCGCGTATTTTGAAAAATCGGAAGAATTTCCATTTTCTCCGGTCGCCGCTCCCGCTTTTGTCGCCGATCGGAAATATGAACTTATCGTTAAAGGCGTTTCGGTTTTTGTTATTTTAATTGCGATCTATTCGGTGGCGGCGCATAATCTTATTCCTTACAATCAGGGCATTGCTTTTAAAAAGTCGCCAAGCATCAGCGCCAACGTTTTTGATGTAGAGGGAGCGGTAAAGCGCGCCATTTATCCTTATAACTTCGCTCAATACGGCATCCGCGTCCAAGGGATAGATACTGTTTATTCCGACGCGTATTTTAACAATGAAGAATATGTAAGCAATCCCAAATTTCGTCCTTTGGGCGAAACACTTGTTAAAATGATCGGGGAATTAGTTGAATTGGAACCTTACGACGTGAGAATTCATATTCGTCTCGTTGAGATGCTAAACGGTTTTTCCCGCGGAATGACGGAAGAAGAAATCTCCAAAACAAAAATTTACGAAGCCGCGGAAAAACTTATGCGCGAAGCGGCAAAGCGCGCGCCAAAACGGCAGGAGGTTTATTATCATCTGGCTTTTAATCTGGCCGCCCAGAAAAAGTTTGATGAAGCGGCGGAAGTCGCTCAATATGCCATTGATTTACAGCCCAAAGTGGCGAGAGCCAACTATCATTTAGGGCTAGTTTTGGCTTTGGCGGGGAAAAACGAAGAATCTCAAAAAGCGATCGCTAAAGCGGAAGAACTCGCGCCAAATTTTGAACGTTTTATGGGGACGGACATAAACAACATTGCCATTTTTTACAAAACTTGGGGGCTTGCCGACAAGTACGCCGAATTGATTTACCGGACGCTTTTAAAAATAAATGAGAATAAAATCGGTCATATTTTTGGGCGCGCCGACTATGAAGATGCCCTGCGTTATTACCTTTTTAACAAAAACGCCGAGCGCGCCGTTTTAATAGCGGATTATCTCGGAAAAAAATTTCCGGAATTATCCGGCAATATGGCGGAAATAAAACAGCTTTTGGAGAAAAACGACGAAAAGAGCGTTCCCGTTATTTTTCCCCGCGAATATTATGAAAATGAATTGAGGCGTTACGTTCTTGTCAAGGATAAGTCAAAGGCTTTGGAAATGGCCCGATATCTTCTGAAAAATCATCGTGAATACGCGTTAGACGTCGGGATTGACGTTATTATGGATTTGATAGAAAAAGAAAAATGGGAGATATTGCATAAGTTATAGCCGTAAATTTATGGCTGCTTTTTTTAAAATCTCAAAATTTTTCCTTTATCTGGCGCCGTTGGCGGTGATTATCGTTACGCCATCCACTCTTTTTCCTTTTATCGTCGGCAAGTACGTTTTTTTCAAAATAGCCGTTGAACTGGCGTTGTTATTTTTTGTTTGGGGGTGGGCGACAAGCAAATTTTCAATTTTTTCGCCAAGGACGGATTCTCTTCCGGCGGACAATTTTCAATTTTCAATTAAACAACCGTTAGCAATCGCGGTTTCAGCCTTTGTTTTTATTTTTGTTCTCGCCGGCTTTGCCGGCATCAACCCCGGCGCTTCTTTTTGGTCCAATTTTGAACGGGGCGAGGGCAGTTTTCTTTTGCTTCATTTTTACGTCTATTTTCTTCTGCTTCTCCGGTTTATGAAAAATGAGAATGACTGGAGGCGTTTTTTTACGGCTGTCATGGTTTCGGGGTCATTGGCGGTGTTCTACGGAGTGGCTGCCGGCTTGGGCATTTCCGGTTTTGCGGGGGTTTCCGGATTTTGCGAGCGTTTCGCCGGCTCCCTGGGAAACCCCGCTTATCTCGGGACATTTTTAATTTTCATGATTTTTTACGCGGCGTATCTTTTGGTCTCCGGCGATTGGCGAAAAAAAAGTTGGAGAGGATGGAAAGCGCCCGTCTTAATTTTTCTGATAATTTATTTTTTTGTTTTTCTTCTTTTTTCTCAAACGCGCGGCGCTCTTTTGGGTTTGGGAACGGGGATTATCGCGGCCCTTTTTTATCTTATCGCGGTGTTGCCGTCGCGCAAATGGCGCTGGATTTTGTTCGGCGCGGCGGCGGCGCTGTTGGTTGCGGGAGCTGTCGGCGTTTATTACCGCCAGTATATTGATCTTGCGCCATGGTGCGCCGGAGGAGGCGGTAATCGCATTTTAGACGTTTCATTTAAAGGAGAAACGATAAATACCCGTTTTGCGCTTTGGCGGCAGTCAATTGAAATGTGGAAAGAGCGGCCGATTTTGGGCTGGGGACCGGAGAATTTCGCGACGGCGTTTGAAAAATATTACAATCCCGTTCATATCGTCTGGTTTGACAGGGCGCATAATATATTTTTTGACTACCTTGTGATGACCGGCGGACTGGGCTTATTAAGCTTTATTTCAATCTTTGTTGTTTATTATTGGAAATTTTTTTTAAGAAATTTCAAATCCCAAATTACAAATAACAAACAAATTCCAAATTCCAAATCCGAAATTCAAAATAATATTATTAACGCGTTGTTATTTGCGCTTCCGATAGCGTATTTGGTTCAAGGCTTGGTGCTTTTTGACGTACTGCCGATATATATTAATTTATTTTTGTTTTTGGCGTTCTCGGTATATAAATTCAAACTCCAAGCGCCAAATAATAAATAAATTTCAAATTTCAATGGTTAAAATCCAAAACAATAAAATTACGATTTAGAAGAGCGAAATTTATGAATTCTTTGACTAAAAAAATTATCGCCATAACCTTGTCGCTGTTTATCGCGTACCTGATATATTACGGTTCATTTTTGCCGTTCAGGAAGGCGCAAAAATACATTAAAACTCGCGAAACCCAGGTGAATTCCCTCGATCAATTTAACGCGCTCTACGACGGCCTTTTGAATTATCCTTCTCCGGCGGGACAGGACGAAATAGTTTCCGCTTATCTCGAAATTTTGTCAATTTTAATTGACAGAGAGGCGAGCAATAAAAATTTTAACGAGCAATTGGTGCGGCATCTTGTCGGAAAGGCCGAAGAATGGGCTGGCCCAATAATAGAAAAAGGCGCCGGTTTTAGTTTTAGCAAAATAATTTTTAATTTCGCGAATGTCTACCGTTCGGCAACCATCGTTCTTCGGGACGAAGAATATTATAAAAAGGCGATAAGGCTTTATGCTCTCGGGCTGGAATACAGCCCGGACCGGACGATTTTTCTTTATAATCTTTTTGATATGTACAGGTTTGGCGGCGACAAAGAAAACGCGCGTAAAATCGGAGAAAGAATTATGAAGGTATACAAGGACGAGAAAGTCGGGCAGATACTGCAGGATTTATAATCGTGAAAATTCCCGTTGGCTTGGCGGAAGAGAAATTATGGGATATTATTCTGATAACTCAATAAATTAATAGCTAATAACTTAAATCAATGATAAATTTTTTAAAAATCTCAAAATTTTTCCTTTATCTGGCGCCGTTGGCGGTGATTATTGTTGCGCCCTCCACTCTTTTTCCTTTTATTGTGGGCAAGTATGTTTTTTTCCGGATAACCGTCGGTCTGGCCATGATTTTTTTCTTAATCGCCTGGGCGTTTGGCGGCGGTTCGCGCGTTTCAAACCCCGTTTCGCGGATTTTAAAATCGCCGCTAGCCGTCGCCGTTTCGGTTTTCGTTTTTATTTTTCTTGCCGCGGGATTTTTGGGAGTCGACCCGACATATTCTTTTTGGTCCAATTTTGAACGGGGCGAAGGCGGTTTGCAAATTCTATTTTTTTACGCGTTTTTCCTTCTTTTATTTTTGGTTTTCAAAGAAGAAAGCGAATGGCGGAAAATGTTTTTGTTTTTTTTAGTGGCCGCGTCTTTGATGATTTTTTACGGTATCGGCGCCGGCTTGAAATACGTTGATATGGAAATGATAACCGTGACGCAGAACGGCGCGCTGACGGAAGTGCCTTCCGGAAACGGCGGGCTTTATTTCCAGTGGTTTAAGAATTTTATCGGCCCCAAATTCGGCGATCGGTTTCAAGGAACCATCGGCAATTCGGCTTACGTGGCCGTTTATCTTATTTTTGCCATGTTTTACGCCGCTTATCTTTTGATTGATAAATATCGTCATCGATTCAAATCTTTTCCGTTTTTTGCCTTGGCTGTCGCCGTTGTTTTTTTTATGACTTTCTTTTTTTTGGCGGCCACGCGCGGCGCTTTTATCGGATTAATAGCGGCTGCTTTGGCGTTTCTTGTCTATATGGGAATTTCCGTTAAAAACTGGAGAAAATGGTTTTTAATGGGCGCAATCGGGTTGTTGGTGGTAGTCGGCTTGCTGGTTTATTTTAAAAAATCTTCTTTTGTTAAAAATTTACCCGGATCAAGGATGTTTGACATTTCTTTTTACGCCCAAAACATTCAGGAACGAATGGTTATTTGGCAAATTGCCGTTGACGGCGCAAGTGATCGGCCGCTATTGGGCTGGGGACCGGAAAATTTCCCCGTTGTTTTTGATAAGCATTATAATCCGGCGCATTATTCCGTGGAGCGGGGTTTTGGCGCCTGGTATGACAGGGCGCATAACGTTTTTCTTGATTATCTTGTCAGCGTCGGTTTTCCGGGGCTTTTGAGTTATCTGGCGATTTTCGGCGTTTTTTACTGGCAATTATTCAAGAGAAATCACAAATCACAAATTACAAATTATAAACAAATTATAAATTCTAACCATCAAATTCAAAATATTACCAATGCCTTATTATTTTCTTTGCCCATCGCTTATCTTGTCCAGGGTCTGGTGCTTTTTGATATCTTGCCTATATATCTTAACTTGTTTCTTTTTTTGGCGTTTGCCGGTTATGTTTTCGGCAAAAATTCCGCGGCGGAAACGAAAAATGACTTGCCTGACAGCTTAAAAAAAATAATTGCCGTTGCGGCGATTATCGGCGTTGTCGCGCTGATTTATCTCGGCGCCATCTTGCCGTTCGCCAAAGCAAAATTATATACCGGTTCATTCGGGCAAGTACATCTGATCAAGAACGTTGAAGAATTCAAGCGTCTTTTCGACGTTCCTCTCAATTTTTATTCTCCGGTCGGCCAGGAAGAAGCGGTGCGGTTTTTGGCGGGAGAAATTTTTACTAAAATGATTTATCCGGGCCAGGCCGAAGAAGTGGTCCAACAGCTGATGGATTACATAGAGCCGCGAATTTTTGAAAACAACTCAAGGCATCTTTTGTTGATGGCTTGGATGTACGGACGGATGTTCGAAATTTACGGCAAACAGGATTATTTAGATAGGTCAGAAGAATATTTCAAAAAAATACTTGTTTTGAATCCAAAATCTCCGCAGGCGCTTCGTTCTCTTCTTGGTGTTTATCAAGTCAAAGGAGAGGTCGAGAAAGTCAAAGAGACGGGCAAAATCATTCTTAGGTATTGGCCGGAAGAAGAGATGGCAATCGGGAATCATAATTAAATTATGTGCGGCATTTCAGGAGTTTTTCTTAATATAAAAAATAAAAACAGCAAAGGATTGGAACAAGCCGTTGAACGAATGAATCAATCGCAGTTTCGCCGCGGCCCGGATGACAAAGGTGTTTTTGTAGACGTTAAAACCGGTGTCGCGTTTGGCCATAATCGCCTTTCCATTATTGATTTGTCAAAAGCCGGCCATCAGCCGATGGGATATAAAATTAAAAATTATGATTTATGGATTACTTTCAACGGCGAAATATACAATTTTTTAGACCTAAAAAAAGATTTAGAAAAAAAGGGCCATAAATTTAAAACCAAAACCGATACCGAAGTGATTTTGGCGCTTTACGCTGAATATGGCGAGAAATCTTTTTCTATGCTTCGCGGGATGTTCGCTTTCGGGCTTTGGAATGGGAAGGCCAAAAAATTATTTTTAGTCAAAGACCGATACGGCATCAAGCCGCTTTATTATTACAGCGATAATGGGGAATTGGTTTTTGCTTCAACGGTTAAGGCGATTATTGAAAGCGATTTAATTCCGGTTGAGAAAAATCCTGGCGCTTTTATCGGTTTTTTGCTTTTTGGCTCCGTGCCGTTGCCGATGACGACGATTAAAAATGTTTTTGCCACGCCGGCCGGGCATTATATTGAGGCGAGCGTTGCCGCAAGCGGTGGTTTAAATTTGAAAAAAGTAAAATATTATGAGCCGCTGGAATTTTTTCAAAACAAAGATAACGTTAGTTTCGGCGAGGTGCCTGAAAATATCAAGCAATTACTTAATAAATCCGTTGATTATCATTTAATCAGCGACGCGCCGCTCGGGGTGTTTTTAAGCGGTGGCCTTGATTCGTCGGCAATCGCGGCCCTTGCTCGCCGTAGCATTGGCGAAGGCGGGTTGCCGTTAACAACCCTCTCAATTGTTTTTGACGAGCCGGAATTTTCCGAACAAAAATATCAGCGATTGGTCGCGCAAAAAATAAAAAGCGACCATCGGGAAATAAAAATAACGCAAAAGGATTTTTTTGATTCTTTCGGCGAGATTTTTGAGGCGATGGATCAGCCGACGATTGACGGCGTCAACAGTTTTTTTATCGCCAAAGCCGCGAAGGAAGCGGGATTGAAAGCGGTTTTGTCAGGTCTGGGCGCGGATGAGATTTTTTTGGGTTATCCGCATTTTCGCCGCGCGGAGTTATTGAAAAAAATTCAAAAACTGCCGAAAATTTTAAAATTTCCGCTTAAATTAGTTTCTTTAATGGGCGATCGCTATTCTAAATTAAATTATTTCATAAACAGCGATGATTTAAGTTTTTATCTTGGCATTCGCGGTTTATTCAGTCCCCAAGAAACCGCGAAAATTTTGGACATCAATTTGAGCGAAGTAAAAAATTTTATAGATGAGTTTTCTTGCGGGCAGGCAACCGGAAAGCTGCATCCGGTTGATTTACTTTCTTATTTAGAACTAAAATTCTATCTTCAAAACCAGCTTCTTAAAGATACCGATTTTATGTCAATGTATCATTCTATTGAAGTAAGGGTGCCATTTTTAGACCATAAATTAGCGGAGTATGTCAGCAATCTGCCGCCGGAGATTAAATTGGGAAATAAAATTAATAAACCTCTTTTAGTTGAATCGGTCCGCGATTTATTGCCGGAAGAAATTTTCACCCGCTCTAAAATGGGCTTCACTTTCCCGTTCCAGAAATGGATGAGAAAAATTGATTCGGATTTCAGCGGCGGGCATTGGTCCAGATTTTGGGCGAAAAAAGTTTTGAATAAATTTTGATTTATGGGCAGAATTCCGTCGCTCGCTAAAATTCAGCTTTTTACAGTCGGATTATGGATAAAATGGCTTAATTTTTGGCTGAAAATTTTCAGCAATATTTTATTTTTCCGGAAAACGAATAATCCCCAAAACATTTTGATTCACAAAATTGGCAACATCGGCGACATTGTTTGCGCCGCGCCGTCGTTTATCGCTATTCGCCGCGTTTATCCAAAGGCAAAAATTACCCTGTTGACTTCGTCGGGAAGAATTGGAACAATTGGCGCCAAAGAATTATTAAACGGCGTTTGGTATCTTAACGAGCAAAAAATTTATTACGCCGAAGATATAAATTCTTTTAAGAAGAAAAAATATTTTATTAAAAATTTACGAAAAGAAAAATATGATTTATTTGTTCAGCTCCCCGATGATCTGGCGGATTTCCGGACGCTTTTAAGAAACATGATTTTTGCCAAAATAATCGGCGCTAAATCCGCTTTCGGTTTTAAAATCCGCACGGTTCAGTTGTTCAAAAAGACGCAGGTTGATCATTCCTTTCAAAAAACGGAAGTCGAGAGTTTGTTGGGTATTTTAAAGGGAAACGGCGTTATGGCCGAAAAAGTTGAGTATGATTTTAACGTTTCCGCCGAGCAAAAAAATAACGCCGAAAGATTATTGAAGAAAAAATGGCCGCGTTTGGCGTCCAAAACGCCGCTGATAATCGTTAGCCCGGGCGGTAAGCGCGAAACAAACCAGTGGCCCATAGAAAGATTTGCCGAAGTCGTCAAATATCTTAACGAAAAATACGGCGCTAAAATCATCGTTGTCGGCGGGAAAAATGACGTTGAAAAAGCCGAAGTCATTAAATCCGCCGTCGGAGATAAGAGCGTTTTAATAACCGCCGGCAAATTGGATTTTATGGAAACGTTTGAGCTTTTAAAACGCGGCAGTTTTTTAATTTCCAACAGCACCGGCATGATTCATCTGGCCGCGGCCGCCGGCTTGCCCTGCGTCGGTTTATACGGCGTTCGCGACGTATTCGGCCGCTGGTTTCCTTATGGGGAAAATCATAAAATTTTATATCATAAATTTTTGGACTGCGATTATGAGAAAGATGAATGTATTAAAAAAAGCATTGAAGCGATTTCGGTTGAAGAAGCAAAAAACGCTTGCGGGAAGCTTATGATAAAAACATAAAAATATGTCGCAGAACGCCGTTTCAAATTCATTAAAAAGATTTTTTTCGCGAAATACGATTTTGTGGTTGATTATTATGATTTACCCTTTTTTGTTTTTGTGGCAGGGCTTGAATTTCAGCGATGAGGGAAACGCGTTAACGATATATCAGTTGATATTTTCTAATCCGCAGAGCATAAGCGACACATTCGGGGCGTGGGGCGCGAATGTTTTTGGCGGCCTGTGGCTACTTATTTTCGGCGGTTTCGGATTAATTGGCGCAAGATTTGCCGGCGCGCTGATAAGCGTTTTAACGGTAGTTATCGCCTACTTTATTCTTAGGGAACATATAGAACGAAAAATATTACTTCTTGGTTTTTTGATTTCTTTTTTGTTTTCTTACCATTTTTTGACTTTAACCATCGTTGGTTACAATAATTTAAGCGTTTTGTTTTTCGTTTTAGCGATATTCTTTTTGAGCAGCGGTCTTAAAAAAGACGATAACGCGTTGATATTTCTTGCGGGTCTTATTTTGTCTTTAAATATATTCGTGCGACTCCCGAATGTTCTGGGATTGTTATTTTTTTTGGCGATACCGTTTTCCGCGCATATTAAAAATACGCCGCTTAAAGCGCATTTAAAACAATATTTCGTTTTTACGGCAGGGGCTTTACTTGGTTTCGCGGTCGCGTTTTTTGCGATGAAAACTCTCGGACATTTTGATTATTACGTTGAATCCTTGCGTTATCTTATCGGGGCCACGCAAATCAACCACGGGCCGTACAGCGATGGCGTATTGTTGACGGCGCTTGCCGGATATTTCCGCTTGTTTTTTGACGCGGCAGTAATGTTTTTTCTGGCCGTTTCGGCAATTTTTCTTTATCTTGTTTTGAAATTTGACCGGATTAATTTCTTTATAAAATTGTTTTTATTGGCGGTGTTTTCGGCGATATTATACGCGAAATATGATTTTATCGGCGTGCCGATAGGCGGCCGCGTGGCATCGCTCTTAACGGGATTATGCTACGCCGTTTTTGCCGTTCGTGTTTTGAATTATAAAAAAGGCGATAATAATTTAAGCATCGTCGTTTTGTTGATGTTGATTTTATTCGTCATCATTCCGCTGGGTTCGGGAGCCGGCTTTGTCAATTCGCTTTATATAATACCCGTTGCTTTCCCGATTGTATTCAGTTATATCCGCAATTTCCAAAAAACCGATTTTTCGCCTTGGATGTCTCGACAAAAAATTTTCCAAAACATTTCGTTGGCCGTTAATGATGGGACATTGGAGAAAGTTAAAGTTTTTTTGCTCGCCGCGTTTATTTTATATGCTCTAGCCAACGCGTTCGCGTTTTCATACGACGATTCGTATAATCGTTTCTCGCTTAACGCCGGCATAGACCACAAGTATTTAAAAGGAATATACACGACAAAAGAAAAGGCGGCTTCGTTGAACGAGTTGATTTTGGAATTGCCGAAATACGTTCAAGGGGGCGATACGCTTTTGGTTGCATGGATTGCGCCGATGATATATTATTTAACGGAAACAAAACCGTATTTTCCGCATCCTTGGACGGAAATATACGCTCGCGATCAGATCGTTGAATTTTTGGGAGGTGGGCGAAAGAACGGGGAATTGCCGGTGGTTATCAGATATAATTATTCAAAAAAACACGAATATGACGACATCCTTTATGAATTTCTTGGTGAAAATTCATATGAAAAGAAATGGAATAATGATGTGTATGAAATATATGCGCCGAATTTATAATTATTGTTAAAAAATTCTTACTATGACAGCATAACAAATTTAAATGTCCGTTAAAATTAAAAAATGCTTACTAAATATTTTAAACTTAAATTAAAAATAATTTTATCGCTAATCCGCGTCAGGAAGATAACTTTAAGAAAATTTTTGAACGCGCTTTATTGTTATTTCGCTTATTATTTCAGACTTAACAAATCGGGAGCCGCCCCGATATTGATAAATTTTGATTTATCCAATTATTGCAACGAAAGATGCGTTTTTTGCCGGACGGAAGACGGCAAGATTTACGACCAAAATCCGTCTAAAAAGTGCGGTTTTATAGAAACGGGGATAATGCGGTTGGAAATATTCGAGGAGATTATTCGGCAAACCAAGGACAGATTGCTTATGGCCGTTCCTTACGTTAACGGCGAGCCGTTTATTTATAAAGATTTGGGGAAAGCGATAAAATTCGCGACTGACAACAATGTTGCGACAATGATTGCCACAAACGGAATTTTGTTAAATGAGGAGAACATTGACACCGTTTTGAACGGCGGTCTTGATTTCATCAAAATACAAGTTTCCGGATTCAGCAGAAAAGTTCACGGCATAGAGCATCGGGTAGGCGACATTGAATTGATTAAAAGAAATTTAAAGCTGTTGTCAAAAAAAATTAAAGAGAGAAATTCTTCGCTAATCGTAATGATTGATTACATTCTTTATAAACATAACGCTCATGAATTGGAATTATTCAAGGCATTCGCCAACGATTTGGGATTTATGTTCAGCGTCAGGCCCGGCAATCCGCGCGGCATGGAGGACAAAGAAAAAAAACAATACAAAAAGTCTTTACCGGTTAATGTTCCGTGCGACTGGCTTTGGAAGGTTTTGACTGTCAATTGGAACGGAGATATATTTCCTTGTTGTGATTACGTAATTTGGAGCGATATTAAGGGATACGGAAAATTTTCTCCGGGCAATACCAACATATTGGAGATTTGGAACGGCTCGGATGCGGTCAAAATGAGAAAAATTCACAGAGAAGAAGGCCGTCGTCCCATCCCGATTTGTTCTAAATGTCCGCGGAAAGGAGTTGAGTTTAAGTTTTAATATGGAAAAACAGGTTAAAATTGTTCTTGAGCAAAATAAATGCGTCGGTTGCGGGACTTGCGCGGCAATCTGTCCAAAATTTTTTGAGATGAAAAACAGCCTGGCCAATTTGAAAAATTCCCAAAAAAACGAAAATAAATCAGAACTTTCGGTTTATGTAAACGAAGATGATTTATTGCGTCTTGAGCAAGCCGAGAAAAATTGTCCGGCAAGAATTATAAATATTGGAAAAAATCAGTAAAAAGCCTCTGTAAAAATATTGTCTTCTTTTACGCCTATTTTTTTTAATTCCGCCCATAAACCATTCACGAATCCAACCGGTCCGCATATAAAATAATGCTTTTTATCAAAAAATTTTAAGTGTTTTTTCAGACTTTCCGAGTTGATTCTTTCAAACTCTTTAATTGTGGGATGTTTTATTTTTTCCCTCGTTAAAAAGTGGGTTATTTTAAATTTGCGGAATTCAGACGACAATTTTTCCAGCTCTTTAAAAAATACGATATCATTTTTCGTTTTATTGCTGTATAAAAGATGAATGTTTTTATCCAAGCCTTTTTGCGAAAAATCTTTGATTATGCTGTAAAAGGGAGTGATGCCGACGCCGCCGGCCAAAAAAACAAGTTCTTCCGCGCCGTTATTCGGATAAAAAAATCCTTGGGGTTCGTTTGTTTTGATTTTGTCGCCTGTTTTTAAATCGTGAAGCGCTCCGGAGACCCTTCCTATTTTTTTTACCGTAATGGACAGAAAATTTTCGCGCGGCGGACTTGAAATCGTATAAGCCCTCTTCAGATCGGACAATTCATTATTTATCAATTCAACCATTACGAATTGGCCGGCAAAAAAAGAAAATATTTTTCCTTTCTCCGGCAGGAATTTTAAAGTCACAACGTCGTCAGTCTCTTTTATTTTTTTCTTGAGTATAAAAATATTGTTTTTCATTTTATTTTTTTGCGTTTCTTAAGTAGTCCGTCGCAGCTTCTTTTAAAGCCAAATGTCCCAAGACAGAACAGTGGAATTTTCTGTCAGGCAAGCCGCCTAATCTTTCCAGTATTTGTTGAGGTTTTAAATTCATCGCTTTTTCGACCGGCATGCCGCCTTTTTCCGTTACCATTATGGACATCATTGAAGTGGAGGCGATTGCCGAGGCGCATCCGAAAGTGCGCCATTTGCAGTCTTTGATTCTTTTTGTCTCTGGGTTCACTTTTATGTATACCATCATCATATCGCCGCAGACGGGACTGCCGGCGGCCCCCATGCCGTCGGCTTCATAATCGTCGTTAAGCAGAATGTTTCTCGGATGGAAAAAATGGTCCTTGACGATATCGCTGTAAATCCAGCTTTCTAATTTCGACTTGCATTTGTTTTTCACCGTTGCGTTAATTGTTTTTTTGCGATTTTTTTTCATCTTAAGGAAGATGCCGTTTTAAGCTTTTTGACCGCTTGCGGCAAAATTTTCAAAACATAATCAATGTCTTTTTTTGTCGTTTTTCTGCCCAAAGTAAATCTTATGTTGCTGTGTGACAGTTCGGGAGAAATATCTATCGCGGAAATTACGTGCGACGGCTCAAGGTCGGACGCGCTGCAAGCAGATCCGGTTGAAGCGAAAATTCCGTATTTATCAAGCATTAACACCAGCGATTCGCCTTCAATTCCTTTTATTGAAACATTGACGTTGTTTGGCAGTCTTTTTGCGGGGTGGCCGTTAAGGCGGCAATCCGGTATTGATTTTATAATGTTTTTTATAAAATAATTTCGCAAATTTGTAAGACGTTTATTTTCTTTGAATTTTAGTTTTTCGGCTAATTTAAACGCTTCGACAAACCCGATAATTGAAGCCAAGTTTTCCGTTCCGGCGCGTAAGCCCCATTCTTGTTCTCCGCCGATAATAATCGGTTCCAATTTTATTCCGCTTTTAACGTACAAGCAGCCGATTCCTTTCGGGCCGTAAATTTTTGAACCGTTTAAAGTCATAAGGTCAACGCCTAATTTATTGACGTTTAAGTCCAACACCCCGGCTGCTTGGCAGGCGTCGGTGTGAAACAAGGGAAGGCCTTTATTTTTAAAAATTTTTATAATTTTGGAAATTTCGGCAATCGGTTGGATGGCGCCGATTTCGTTATTGGCAGTCATTATTGAGATTAAAATGGTGTCTTGCTTTATTGATTTTTTTAATTCCGATATTTTAATTAATCCACTTGAATCCACATTTAAATAAGTAATTTCAAATCCATCGCGTTTCAGTTTTTTTGCGGCTTCAAGCACGGCTTTATGTTCTATTTTTGAGACTATAATATGTTTGCCCTTACTCCTGTTTCCGTAAGCGGTTCCCAAAACAGCCAAATTGTCCGTTTCCGTGCCGGAACCGGTAAATATTATCTCTTCCGGTTTGGCGTTTAATATTTCGGCGATGTCGTGTTTGGCGTTTTTAATAATGGATTTTGATTGTCGCCCCATTTTATGCATGGAAGACGGATTGCCGAAATATCCCCGGAGGCAGGGTATCATTTTTTTTAGAACAGCAGGGTCAAGGTAAGTTGATGCCGCGTAATCAAGATAAACGCTTTTCATGTTTTTCGTCGTTATCAAATCCAAAAGTGCTTTCAACGATAAAATTAGGCCTCTTTTTGGTTTCTATAAAAATGGAATTTACGTACAGCCCCAAAATGCCGATGGCCAGAAGATTAAGGCCGCCCAGAAACAGCATCGTTACCATTATGGCCGACCAGCCCGGAAGATTGTGCCCCAAAATTTTTTTAACCACAACGTAAATTAAAAAGAAAAAAGCGCCGGTTGACATCAAAAATCCCAAAAATGACGCCAGTTTAAGCGGCGCGTCGGAAAAAGAAATCAGGGCGGAATTGAAAAAATTACTTATCACTTTTTTGCCAAAAACCGGAAACTTCGTTTTTCCGGCGGATCGTTTCTCTCTGTTATATTCAATGGTCGTTTGTTTAAATCCAATCCAATTTATTAAACCGCGAACAAACGGTCTGTTTTCTTTTAATTGGATTAAATGGTCAACGGCTCGTCGGGAAAGCAGTTTAAAATCTCCTGTTTCGGGCTGGATATCAATTGAAGAGAATTTTTTAAGGATAAAATATCCCAATTTTGTTATTAAAAGCTTTACGCGGGATTCGCCGTCCCGGGATTTTCTTTTTGTGTGGACTACATCGGCTTTTTGCTCATTACGGGCGCGAAGCATTTCCGGAATCAATTCGGGAGGATCCTGAAGGTCGGTGTCCATGTACACCAAGACGTCGCCTTTGGCATATTGCATCCCGGCCATAACGCAGGGAGAAACTCCGAAATTGCGGGACATATTGATTATTTTAATGTCTTTATTGTTGTGCGCTTCGGACAATAAGATTTCCAGCGAACGGTCGGTGGAGACGTCGTTCACGAAAATTAATTCGTAGCCGCCAATCGCGTTCTTTGTTTGTTCGGCAAGTAAAACTTTTCTTAATCGTCTTATTAATTCCGGCAACACTTCCTCCTCGTTCCTAAAAGAAAGCACTATCGAGAGATAGTTATTGAATTTAGAAGATTTCCGGACTTTGTCTTGATTTTTCGTTGTCATAAAATACGAAATTCACCGCCAAATTATTTGACAAAATTTTAATATTTTTATATAACGTCATTAGTTGTTTTAATATTTTAATATAGTAATGTTAATTTGTAAATTTAGTCAAAGGAGGTGATGGCAGTGGCTGATATTATTGTTATTGGCGCCGGCGTAGTCGGTTTGGCAACCGCCTTAAAACTAAAAACCATTTTCCCGGATAAGAAAGTTGTTGTTTTGGAAAAAAATGGGCGTCCTTTTGCGGAAGCGAGCCGTTTTAACAGCGGGGTTATTCATTCCGGCATCCACCAAAAGCCGGAATTCCTTAAATCCAAGCTGGCTCGCCGAGGCGGTCCGATGCTGATTGATTTCTGTAAAAAAGCGGAAGTTCCCTTCCGCAAATCAGGAATGCTGATAGCGGTAGCTTCGGAAGATTTGCTGGGTTTGTGGAGCGAGGCGAAATTGTTGCGGCTTCTTTACAAAAACAGCCGCCAGCAGAAAATTCCGCTTCAATTTTTAACCGGTCGGCAGATTAAAAGACTGGAGCCGAACGTCAGAGCCGCTTTCGGGCTTTATTTGCCGGAAATTTTTGTTGTTGACCAAATTGAATTGGGCAGAAAATTGCTTGAAGCGGCAAAAGAAAGGGGAGCGGAATTTGTTTTTAACGCTGAAATATCGGCTATCAGGCGAAGGCGGAAAACATACGAATTGGTTTTTGACAAACAAAGCCTTGGCGCCGAAACAGTCGTTAATTCAGCCGGCATAAACGCCGACAGAATCGCCGGTCTCGCCGGATTTAAAAAATATAATATTTTCCCTTATCGGGGAGAATATTATGAGGCAATCGGCGGGAAAAGCGAATTGATTCGTTCCGTCTTGGTTTATCCGGCGCTTCGGCCCGGTCATCCGGTTAAAGGAATTCATCTGACTAAAACCGCGGACGGCCGTTTGCTTGTCGGCCCAAACGTCAGCTCTTGGCTAAAAAAAGAAGATGATTTTTCTGTCCGGACTCCGCCGAAAGAGTTTTTGAAAGCGGCCGGAAAATTTTTGCCGGACCTGGGAATCGGCGACTTGCGTTGGGCGTATTCCGGACTTCGCGCGAAAATTAATCCCGGAGTCGGCGAAGACGACTTCGTGATAAAATGCGAGGCGAGAAATCCGACCTTTATTAATCTCGTCGGCATTGAATCTCCCGGCCTCACCGCCTCCTTCGCGATTGCCGAGGAAGTGGCTCGGCTGATTGACGACGTCGCATAATAGCGGCGTCTTTTTTTATCCCCGCATAAAAACTTATATGGGGGATAAATTTGATTAATGCCGCAATTTTATTTATGATTTAAAATTATGTTTAGCAAAAAGCGTTTGCTGGCCGCGGTGTTTTTATTGGCGTTACTGGCTTCATTTTTTTTCCTAAAAAAGACAAACATATTAAACGCCGAAGATATTATTGTATTTCTTAAAAATTATCCCGTACTGGCTCCGTTTTTGTTTGTTTTCATTTATGTTTTTATGATTGTTTTATTAATTCCCACTCTTCCGATGAATCTCGGCGTCGGTTTTCTGTGGGGAGGGTTTTTCGGCGGCATTATGGCTTTAATCGCCGTTTCTTCGGGAGCGGCAATATCTTTTTTTATTTCCCGTTATCTTTTTCACGATTATTTCAACAGGAAATTCAACAATCAGTTTTGGCAATGGCTTAAAACGCGGATGCAGAAACATGATTGGAAAATCGTCGTTTTTACGCGCGTCAATCCGGCTTTTCCGTTTGCTCTTACGAGTTATTTTTTCGGCTTGACTCCCATTTCTTTTTTGAAATTTATTTTATCAACCGTCTTGCCGGTGGCCTTTCCGGCTTTTTTGTTCGCTTATCTCGGGCATTCAATCGGCGGGATTATTGTGGGAGAGGAAACGAATCAAATTCTGCGGAAAATTTTTATTATTTCAGCTCTGTTTGTTTTTATGTTAATATTTTACATCGCGGCAAAAAATTACTTTAAGACAAAAAATGAAAACAACACTTTTGGTTCTGACGTTAAATGAAATAAACGGCATGAAAGCGATTATGCCGCGAGTTAAAAAAGAATGGGTTGACCAGATTATTGTTTTGGACGGCGGCTCAACTGACGGAACGATAGAATGGGCCAAAGAAAACGGCTATTTCGTTTATGTTCAAAAACAGCGTGGATTCAGACATGCTTATACTGAGGTTTTACCGTATATTGAAGGCGACGTTGTTATTACTTTTAGTCCGGACGGCAATTCCATACCGGAATTAATTCCGGATTTAATCAATAAAATGAAAGAAGGATACGATATGGTAATCGCTTCGCGCTATTTTGGAAATGCCAAAAGCGAAGACGATGACATTATAACCGGTTTTGGAAATTGGCTGTTCACAAGAACGGTTAATTTGCTTCACGGCGGCCGTTATACTGACGCAATGGTCATTTACCGCGCTTACAAAACGCGGATTATTTATGATTTGGAACTTGATAAAGACGAAGGATATAAAACAGCCGAGAAGCTTTTCCGCACAAAAATCAGCTGGGAGCCGTTGCTTTCGGTCAGAGCCGCCAAAAGAAAACTGAAAGTCGCCGAAATTGCCGGCGACGAACCGCCGCGAATAGGCGGCGAAAGGAAACTGAAAGTCATCAAATGGGGAGCGGCTTATTATTTTCAGTTTATAAGAGAATTATTTTTCTGGAAATAGCATATTGGCGCAGAATTACTTTTTCACAAACACGTAGTAGTTCGGCCAGTTCATCAGATTTTCGTTTATGAGCGCGCCGCCGGATTTTTGGGCTTGAGACATTCTTTTTAACAAAAGATATTTAACCAATATTTTTAAGTTGATGTTCGGGAAAGCTAAAGGACTGCGGGTTTGAAAAACTAATTCGTAATTCTTTTTCAGCGATTCAAGGTAGTTTTTGCTTGGATTGATTTTCGTGCTTTGCGGCGAGACAATCAAATAATCGCCGCTTTTTATTGTGTCAATTTCATCTCTTTGAAAAACCGTAAAAGGGAATTGAATTTTTGATTCAAGAGGCGAGATATTTTCAGTTTCAACGTTTGATTTAAGGTCAAATCGTTTTTCGGAAAGCCCCTTAAATCGGAGAAATTCCGCCAGCACGAAATAAGCGCCTCGGCCCGTAGCCCGGTCAACGCCGTCCATAAAGATATTGGCTCGTTCCGACGGATGTTCAGAGCTTATGTTTTGAATCAAAAAGTCCAAAGTTTTATTGAAATTAATCGGCAAGTATTTGTAATAAGTCAGATAATGAAGTCCGGTTGGAAGCGTGTTAAAAACAAGGACAAGAGCGGTTAGAAAAATCGCGCCTTTCCAGAAAAACGTTTTTGTTTCCGGTTGCCCGAAAAAATAAATTAAAGCGGGAACGGCAAAAATGTAAGCCGGAAGCATATAGTACGGCCCGTAGATGTTAAGGATAAAAAACGCCAGCGCGTATGCCGAACCGGCCGCCAGCAAAGAGTCGTAAAAAGGTTTTGTTTCTTCGCGTTTGATAAACACTTTATATGCCCGCCAAGCGGTCAACGGCAGTAATAATAAGATAATTATCGGGTCGGAGAAAAACGTGTAATTAAAGATATTTTTGAACAATACGAGATATTTGTTGTAAATCGCGCTTATATAAGTGGTTTCTCCTAAATTGAGATAGATATAAAAATAATAAATAGCGATATACGCGAATGAACTTAATAAAAGCAAGCCGTTAAAAAATTTCGTTTTTAAATTTGATTTTCTCCAAGAAAGCAGAAGGTAAGAAAAAGCAAAAGCGCCGATAGCGATAAAAGCGGTTTCTTTGTAATAGATCGCCAAGTTGGCGAATAAGACGCCGAGCGCGAGATAAGTTGTTTTTTGGGTTTTAAGATAATAAAGACAACAAAGCAGAAAAGCGGCGAGAAAAAAGATAACATCCCGTTCGTTCATTTGCAGGCGGAAAAACGGAATAGTGAACGCCGGCAGAAAAGAAATTAAAATCGTTAACGCGTATATCAGCAGCCGGCTTTCCGTAAAATGTTTAAGGATTTTTATCAGTAAAAAAATCAATAACGCAAATTGAACGGCATGAAAAAAATAGTACCAAAAAGGAGAAGGCGAAGACGAGAAAAGCCCGAAAAAGTTGTATTCCATCGCGGCCAAAGGCGTAAAGCGGCCCAGGCCGGCGGTGTCGTAATAAGGGAAATCGGCGCTGTAATATAAAATCGGTTCGCCTGACTGAAGGGTTCTTAAAAATATGAAATCGTCGGTCGGGCCGAGCGCCGGACTGATTATGATAATAAGCGCGTAGCCCGCTATAAAAAGCGAAAAAATCGCGGTTAATAAATTTTGTCTTAACCAACCCGCGTTCATTTGAGTAATTATATCCCATATAGTATAATGTTTAAATATTTGTTTTTAGGAAGATGGAAAAACAGGCGAAAATATACATTGCCGGCCACGAAGGAATGCTTGGTTCAGCCATTAGGAGAATTTTTGGGGAAGGCGGCTATTCAGATATTATTGTAAAAAATTCCGGCGAACTTGATTTATCGGACAGCGCGGCGGTAGCCGAATTTTTTAAAAAAGAAAAACCGGATTATGTTTTTATGGCCGCTTCCAAAAGCGGCAGTATTCAGGCGAACATTAAATATCCGGCAGAGTTTATTTACGAAAATCTGGTTATTCAAAATAATATCATCCATAACGCTTATTTGAGCGGCGTTAAAAAACTTTTGTTTTTCGGCGCGTCTTGCGTCTATCCAAAAGATTCGCTTCAGCCGATAAAAGAAGAATATTTTTTAACCGGCGAGCTTGAGCCGACGAACCGGCCATATGCCGTTGCCAAAATCGCCGGCATTGAAATGTGCCGCGCTTATAATAAACAATACGGAACAAAATTTATTCCCGTCGTGCCGGCGACGCCTTACGGCCCAAACGACCATTTTGATTTGGAAAAATCCCACGTTCTTTCCGCTCTTATCAGAAAATTTCACGAAGCTAAAATGAACGGCGATAAAGAAATAACGCTTTGGGGCAGTGGTTTGCCGGCCCGCGAATTTATTTA
>JASJPP010000003.1:0-10465 GCA_031432155.1 Patescibacteria group bacterium | reverse complement strand
TGCGGAACGGCGATTGCTCTAAAAATAAAAAAATCCGACTCAAAAGTTTTTGTTTTGATGGGCGACGGAGAACTTTTTGAGGGAGCGGTATGGGAAGCGATTATGTTTGCCGGCCATCATAAACTAAATAATCTTATTTTGATTATTGATAACAATAAAATTTCAATGCTTGATTATTGCCGGAACATCGTTGATTTATCGCCTTTGGAGGAAAAATTCAAAACTTTTGGCTGGGAAACGGGAGTTATAGACGGCCATAATATGGAAAGCGTTTATAATTCGTTAAAGAATTTAAAAGAGAAAAAAAGCGATAAGCCGGAAGTTTTAATAGCCGACACCATCAAAGGCAAGGGCGTTCCGCAGCTTGAAAACGATGTTTTATGTCATATCAAGTCGTTGAAAGAAGAAGAAATTACCAAAGCAACCGGTGAATTAAAATGAACTCCGCTCAATCAAAAACAATGAGGGATGCCTTTATTGAGGCGATTTATGAGAAAATGCGCGAAAACGAACGGATTTTTTTCTTATCCGCGGATTTCGGCTCGCCGGCGCTTGATAAATTAAGAGAAGATTTTGAAGACCGGTTTATTAATGTGGGGATAGCCGAACAGAATTTAATCAATGTGTCCGTTGGTTTGGCTCTGGAAGAATATATTGTCTACGCTTACGCCATTGCGCCGTTTATCACGATGAGGGACTATGAACAAATAAGACAAAGTTTGGCGATTTCCAGCCAAGTAAGGCCCGTCAATGTAAATCTCATCGGAGTGGGAGCCGGATTAAGTTATGACGTTTCCGGTCCAACCCATCATTGCATGGAAGACATCAGCGTTATGCGGCTGTTGCCGAATTTTACGGTATTTTCGCCGTGCGACCGGCTCTCGGCAAAAAAATTCATTGATTATTCAATTAACGTGAGAATGCCGAAATATCTGCGATTTGACAGCAAGGCCTTGCCGGAGATTTATGATAATATCAACGATTTGAAAATTGAAGAAGGATTTTATGAGCTGGTAAAAGGCAAGAAAGTTTGTCTGGTTTCCACCGGTTTTATGACGCATCGGGCCTTGAAAGCGGCGAAAGAACTTCAAGATGTCGGGGTGGTTGACATGTTTATGCTAAAACCCGTCAATGAAAAGTTATTGCTGGAAACTCTTAAAGAATACGTCTATATTATTACCATTGAAGAAGGATTTATCGGCAATGGCGGTTTGGACGCCCTAATTTCAAAAGTTATTTTGGACAACCGATTAAATATCAAATTAAAAAGAATGGGCTTTAACGACAAATACGTTTTTGAATTGGGCGGCAGGGATTATTTACATAAATTGAATAACTTAGACGAGGAGGCTATCATTAAAGCAATAAAAGATTTTGCTGTTTAATGTTATGAAAGAAATAAAATATTATCTTGCCGAAGACACGATAGATAGAAATGATATAGACGCCTTAATTGATTGGTTGAAAACTTATCCGCGGCTCACCAAAGGCGAGTTGACTTTGAGTTTTGAAAAAAAATGGAGTGATTGGCTTGGGGAAGAGTATTCGGTATTTTGTAATTCCGGCTCTTCCGCCAATTTATTGATGTATTACGCTCTTTTGCTTTCCGGCGTTCTGAAAAATAAAAAAATAATCGTTCCGAGCGTTGGCTGGGCAACCACTATCGCGCCGGCGATTCAACTCGGTTTTGAGCCGATAATGTGCGAAGCGGACAAAGATACCTTCGGTCTTGATCTGAATCATTTGGAAGAATTACTGAAAAAACACGAGCCATCAACCGTTATCATGGTTCAGGTTTTGGGAGTGCCGCACAAAATGGACGAACTGCTCGCGCTTAAAGAGAAGTACGGATTTGTTCTGCTTGAAGACGCCTGCGCCGCCATGGGTTCTTCTTATCGCGGCAAAAAAGTCGGAACTTTCGGCGATATGAGCAGTTTTTCTTTTTATTTCGGCCACCAGATTTCCACTATTGAGGGTGGAATGGTTTCAACGAATAATGAAATTTTTAATGACTTGCTTTTGATGCTGCGGAGCCATGGTTGGAGTAAGGACTTAGATAAGGAAAGACATAATGAACTTGTCAAAAAATACGAGATTAACGATTTTCATTCCCCGTTTGTTTTTTACGAGCCGGGCTTTAATCTTCGTTCCACGGACTTAAACGCTTTTTTGGGTATCCGACAGATTGACAAGATGGATTGGTTAGTTAGCCGCCGGAGCGAAAACCATAATCTTTATAAAAAATTGTTCGGCGAGCGTTTGTATTTTCAAAAAGCGCCGCCGGATTCAGTCATCTGCAGTATTCATTTTGGCGCTTTGGCAAAAGATATTGATGAGCGAAGAAAAATCGTTGAGGCGCTTGGAGAAAACGGCGTTGAAACGAGAATTTTTTCCGCCGGCAATTTGGGCCTTCATCCGTTCTGGTTTGAGAGGTACGGTAAAGCGTCATTTCCGATGGCTGACAGAATTCATCATACGGGTTTGTTTTTGCCGAACAACCCTTCGCTTAAACCGGAAGACATAGAATTTATTGCCAAAGTCGTTTTAAATAGCGTAAAATAACAATGTTATGGCTAAAATTTTAGTAACCGGCGCCGCCGGATATATAGGTTCGGTTCTCGTTCCGGAATTGTTGAAAAAGGGGCACGAAGTCGTTGCCGTTGATAATTTTATGTACAATCAGGCGCCCCTTTTGGATGTCTGTAATTACAAGACATTTACGGTTGTTCGCGGCGACGCGCGCGACAGAGATTTGATTTCAAAACACATTCAAGGCGCGGATTTCATTATTCCTTTGGCTTGTCTTGTGGGTGCGCCTTTATGCGCCAAAGATCCGGCAGCGGCAAAGAGCGTTAATTTTGACGCGATAAAGATGATTTTGGAGCTTCGCCGGCCGGAGCAAAAAATTATTTTCCCCAACACCAACAGCGGTTACGGCATCGGCCAGAAAGGAATTCATTGCGACGAAACAATGCCGCTTAATCCGATTTCTTTGTACGGCCAGCTTAAAGTTGAAATTGAAAAAATGCTTCTTGAGGCCGGAAACGTCGTAACTTTCAGGCTAGCGACTGTTTTCGGGGTCAGTCCGCGGATGCGTCTTGATTTATTGGTGAACGATTTTACTTACCGCGCGGTTAATGACCACTTTGTCGTGCTTTTTGAAGCGCATTTTAAAAGAAATTACATTCATGTCCGCGATGTGGTTCGCGTTTTTATTCACGCGATGGATAATTTTGAAACGATGAAAAACGAACCTTACAATGTCGGATTGAGCGACGCCAATTTGAGCAAAATGGAATTGTGCGAGGAAATAAAAAAACAATCGCCGAGTTTTTATTTCGTTGAAGCGAAAATCGGCGAAGATCCGGATAAAAGAGATTATATCGTCAGCAACGAGAAAATTGAAAAGACGGGTTTTAAGCCGCAGATCTCGCTTCAGGACGGAATCGCGGAACTGACGAAGGGTTATCAGATTGTCAAAAGAAATCAGTTTGCGAATGTTTAATGTTTGACTTAGATTGATAATTTCGGCATACTATTGTCGGAATTATTTTTGACAACTTAATACGGTACGGGACATAACAAAAGGTGCAAAAGGAGGTTTGAAATGAAGAAAAAACTGGATGTTTTGTTTGTCGTTCCGGGCGCGCACAAGAAAGTGTTTCAGAGATTGGCTGGTGATTTCTCGGCGATTGAACCGCCGATCTTGGCGGGATTATTCGCGAATCATTTAAGGATGATAAAAGGATGCGACGTTGCCATTATTGATATGCCGGCATTGGGAGAGGTGACTTGCGGGGCGGTAGCTGAATTGGTTTCGGCTCACAATCCTTACCTCGCAGTTATGATGGTGTACGGTCATCAGCCGTCGGCGTCAACCCAGACAATGCCCGCGGCCAGATCGGTTTGCCAAGCCATCAAAGAAAGAAGGCCGGATATTAAAATATTGATAATCGGCACGCATCCCGCGGCATTGCCTCAGCGAACGCTTATTGAAGAACCCGTTGATTTTGTTTGCGACGGAGAAGGTCTTGCCACTATTTGTGAGGCATTGCGGGTTTTGAAATCCGGAAATTATAATTTCAGCAATGTAAGTAATCTGTGGTATTGTCAAAACGGAACGCCTGCGAGATCCAATGTTTCGGCGTCCCTCATCGGCAATCTTGACGCTGAATTTATTCATGGAGTTGCTTGGGATTTACTGCCGATGAACAGCTACCGGGCGCACAACTGGCATTGTTTTGACGACATTGAGCGCCGGAGTCCTTACGCCGCCATTTATACCAGTTTTGGTTGTCCCTATGCTTGCAGTTTTTGCTGTATTAACGCGCCTTTCGGAAAACCTTCGTACAGGATGTTTTCTCCGGATTGGGTAGTTCGGGAAATTGACATTCTTGTCAATAAATATGGCGTCAGAAATATTAAAATTATTGACGAGATGTTTGTGCTAAACCGTAATCACGTTCTCGGCATCTGCGATCGCATCATCGAGCGCGGTTATGACCTTAATATCTGGGCTTACGCGCGGGTAGATACGGTCAAAGATGAATATTTGGAAAAGCTTCAAAAAGCCGGTTTCCGATGGCTCGCGTTGGGCATTGAATCCGGAAGCAAGCATGTGCGCGACGGTGTAGAGAAGGGGCGGTTTGGCACGGCGGAAATTCTCCGTGTCGTCCGAAAGATTCAGGAGGCGGGCATCCGCGTGATCGGGAACTATATTTTCGGGCTCCCGGATGACAACCTCCTGTCAATGCAAGAAACGCTGGATTTGGCGATTGAAGCCAATTGCGAATTCGCGAATTTTTACTGCGCAATGGCTTATCCGGGTTCAAAGCTGCACGCTGTGGCCAAAAGAAATGGCTGGCCGCTCCCTGGCGATCCGGGTGGTCCCGGCTGGATTGGCTATTCTCAGCATTCTTATGAATGTTTGCCGTTGCCGACGAAAAATTTATCGGCAACGCAAGTTCTTCAGTTTCGCGATAATGCGTTTCGGGTTTATTTTTCCCATCAGAAATACCTAAAGATGATTGGGGAAAAATTCGGGACAAAAATCGTGAATCATATTAACAAAATGAACTCAGTTGTTCTCCGACGGAAACTGGTGCAATGACTGAGAAATCTTGGGCTTACCTTAAAGTAAGCCCGTTTTTTTATTTGATTTTAATCGCTTATCGTGTTAAATAATTATTATATTCAATAATTTTTAATTTTTATGGTTATCACCAGAACGCCTTTTAGGATTTCTTTTTTCGGCGGCGGAACCGATTATCCGGTTTGGTACAAAAATTACGGGAGAGGCGCCGCGCTTTCCGCTACCATCAATAAATACTGTTATCTTTCAGTTCGGCATTTGCCGCCGTTTTTTGAGCATAAAAGCCGCGTTGTTTGGTCAAAAATAGAATTTGTTAAAGAGATTGATGAAATTCAGCATCCGTCAGCAAGAGAAATTTTAAAGTTTTTAAACATTCAAAAAGGCGTGGAAATTCATCATAACGCCGATTTGCCGGCTCGTTCCGGTTTGGGCTCCAGTTCGTCTTTTTCCGTGGGGCTTCTTCATGCTTTGCATGCTTTAGACGGAAAGATGGTAACTAAAAGAAAATTGGCATTAGACGCCATTTATGTTGAGCAGGAAAGATTGAAAGAAAACGTCGGTTCGCAAGACCAGGTGGCGGCCGCTTTCGGCGGATTTAACAAAATTGAATTTGGCGGTCCTCAGGAAATCAGCGTTCGCCCCATTGTTCTAAATTCCGAAAAACTGAATTTATTTCAGGACCATTTAATGTTTTTTTTCACCGGTTTGTCAAGAAATGCTTCCGATGTTGCCGCCGAGCAGATTAAAAATACGCATAAAAAGACAGCCGAATTAGAGGCAATGTTGAAGATGACGGAAGAAGCTCTTAAAATTTTAAATAAAAACGATTCGCTGGATGATTTCGGCAAACTTTTAGACGAGAATTGGAAATTTAAAAAAAGTTTAAGTTCGCAGATCAGCACGGACTATATTGATGATATTTATAATGCCGGCATGGAGGCGGGCGCTCTCGGAGGCAAATTATTGGGCGCCGGCGGCGGCGGATTTATTTTGTTTTTTGTCAGGCCGGAACAGCAGGAGCGCGTAAGGGAAAAACTTAAAAAACTTCTTTATGTTCCTGTCAGGTTTGAAAATTTAGGCAGCCAAATAATTTATTATGCTCCTGAACATAGTTTCTAATATTGATGTTTTTATTCTCTGCGGCGGCAAGGGAGAACGGTTGCGCTCCGCGGTTTCCGACAGGCCGAAGGTTTTGGCCGATATAAACGGAAAACCGTTTCTGGAAATTCTTGTTGAAAATCTCACTGCTTTTGGTTTTAAGCGGATAATTTTGGGCGTTGGATATTTAAAAGAACAAATCATCGGCCATTTTAAGGATTACAATCTTAAAAATCCCGATTTAAAGATAGAATTTTCCGAAGAAAATCATCCCCTTGGAACCGGCGGAGCCGTAAAGAAAATTGAACCATTTATAAAAAGCGGGCATTTTATCGTAATGAACGGCGACGCCTTTTTTGATTTGGATTTCGGGAAATTTCACGATTATCATTTGAAAAACAATTCGTTGGTTTCCATCGCTCTTACGCGAATCGAAGACGCCAGCGACTGCGGAATTGTTGATTTAAACGATGGCGGCAGAATCACGGCTTTTAAGGAAAAAATTCCGGTCAAAAAGGCCGGCTTAATAAACGCCGGAATATATTTAATGAATAAAGAAATATTTTCTCATATGCCGTTAAAAGATGTTTTTTCTCTTGAGTATGATTTGTTTCCTCAAATTTTGGAACATTCTTGTTATGGCTTTATCGGCGAAGGGAAATTTATTGATATCGGCGTTCCGGATCGTTATAAAAAAGCCAAAAAGTTATTGACCAATAACCAATAATTCAATAACTTAATAACTAATGTATCGCCTTGCGATTTTAACTTCCCATCCCATTCAGTACCAGGCGCCGCTTTTCAAAAAACTGGCTGAGCGGCCGGAAATAGATTTAACCGTTTATTTTTGCTGGGATTTTGGAGCGGGAAAAAAAAGTTTAGACGCGGAATTCGGAAAAAAAATAAAATGGGACATTCCTTTACTGGAAGGTTATGAATATAAATTCCTGAAAAATTTTTCCTTGAAACCGTCCAGTGAATTTTTTGGGCAGATAAATTTCGGCATTATTAAGGAATTGCGGCAAAATAATTACGACGCGATTTTGGTTTTTGGCTGGAATTCTTTCACTAATTGGCTGGTTTTTTTAACGGCTTTTTGGCGCAAAACGCCGATATTTTTGCGCGGAGAAAATCCTCTGAATCAGGAATTTTTAAAGTCAGGATGGAAAATCAGATTAAAAAAAATAATTTTGGGTTGGCTTTTTCGTCGCGTCAGCGCGTTTTTATACATTGGCGAAGAAAATAAAAAATTTTATGAGTATTACGGCGCGCCAAAAGAAAAATTGTTTTTTGTTCCGTATGCGGTGGATAACGACCGCTTTATGGCGGCGGCTAAAGAATTAAGAATCAGGAATCAGGAATTAAGGAAACGATTAAACATAGAGCGTGAAGCAGTTGTTATTCTTTTTGTCGGAAAATTGATAGAAAAAAAAAGACCGATGGATTTACTGCGCGCCTATCACCAAACCACAATTCATAATTCTAAATCCATAATTTATCTTTTATTCGTCGGAGACGGCGTCTTGCGCGGCGAACTTGAAAAATACGTCCAAGAGCATAATCTTAAAAACATAATTTTTACCGGTTTTAAAAACCAGACTGAATTGCCGCAATATTACGCGACGGCTGATATCTTTGTTTTGCCGTCGGGTAAAGGAGAAACATGGGGTTTGGCGGTCAATGAAGCTATGTGTTTTAGCTTGTCAGTTATTATTTCTGATGTTGTTGGTTGCGGTAAAGATTTGGTAAAAAGCGGTGAAAACGGTTATATTTTTCCATCTGGGGATATAGAAAAATTAGCGGAATGTCTTAAAGAGTTGGCGAGCGACAGTAAAAAAAGAAAATTATTCGGCAAAAAATCTTTTGGAATCATTCAAAATTACAGTTATAATGAAGATATTGAGGGAATTTTAAAAGCTTTAAAACAATGAAAATTTTTGTTGCCGGCGGCGCCGGCTTTATCGGGTCTAATTTCATAAGATATATTCTAAAAAAGCATAAAAATGCCAGGATTTTGAATTACGATAAACTTACTTATTCCGGCAATCTTGATAATTTAAAAGACATAATTAAAGATAAACGTTATGATTTTGTGAAAGGGGATATTGCCGACAAAAAGCGCTTAGAGAAGACGATTAAAGATTTTCGACCGGATTATATTATAAATTTCGCCGCCGAAACGCATGTTGATAGAAGTATTCATGTCGGCGCCAAGGAATTCATAGACACCAACATTGTCGGCGTTTTTAATTTTTTGGAACTGGCAAAAGCGAATCCGAAAATTAAAAAATATCTTCAGGTTTCAACCGACGAGGTTTATGGCAGTTTAAATCTAAACTCAAAAAATAAATTTCGGGAAGATACGGCTTTCGCGCCCAATGTTCCTTACGCCGCCACCAAAGCCGGAGGCGATATGTTGTGCCGCGCTTATTATAGAACTTTTAAAACGCCGGTAGTCATTACTCACTGTTCCAATAATTACGGCCCTTATCAATATCCCGAGAAATTAATCCCGTTTTTAATTTTAAGGATGCTGGAAAACAAAAAACTTCCTATCTACGGCGACGGCAAAAACGTCCGCGACTGGATTTATGTTTTGGATCATTGCGAGGCGTTGAGGTTGTGTTTATTGAAGGGCCGGTTGGGAGAAGTATATAACATTGGCGCCGACAACGAAATTAATAATTTACAAATAGCCGATTTGATATTAAAATATTTCAATCGCGGAAAAGAATGGATTGAATTTGTTTTTGATCGGCCGGGACATGACAGGCGTTATGCCATTAACGATTCAAAAATCAAAAAAGAACTGGGCTGGAAACCGAGATATAATTTTAAAAAAGCGTTTCCAGAGACAATTAAGTGGTATTTGGACAACAAAAAATGGGTTGATGATGTCCGCCGCAAAACCGGCGTGTTTAATCCCCATATTGAGTTGTGGAAAGGTCATAAAAACATAAAAAATAGAAAGTAAAAAAGATATGAAAGGCGTGATTCTTGCCGGAGGCATAGGTACTCGACTTCATCCTCTAACTTTAATTACCAATAAACATCTTTTGCCGGTCTACGATAAGCCGATGATTTTGTATCCTTTGGAAACTTTAAAAAAATCCGGCATTAACGAAGTAATGATTGTTTGCGGCAAGGAGCATGGCGGAGATTTTATGAATTTTTTGGGTTCCGGAAAGGATTACGGAGTTAAACTGCAATATTCGCTTCAGCACGGCGCCGGCGGAATTGCTGAGGCGCTTAGTTTAACGGAAGATTTCGCCGATAACGGGCAGATTACAGTTATTTTGGGGGACAATATTTTTGAAGATGATTTTTCGAAAGATATAGAAGAGTTTAAAAATCGGGAAGGCGCCAGGGTTTTTATTAAAGAAGTTGACGATCCTCAAAGATTCGGAGTAGCGGAAATTCAAGGAGATAAAATTATTAATATCGAAGAAAAACCGGAAAATCCGAAATCAAATTATATCACTACCGGATTTTATCTTTATAACAGCGATGTTTTTGGCAAAATCAGAAAATTAAAACCTTCTCAGAGAGGAGAATTGGAACTTAGCGATGTTCATAATATGTATATTCATGATGGCAAATTATCTTACGGCGCCGTTAAAGGATTTTGGTCTGATGCCGGAACGTTTAAAACCTTGTTGGAATGCGCTAATTGGTTAGCTAAAAAAACTTCTTAATAATAAAATAAAAAATGAAAATAGATTTTTCCAAAGTTTTAATAACCGGCGCAGGCGGCATGGTTGGTTCTTATGCTGATTTCGGCGTCAAAACAGATAGGCGTTCTTTGGATGTAACCGACCTCAAGGAAGTTTTAAAAGTTTGTCGCGAGCATAAGCCGCAGGTGATTATTCATTTGGCGGCCGAGACCGACGTTGACAGATGCGAACGCGATCCGGAATACGCTTATATGGTAAACGGCATAGGCGCTTATCATATGGCGCTGGCGGCGAAAGAATCGGGCGCTAAATTAGTTTATGTTTCTACCGCCGGAATTTTTGACGGCGCCAAAGAAAAATCGTATATGGAGGAAGACGAGGCGAATCCCCAAAATTATTACGGCCGTTCAAAGCATTTAGGAGAGCTGGCTGTTAAAGGGATTTTAAAAAATTACATAATCGCCCGGGTTTGCTGGATGTTCGGCGGCGGGCCTCAAAAAGACCAAAAATTCGTGGCAAAAATCATTAGGCAGTTTGATAAGGGGGAAATCAAGGCGGTTGACGACCAGATCGGTTCCCCGACTTTCGGCAAGGATTTGAT
>JASJPP010000002.1:0-2478 GCA_031432155.1 Patescibacteria group bacterium | reverse complement strand
TTATTTTTCTTGAAATCGCCATATTTATTTAAAACAAAACAAATAAAAATGCCTTCTCAAGGCATAAGCCAAGCCTTTAAAAATCTAATGAAGCCATACTAGCAAATTAGCATTTAAAGTCAATCAATTCATTTCATGTCAGCTCCTATAATATAAAATCCAAGTAATTCTCCTTGTTTATCGTTTTGAATTCGGTGTTCGGATAAGTTTCCAAAAATTCTTTAGGCGGCTTGGCTTTATCGTTCCATTTAAATTCGTAAGCGAATAATTTTCCTTCCCTTTCTTCTATAAAATCAATTTCTTTTTGGTCGTATGTCCTCCAAAAATATCGGTTTGCGTATCTCTCTTTATAAGAAGCGCTTTTTATCATTTCCGTAAAAATAAAATTTTCCCATAAAGCGCCGACATCATCCCTGTTTTCAAGCCCGTTAAATTGAGATATGATGCCGTTTCTGACGCCGTTATCCAAAAAATAATATTTTCTCTTGCCTAAAATCTCATTTCTCAAATTCCGCCTGAATGACCCCAGTGAAATAATCACAAAGCTTTTTTCCAATAAATCCAAATATCTTTCGGTTGTGCGGACATTGAGACTTAACTGCGTGGATAATTCATTGAGCGACACCTCGGAGCCGACTTGAAAAGCCAGCAATTTCACTAAATCAACAAGCTTTTTTGATTTCTTTATTTTATCCAAAGCCAAAATATCTCTAAATAAATAAGAATTGACTAGCTCCTCTAAAGCCGTTATTTTTTTATTCCTGTCTTGAAGCAAAGCTATTTCCGGATAAGACCCGAAGATAAGAAATTCTTCCAATTTTTGATTGAGGTCAAATCGGTTAAGGTTGAGTGATAACTCCATTTGAGAAAGCGGATAAAGAAAAATTGTCCTCTTCCGACCCGTCAAAGGTTCCCCTATCTTGTTCGCCAAATCAAAAGAGGATGATCCTGTGGCAATTACCTTAATTCCTGGAATTTCGTCAACAATAATTTTTAATCCCATGCCTATGTTGGGTATATTTTGAGCTTCGTCAATGGCTATAAGTTCATATCCGGAAGCGTAATTTTTAATTTGAGAAAAGTCTTGGGAGCCTAAAATCTGCCGGAGTTGAATATTATCGCCCGAATCAAGCCGGTATTTTAGTTTGGTTTTCGCCAAAAAATTCTTTAAAATTGTTGTTTTTCCCGAGCGTCTTGGTCCATAAATCACCAAAACCTTATTTGGAGATAGAAACGGGGTTAAATTGTCGTATTGTCGTTTAAATAACATATTTTATGCTAAATATATGTATCAATAGTTAATATATTTATATTAAAATTAGTATATATAATTCTCAAAATAAGTCAAATCTTTCTTTTTTGTTTTGGAATATGCTATAATCCAAAAATGAATTTAAACGAAAAAGCGCAGGCGATAAAAAAAGACAAATACGGGCCGGAGTATATCATAGAAGTCTATGACCCTAAAATAGGAATGGAAGGATTTTTGGTGATAGATAATACTGTTTGGGGGCCAGGCAAAGGCGGAATAAGAATGACCTCGCAAGTTACCAAAGAAGAAGTTTATCGGCTGGCCCGGACAATGACTTGGAAAAACGCTCTAGCTGGAATTCCTTTCGGCGGAGCCAAAGCTGGAATTATTTGGAAAGGCGGAGACGACCATCTCAAAAAACAATTCGTCCAAAGTTTTGCCAAAGCGATAAAGCCTTTTCTTATGAAGAAATACATCGCCGGCCCGGATGTGAATACGGGAGAAAAAGAAATGCAATGGTTTGTGGAAGCCGTCGGGAATTTGCGCGCCGCCACGGGAAAGCCTTCCAAACTGTGCCACCCGTCCGGAGAAAGATGCGGTCTGCCTCACGAGCTGGGCAGTACCGGTTTCGGCGTGGCCCAAGCTGCGGCCATCGCCATCAAGATGAAGGGTTTGGACATAAAGCAAACGACAGTGGCGATAGAAGGCTTTGGCAATGTTGGAGAATTCACTTTTAAGCACCTTCATAATATGAGCGCCAAAATAGTGGCCGTTACAGACGCGCGCGGAGGCGTCTATGATAAAAACGGCTTGGACGAAAAAACCTTGCTTCATCTGAAGCGCCAGAAAAAATCTGTCGCTGAATATCCGGGCGGAATCAAAATAGAAACCGGCCAAATTTTCGGCTTGCCGGTGGATGTCTTAATTCCCGCCGCCGTAACTGATTCCATCAACGATAAAAATAAAAATGAAATCAGGGCCAAAATAATAGTGGAAGGCTCAAACATTCCCATGAGAGAATCTCTTGAAGAAGAATTTTTCAAAAAAGGTATTTTGGTCGTGCCGGATTTTGTGGCCAACGCCGGAGGCGTTATTTCTTCTTATGCCGAATATCGAGGCTACAGCCACGAAAAAATGTTCAAACTGGTTGAAAAAAAAATAAAAAATGCGACAACGGCCGTATTGAAACAAAGCTTGAAAGAAAACAGAAATCCCCGCGAAGTGGC
>JASJPP010000001.1:0-5868 GCA_031432155.1 Patescibacteria group bacterium | reverse complement strand
AGGTTCGATCCCTGCAAGGCGCACCACAAAACCACCCTTAAGGGTGGTTTTAATTTGAGATTGTGATACAATAAATGAAATTTATGCCCAGGTCGCTGAAATTAAAAGTTGAGAAACTGGGGTTGGTGCTTGAGCCGACTAAAAATTCTTTTGAGAAAACCGCCGTGCTTAATCCGGCGTGCTATCAGGATGGCAAATTCGTCCACGTTTTTTATCGGGCGATTGACGGATTAAACCGCTCAAGCATCGGCTACGCGAAACTTCATGGTCCGACAAAAGTCGTTGAAAGATGGGAAAAGCCGATTTTGACTCGCGATTATCCTTACGAAAAAAAAGGCGTTGAAGATCCGAGAATAACCAAAATCGGGAATGTTTTTTATATGACTTACGTTGTTCACGACGGACGAAACGCTTTAATTGCTTACGCTACCAGCCAGGATTTAAAAAAATTCAAAAAACATGGAATTATCAGCCCGCGGATTACCTATGACCGCGCGGCTGATTTTTTTCGTCGGGAAAAATTGAAAGACAGATATTTTATGTTTGAGGCGTTTTACGAAGAGTTCGCCAATAAAAAAGTTTTACTTTGGGAAAAAGACGGCTTTCTTTTCCCCAAAAAAATCAAAGGCAAATTCGCGATGATGCACCGCGTTTTGCCGGATATTCACATTGTTTATTTTAAATCTTTTTCCGAGCTTAAAAGTAAAGAATTTTGGAAAGAATGTCTTAGAAAACTTTCGCAATACGTTATTTTGGAAAATAAATATTGGTTTGAATCGCGCAATATCGGCGGGGGAGCGCCGCCGGTGGAAACGAAAGACGGCTGGATATTGATATTTCACGCCGTTGAAGAACTTAATAAAGCCAGAGTGTATCGCGCCGGAGCCGCGCTTTTAGATAAAAAAAATCCTCAAAAAGTCATTGGCCGCCTGGATTATCCTCTTTTTGAGCCGGAGAAAAAATGGGAAAAAACCGGTTTCGTCAATAACGTGGTTTTCCCGACCGGCACCGCCGTTTTTGGAAATAATCTTTATATTTATTACGGAGCCGCCGATCGCGCGATCGCGGTCGCCAAAGTGAACATTAAAGATTTAATTCGCGAATTAAAATTAAAAAAAGAAAAATCATGAACCGTTCCGGGATTTCCGTTAATAATAATTATATTTTACACATCGGTTCTTATCCGCCGAGAGAGTGCGGCATTGCCACTTTTACTCAGGATTTAGTCAACGCCTTAAACAAAAAGATTAATCCGCTGATAAAAACCAAGGTGGTCGCCTTAAACGACCAGCCGACGAGCATTTACCATTACAATAACAACGTTGCTTATCAGATTACCGCGACGGAACTGGAACATTATGTCGCATTGGCTCATGAAATCAACAAACGGGAAGACGTAAAATTGATTAATGTTCAGCATGAATTCGGGATTTTCGGCGGTAATTGGGGAAATTATCTTTTGCTTTTTCTGCAAGCGGTGAAAAAACCGATAATAATCACTTTTCATTCGGTTTTGTCCGATCCCGACGAAAAACTGAAAAACGTTGTTCGTTCCATTGTTAATTTGGCAAAGGCGGCGGTGGTGATGAATAAATTATCGCAAGAGATTTTGGAAAATAATTATGAAATTTTGAAATCAAAAATCGTTCTTATCCCGCATGGCATACCACAGGTTCCTTTTGAACCAAGCGATCGATTCAAGCAAGAGCTCGGCCTTGAAAACAGAATAGTTTTGTCAACTTTCGGAATGCTTAACCCGGGCAAGGGGATTGAATATGCCATAAAAGCGCTGCCGAAAGTGGTGGAAAAATTTCCCAACGTGATTTATCTCGTTATCGGAGCGACTCACCCGAACATCAGAAAAGAAAAAGGGGAAGAGTATCGCAATTTTCTAACGCGGGAAGTTCAGCGGTTGAAGCTTGACAATAACATCAAATTTTACAACAAATATCTTACGCTTGAAGAAATTATCCAATACCTGAAAGCTACCGATGTTTATGTTTCTCCGACGGTTGATGTCGGCCAGTCGGTAAGCGGCACCCTTTCTTACGCCATGGGTTGCGGACGGCCGATTGTTTCCACGGCCACGGCTTACGCCAACTGGATTATTGATGAAACGAACGGCATTTTGGTCAAGCCGAAAAATTACCGCGAAATCGCCGCTGCTTTGATGAATATCCTTTCCGACAATAAATACATAAAATCAATGAGTGCGGCGGCTTATGAAAAATCTCGGCAAATGATTTGGCCCAACGTCGCGACGCAGTATTTTAATCTTTACAAAAAACACGCCGACATCGGAACCGAAGAAAAGAAACTGCCGGAAATTAAATTTGATCATCTTGCGCGGCTTACCGATGATTTCGGAATCATTCATCACGCGAAATACAGCAAGCCGGCGAAGCGTTACGGTTATAGCCTTGACGATAACGTCAGAGCGCTGCTTGCTTGTAATCGTTATTATCAGATTAATTCCGATAAATCTTTGATTAATCTGATGAAAATTTATTTGCGGTTTATGAAATTTACCGCAAAGCCAAGCGGTTATTTTTCAAATATTGTTTCTTTCGGCAGGCGCAGGGACGGCACAAAAGACGACGATGTGCTGGGGCGGGCGATTTGGGCGCTGGGGTGCGTCGGCGCGAGCGATTTTTTGCCCGAAGAAATACGCGGCAAAGCGAAAAAATAATCCAGCGTATTTTGGGAAAATTCAGCATTGTTCCTCCCATCCATATGGTTTCATCGTCGGGATGGCTGACAATCACTAAGGCAACGCCTTTTTCCAAGCGGAGCTCTTTCATTAAAAATTTTTTTCTTTGAGAAGTTTTTTGAACTCTTCCACCATTTCAACTTCTTCGGGATTTAATCCGTAAGCGATTGCCGTATAATAAGACGCCCAGTCGGCGACAAGCAAAGAAGAAAAAATTTTTTCCCAAGAATTCATTCCTTTAATTTCGTAATTTTCAACTTCCAGCCCCTTATCGCGGTAAAGATTTTCCAGAATTTTCATTCTTAATTGAATTCTCTGATGATCGTCGTTGTCTTTGAGAAAAATAAAATGGAATTTATTGGTAAGCTGTTCGGTTGGCGGCTGAACGTCAAACGAAACCATTTCGTTGTGATTGAGTTCCGGAAAAACATTGTAGAAGGCCGGTGTCTTTCCAGTTTCGTTAAAACGGATTTTCCAGTTATAAGCGATTGCTTCGTTTTTCGACGAAGAATAAACAACTGGTATTTTCCCATTCAGTTTTTCCGCCAGTATTTTGCCGTCGTTTTCGGTTTTTGTCAGATCAAGCCGTTCCGCGGTTTTTTTAATTTCTTCAATCGCGTCTTCCAGTCCCATCAGTTTTAATAAACCGATCATCATAAAGCCGACGGCTGAACGCGGCTGAATGCCGGTGTCGGGAATTTTCACGTAAGGAATTTTGTTTTCCTCGGCGAGTTCCAAAAGTTTTCCATTGACGCCGATACAGGCAACCGGAAGGTTGCGGTCAAGCGCCGTTTTAAAAGCGTCGATTGTTTCTTCGGTGTTGCCGGAGTATGAAACAGCGATTATCAAACTGTTTTTCATTTTCTCATCGGGTATTGCCGGCAAACCGTAATCGCGATGAGAAATTATGTCCAGCATCGGACGTCCAATTTTGACGAGATCGGTGGCGAGATTGGAACCGCCCATGCCGGCGACAATGTAAGTTTTGGCCGCGATTAGTTTCTCGGCGTTTTTAATTTCCGGCTCAAATTTAAGCTGTTCCGGAAAATTTTTTATGGCTTCGGTAATCATAAATTACATATCATTCTATCAATTTTGTTTATTAAAAACAATGTTTTTAAATCGTATTTTCAATAAAGTTAATAATTTGTGGATAATTTTTAGCATGAACTTTAAAAATTCGCTTGAATAAAGGATTTTTTTAAAATTGTCGGCATCAAAAATTCAACGGTTTTTTTATTGACTTAAATCGTGAAGTGGAGCAAAATTAAATAAAAGTGGGGGATTGTGGATAATTATGGGGATAAGTACCCAAAGTGGTGAATAACTATGTTTATCGGGGAATACAAACATACAATAGATGAAAAAGGCAGGATGGCTTTGCCCGCAAAATTCAGATTGAAAATGAAGGGCGCGGCGATTATCACAAGAGGTTTGGATCATTGTCTTTTTGTTTTTACCGCGGCGGATTGGGAAATTTTGGCAAAGAAATTGATGTCTTTGCCGTTGGTTCAGTCGAATTCCCGCGCTTTCGCCAGATTGATGCTTGCCGGCGCCATGGAGGCCGATATAGACAAACAAGGGAGAATTTTGATTTCCGATTATTTGCGTGAATACGCCGGATTAAAAAAGCAGGCGGTTGTCGCCGGATTGTATAACAGGATAGAAGTATGGGACACGAACAAATGGGACGCGTATAAAAGAAAAACAGAAAAAGATTCGGACGAGATAGCGGAAAAACTGGGAGAATTGGGGATATAGATATTTAAAAAAATAAAAAGAAAGAAGTTCATTCCCATACGGAAAGGAGGTGAGAAAAATGAGTTATTTTTGGGTAGACGACAGTTGTTGTATTCGCGCATGCGAATACGAGACGTTTGAAAGGGGCTGCCAGAAAATTCCCAATTCGGAAAAGATTCTGGCGGTTTGCGCGACGCCTCACGAAGCCCAAAAAAAGCTTTACGAACTCTCCTCTTCAAAGAGGGTGGGATAACCTCCCACCCTCGCAAGTTTTTTTCAGAATATGATTCACACACCCGTTTTTTTAAAAGAAGCAATGGAGATTTTGAATCCGCAGAAAGGAGAGTTTTTTATAGACGGAACGATTGACGGCGGCGGCCACGCGGCCGAGATTTCAAAAAGAATCGGACCGGACGGAAAATTATTGGGAATAGACTGGGATGAAAAGATGATTGAGGATTGCCGATCGCGACTGGCCGGTTTCAAAAATCTGATTTTGCGTTGCGGGAATTATGCCGATTTGCCGGAGATGTTGAAAAACGAAAAAGCTGACGGACTTTTTCTTGATCTGGGATTTTCTTCCGAACAGCTGGAAAAATCCGGCAGAGGCTTCAGTTTTTTAAGAAACGAACCGCTTGATATGAGATACAGCAGAAAAACCGAACAAACCGCGGCCGCGATAATAAATAGTTTTAATGAAAAAGATTTAGCCGATATTTTCTGGAAATACGGCGAAGAAAGGCATTCGCGGCGAATAGCAAAAGCTATTGTTGCCCAAAGGAAGAAAAAAAGAATTTTAACGACTTTTGATCTGACGGGGGTTATAGGAGAAGCGGCGCCGCGAAGTTTCGGGAAAACCAAAATTAATCCGGCAACCAAAGTTTTTCAAGCGTTAAGGATTTACGTCAATTCTGAATTGGATAATCTGGAAAAAGTTTTAAATAAATTAAACCGTATTTTAAAATCAAAAGGTCGCGTCGGAATAATTTCATTTCATTCTTTGGAAGACAGAATCGTCAAAAATTATTTTAGAAAACTTGCCAAAGATGGAAAAGCGGAAATTTTAACCAAAAAACCGGTTCGGCCGAGCGCGGAAGAAATAAAAGAAAATCCGCGCAGCCGCTCCGCAAAATTAAGAGTTCTAAAAATTTTATGACAATCATTCAACCAAACAAAAATAATTATAAATTTAATTTGCTAATTTCATGTTTTGTGATCGCCATTGTGATGAGCGCGGTCTGGGGCGTTTTTCTTTACAATGAATCGGTTAATCTTCGCCACGAAACTGAACGCTGGGAAACCGATCTGAGCCAGATGGAGGTGGAAAGCGCCGAATTAAAAAATAAATTTTATTCGATAATCGACGCTAAAAATCTGGAGACGATTGCCGGTCAAACGTCGTTGATTTTGGACAAGAA